>JADZCI010000238.1 GCA_020851655.1 Bryobacterales bacterium
GGTTTTTCGGCCGTCACTCGCTCCAGGATGATGGCCCCGGCCGAGAGAGCGGGCCAAAGCAATAGTTGTTCCTTCCACCCTTCGCCCAGCCACCAGGCAAACGGCGCCGCCACCCAGAGACTGAGGCAATAGAAGCAATCCAGGAGCTTCCCAAAGAAGCCGCCGCCAGCCAGACGGCGCACTTTGACGAAAAGATCTCCCGGGCCATCCTCGGCATTCAACGCATGGGTCACCCGCCAGACGGCCAGGATGCCCAGGAGCAGCCAGTAGAAACGCACTGCCAATTAAGATATCGCCCCACAAGGGAGGCCCGCGTGGGCGCTGCTTGGAGCGGCGCGGGCCTCCCGCTCGCCTCACACGTCGATCGTGAAGCTATACTCGGTCACGTTCCATTGGCTCCAGAAGCTGTGATCGCACCCGGCGCCGCCTCCTCCAATGGTGCGCTTGTGCGCGTTCAGCCGGATTTGGTAGCAGCAGGTGTAGGGGAACGCGCCCCGGCTCATGGGCGTGTCCTTGGCCTTAACGGTCAGCCGCATGGCGCCGCCACGCCAATAAGGCGATGAGGCGCCTTGATCGAGCGCGCTCATGGCCGGGTTGGCATCGCCGTAGTTGGGACCAACTTGCGCCGCCGCCGGCGCCCACGCCGGCGCGATCGGGCTCGGAACGAGCGACCAGTTCGACAGGCTCGGATCGAGCAAGTCCGTGAAAAGATTCACATCGAAATGGAGTTGGAGAGTGTAATACGCAAGGTGGGGATGCGGATCCGGGTCGTTGGCCACGAAATCGATCTGCAGCAGATCGGTGTCGGCGACCGCCACCTGCCCGCATGCGCTCACGTTGGTGGACGTTCCGTTATTGTGCAGAATCTGGACGGCCAGTATGGTAGTGTCCGGTTCCGTGGTGCATTGATGAACCGTCCCCAAACAAAGATGCCCGTTCAGATCCGACGGGCCCGCCGTGACCAGGTGATTGTCGATGGTGACGGCCACCCCGTTCAACGTCTGGGAGCCGCAGATTGGCAAATCCACCGGGGTGGAGATGTTGCCCGCGTATCCCGGACGAGTCCACCCGCGTAACCGCAAGTAGTAGGTCCCGTCCGCCAGCACGTTCTGGGTGACAAACTCGAAGAGCAGGTTAACCGTGTAGGCGTCCCACAGTTGCGGCGCGTGATTGGCCTCCCAGTGCGGCAGGCTTTCGATTACGGTGTGATCGCTCACGCCGTCGCTGATCGTCGTGAACGGGAATGGAACCGGAACCCAGTCGCTCAGGCCATTGTCCCAGTAAGACCGTGAGAATCCGCCGGCGGCAGCGCCCGGAATGGGTGTCCAGGGTCCTCCAAAGCCCACGGTGGAATACAGCACCTCGTAGTAATCGACCGTATCGCCCATGCAGCCCCGCAACGGCACGGTACCCGAGTAGGGGCGGTCGCCGCTGATGCTGTTGAGGCCCGGACTCAGGTAACCCACCTGAGGCGCGGCCACGTTCGGTCCGGGGTTGCCGCCGATGTTGCCGATGTTGTCTTCACAGATGTTGCTGATAAACGCGCAGTCTCCTCCATCCAGGCAGGTGCTTCCCGTGACGCAGCAGGCCTTGTCGTTGGCGGCGAGCGTCACGTCGAGGTTGACGGGAATGTTGGAGCGGGCATCCCAGATCGTCTCATTGACGATCGTCTCGATCGTTCCCCGGCAAGGCTGCGTGACCTTGAAGATGATGTCGGGCGCGCAGTCCCACCACGGCCACCACGGCCACCACGGCCATAGTCGAAGCCGCTCGAATTGCAGGGCGCCAGGCAGCACGCCGGCCAGACGCGTCCGCAGCGACTCTAGCCGGGCCGAGTCGAATGCCTGTTCGGCCGCGACGGCCCTGGGAATGACCGCGGTATTCCGGCCGGCGCCCGCCGGTGGGCGCACCGGCGGTCCGGCGGTGGACGCATTCAGCAGAGTTTCAAAGATGGCGGGATCCGGATTGGGGTCCGGCAGCGGAATCCTTGGGAACTTGGCTTCCCGCAGCAACCGGGTGAGCCGGTCCGCGAGCACCGGTTCCAGCAGCCAGTGCCGCCGCGCCCACCACCACCACGGCCACCATCCGCAGCACCAGGTGAAGTTGATCTCGAAAGCGCCGTTCTGGTCGGTTACGGCGCAGCCAACCTGCTGGTTGCTCCACCACCACCACCACCAATCGACGTCGTAGGCGCAAACGGTCGCGCCTGGTACCGGGTTCCCGTCCGCGCAGACGACACGCCCGGTGATCCGGAACGTGCGGCACCAGCGAAACCACCACCACCAGTAATAAGCCGAGATCGGCACCGCCGCCAGAGTCAGTTGGCTCTGACCGGCCCACTGACGCCTGGAGACGTTGACGCTGATCGTCTGCAATCCCATCAATTGATCCGCCGTCGCGTCTTCCGGCCCCACGACTACCTGCAAGTTGCCCGGGGCCTCCTGGAATGTGATCGAAGCCGTCCCTCTGCCTTTGGCATCGAACTTGGCGATGCTCTCGTAGGCCTGGCCTTTCCCGTCGAACGCAACGACCTTGACGCCGCGTTCCGGCTTGAAATCCTTGACGCCTGATGCGTCCAGCGGAACGTCGAGGCGAAACTTGCCCACACCTTTTGCAGCCATGCACGTCTCCTCAATTGGTTGACTGCGCAACCGGGTTTGGACCCAATGTTGGCGCGCCATCCCCCGGATGGGCGCGCCCGGCCACCGAAGCTCATGTACCCACGGCTCAGAACCCTCCTCCACAGTGATCCGTGGCGAGGCGCTACCTATCTACTAAGGCAGATCCACAGCGGTGTCAATCCAATACTTGAAAATTTTGGGTGGCCCGGGCAGGCTTTCCCGGACGAGATGGCGTGGTCAACGAGTCTACGCCGGGACGCGTGGGAGAGGCGCTTGGCCGGACGAATCTCGAAATCCTGTCTTTCGTCCAGATTGACACAGACCAAATCGCATCTCTATGCTGAAAATGCTAGATTCCTTAGGCATCCAAACGGCGAGACACTGCGAAGGTTCGCCACCGGATGCATTAACGTCCCACATCTCAAGGGATTGGAAGAATGATCAAAGTCGAAGGCTTGACGAAACGATACGACCGCACGGTTGCGGTCAATGCGATCGACTTCGAAGTAGACAAGGGTCAAATCGTCGGATTCCTCGGCCCCAACGGCGCCGGAAAGACAACGACGATGCGTATCCTCACCTGCTTCATGCCGCCCACCGAGGGCACGGCGTCGATTGCCGGATTTGATGTGCAGAAGCAACCCCAGGAGGTGAAGCGGCGCATTGGCTATTTGCCCGAAACGCCGCCCTTGTACCCGGAAATGGAGGTTGAAGAGTACCTCACATTTGTCGGACGGCTCAAGGGGCTCCCTAGCGCCGAGATTCCACAACGCGTAAAAGATGTTGCCGAACGGTGCGCCGTAGCCGACGTCAGGAAGAAGCTGATCTCCAAGTTGTCGAAAGGATACCGGCAGCGGGTCGGCCTGGCCCAGGCGATCATCCACAACCCTGATGTCTTGATCCTCGACGAGCCCACCTCGGGTCTGGATCCCAAGCAGATTCACGAAACACGCGATTTGATCCGGTCGCTCGCCGCCGCGCACACGGTGATTCTCAGCACGCATATCCTGCCGGAAGTCGAGCAGACGTGCGATCACGTGATTATCATTTCCCGGGGCAGCGTGGTGGCTCGCGATTCGGTGGCGAACCTCACCAGCCGGCTGCGCGGCGCCGAAGCCATCGCCGTGGAAGTGACCGGCCGGAATCAGGATCAACTCGACGTAGGGGCCGTCCGGCAGAAACTGGAACAGATCGCCGGAGTCAGCCGGGTCGTTCTCAAGAGTTCCAACGACCACGGCCACCACTTTGAAATCGAAAGCCTTCAGGGCAGAAACGTGCGCGCCGATGTGGCCCGCTCGGTGGTCGAGTCCGGCTGGGATCTCAACGAACTTCGCCCAGTCGCGGTCAGCCTGGAGGAGATCTTCCTGGAGTTGACTGCCAGCGAGAAGGCCACGGAGGTCAAGCAATGAGAAATATCTGGACGATCTGCCGGAAGGAACTGAAAAGCTACTTCGCCTCCCCGGTGGCGTATCTGCTGCTGGCGATGTTCGCCATCATCTGGGGGTTCTTCTTCTGGAACGCCGTCGGCATCTTCGTCAGCTTCAGCATGCAGTCGCAGATGATGGGGCGGTCGATGCCCATGGATCTGAACGAGATGATCATCCGGCCGCTGCTGATGAACACGTCGGTAATCGGGCTGTTCCTGATTCCGATGATCTCGATGCGGCTGTTCGCCGAAGAGAAGCGCCAGGGGACGGCCGAACTGCTGCTGACTTCGCCGGTTCGCGACATGGAGATCATCATCGGCAAATGGCTCGCGGCGGTGATGCTGTACGGCGCGCTGCTGGCCATTACCGCGCTCAATTTCATCTGGCTGTTCGCCTATGGCAAGCCGGACTGGAAGCCGATGCTGGTTGGCTACCTGGGTTTGCTCCTCCAGGCGGGCGCTCTGCTCGCCATCGGCACCTTCATCTCCACCACGACCAAGAATCAGATCATCGCGGGCGCGGCGACGTTCGGCGTCTGCCTGCTGCTGTGGGTTTTCGAGTGGGTGGCCGGCTACGAGCAGGCCGCCTGGGCGAAGGTGATGGCATACATGTCGGTCGTCAGCCACTTTGAACCTTTCTCGAAAGGCGTGATCGACACCAAGGATGCGATCTTCTACATCACGCTGACGTTTTTTGGACTATTCATGACGGCGCGGAGCCTTGAGTCACTCCGCTGGAGGGCGTAGCATCAATGAGGTTCTTTTCCAGCCGCCAATCCAAGTTTGGAACCTACGCAGTTACCTACACGTTGATCGTGATCGCCGTCCTGGCGGGCATCAACTGGCTGGCCAATCAGCGCAACAAGTCGATGGACTTCACCTCGAACAAGCGCTTTAGCCTGTCCGATCAAACCATTAAGATCGTGAGCGGCCTGAAGCAGGACGTCACGGTGTCGTACTTTGACGAGACGTCCCGGTTCGCTCAAGCCAAGGATCTGCTGGACCGGTACGGCAACCTGTCTCCGAAGCTGCACGTGGAGTACATCGATCCGGTCAAGAAGCCGCAACTGGCGCGGCAGTACGGCGTTCGCACCATGGGTACAACGCTGCTCCGGACATCGGCCAAGTCTCAGGAGGCCCGCAGCCTGAGTGAAGAGGAAGTAACAAGCGCGCTCATCCGCTTGCTGAAAGAAGGCCAAAAGACGGCGTGTTTCACCGCCGGCGCGGGCGAGCACTCGCTCGACGAAACCGGCCCCAACGGCTACTCCGGCGCAAAGGACCTTCTCGAGAAAAACAACTACAAGACGCAGACCGTCAACCTGCTTGAGAAGCCGGAAATCCCCAAGGAGTGCGGCATCGTGGTCGTGGCGGGTCCACACGTGGATTATCCGCAGGCCGTGGTCGACACGCTGAAGAAGTTTGTCGAAAGCGGCGGCGACGCCTTGTTCATGCTCGACCCCCCCATCGACTCCGGCAAAGACCGGATCGCTGAAAATCCGGCCCTGATGAAGCTGATGGACGACCTGGGCGTGACGCTCAACAAAGACCAGGTGCTCGACACCAGCGGCATCGGCGGCTTGTATGGCCTGGGTCCCGAGGTCGCTCTGGCCAGCCGCTACGAGTCTCAACCGATTGTGCGTGACATGAAAGGAACGGCGACGGCCTTCGCCATTGCGCGTTCGCTGACCGTCAACGGCACAAAAGACAAAGCTTCCGCCGAGAAGATCATCTCGTCCAGCCCGAACAGCTTTGCGACCACGCAGCTATCCGGCAAAGAACGAAAGATCGACGTCAGCAAGGGCAAGCAGGATTCCTTCGTCCTGGCCGCCGCGGGAACCTACCGCACGGGCCAGCCGGATCACGACGGCCGGTATGTGATCGTGGGTTCGTCGGACTGGGCGGCGAACTATGTTCTGCGCTTCGCCGGCAACCGGGACCTGTTTGTGAACATGATGAACTGGCTTTCCAACGACGAAGACCTGATTTCCATCCGGCCCAAAGATCCCGAGGACCGGCGGATTCAGATGACGCGCGGCCAGATGAGCATGCTGCGGCTTACAGCCCAATTCCTGCTGCCGCTTCTGGTGATCGTAGCCGGCATTATGGTCTGGCTGCGCCGGAGATAGCCGATGCGGTTGCGCGGATTGCTGGTCGCCCTCATCGCCGCCGCGGTACTTGGCGGGCTTATTTTCTGGTCCAACAAGGACAAGGAAGCCGAAGCCAAGAAGCCGCCGAAAGACAGCTCGCCTAAACTGGTTTCACTCGCCGAAGGCGACATTCAGCAGGTGGAGATCGCCCGCAAGTCGGGCGAGACGACAATCCTCAAGCGTGTGGGCGACAACTGGGAAATCACGTCGCCCGCGGTGTTCAAAGCCGACAAGGACGCCGCCAGTTCGTTGGTAACGTCGCTGGCTTCGCTTTCCGCCGACAAGCTGGTCGATGAAAAGCCCGCAAACCTGGCGGATTTCGGCCTCACCGAACCCGCCATAACCGTCACCATCACCCGCAAGGACGGCAAGACCACAAGACTCCTGGTGGGCGACGACACACCCACCAGCACCGGCACGTTCGCGAAACTGGATGGCGATCCCAAGGTCTACACCATTGCGTCCTGGACCAAGACCTCGCTTGACAAGCCGGCCAAGGACCTCCGCGACAAGCGCCTCCTGGTGTTTGATACGGAGAAACTGGTGCGCGTGGAACTCAACGCCAAAAACTCGGTCACCGAGTTTGCCAAGAACAACCAGAACGAATGGCAGATTCTGAAACCTCGCCCCTACCGTGCCGACGGCTTCCAGGTGGAAGAACTGATCCGCAAGCTGAAGGATGCGAAGTTGGATACAGCCATCAGCGACGAGGAAGCCAAGAAGGCGCCCGCGCAATTCGCATCGGGCACGCTCGTCGCGGTGGCCACCATCACCGACAATGCCGGTTCCCAACGGCTTGAAGTCCGGAAGACGAAGGACAACAAGTATTTCGCCAAGAGCTCGGTGATCGATGGGGTTTACTCTATTCCCGCGGACACGGGCGCCGGGCTCGACAAATCGACCGACGATTTTCGCAATAAGAAGGTCTTCGATTTCGGATTCAGCGATCCGATCAAGGTTGATTACAAAGATGCGGCTCACACGCTGGCGCTGGCCAAGTCCGGCGAAAAGTGGGTTAACGGCGTCAAAGAGCAGGACTCGGTCAGCGTGCAGTCGCTGATTGATAAACTGCGCGATATGACCGCTGTTAAGTTTGCCGATGGGACCTTGCCCTCACCGGCCATCAACCTGACGGTGGTTTCGAACGAGGGCAAACGCACCGAGAAGGTCGCGCTGGGTAAGAAGGGCGAAACCTGGTACGCGCAGCGCGAAAATGAGCCCTCCCTCTATGAAATCGCTCCTGCGGCCATCGAAGCTCTGCAGAAGGCGGCGGGCGACGTCAAAGAAGCAGCACCGCCACCCGCCAAAGACGCCAAGAAAAAGTGACTGGGCTCCTGACCGACCTCTACCAGCTCACCATGGCCGCCGGTTACTGGCTGGCGGGAAAGGTGGGGGAGGTCGGGACGTACGAGCTTTTTGTGCGGCGCCTGCCCGGGAACCGCAACTTCCTCATCGCCGCGGGTCTCGCGCAGGCGGTCGAGTATCTCCTGCATCTGCGCTTCACCGAGGAGGATGTGCGCTATTTACGGGATCTCCCGCAGTTCGCCCAGACGCCGCCCGGATTTTTCGACGCGCTGCCGGAGTTCCGGTTCACCGGTGATGTGTTCGCGGTTCCGGAAGGCACGCCCATCTTTCCCGGTGAGCCGATTCTTACCGTGCGGGCGCCGCTGATGGAAGCGCAGATCCCGGAAACCTATCTGCTGGCCATGGTCGGGTTCCAAACGCTGGTGGCGACCAAAGCGGCGCGAATGCGGGAAGCCGCCGGCGCCCGCTCGGTGGTGGAATTCGGTACGCGGCGCGCCCACTCGCCGGAAGCCGGCGTCCTGGCCGGACGCGCCGCCTATATCGGCGGCTGCTCCGGCACCTCCAATGCCCTGGCCGGACACCGCTACGGCATCCCCGTATTCGGCACCGCGGCCCATTCGTGGGTCTTGTCGTTTGAAGGCGAAGTCGAGGCCTTCCGGCGGCTTCAGGAATTGCTCGGACCGGCGACGACATACCTGATCGACACCTACGACACGATCGAGGGTGCGCGGCGGGCCGCGGCGCTGGGCCAGCCCATCTGGGGCGTGCGCCTGGACAGCGGCAACCTGATTGAACTTTCCCACGCGGTGCGGCGCATCCTGAACGAAGCGGGTCTTCACGAGGCCAGGATCATGGCCACCGGAGACCTGAACGAGTACAAGATCCTGGAACTGGTCGCCGAAAACGCCCCCATCGACGCGTTCGGAGTCGGCACCGAACTGGCCACTTCTCTCGATGCTCCGAGCCACGGCGCCGTCTACAAACTGGTTGAACTGAACGACGGCAAGACCAAGCGCTATACGGCGAAGTTCAGCGACGACAAGCACACCATGCCAGGCGCAAAGCAAGTCTTCCGCTTCCCGGACCGCGACATTATCGGCCATGCCCAGGACTGCATTCAAGACGGCGCCGAGGCCTTGCTCCAGCCGGTGATTTTGAAAGGGAAGCTGGTTGCGCCGCTGCCCAGCGCAGCCGGGATTCGTTCGTACGCGGCGCGCGCCATCGAACTGTTGCCGCGCAACCTCCGCAGCTTGTTCCCGTGCGATCCTCCGCGGCAGATCGAGTATGGTCCAAGTCTCTTGTCGCTTCTCGATAGCCTCAAAGAGCAGCATCGCCAATCATTGCCATGAAGACGGTTTTCTTCGACATCGATACCCAAAACGACTTCATGTTGCCGTCCGGCGCACTGTACGTGCCAGGGGCGGAACACATCGTTCCAACCATCGCCCGGCTCAACCATCTCGCCTCTGCCCGCGGCATCCAAGTGGTCTCCACCGTGGATGCGCACGCCGAGGATGACCCCGAGTTCGGCTCCTGGCCACCGCATTGCGTTGCCGGCACACTGGGCCAGCAAAAGCCGCAATCGACGCTCGCCGGACAGATCATTTTCTCGAAGCAGGTACTGAGTTGCTTTGATGCGCCCGGGTTCGCGCCGTTGCTGAAGGAACTGGGCGCGGACCGGTACGCCGTGTACGGCGTCGTGACCGAGATCTGCGTCCGCTTCGCCGCTTTCGGCCTGCTCGAAACCGGAAAGCCGGTGAGCATCGTCACCGACGCAATCAGGTCTCTCAACTCTCCGGAAGCGCAAAAGATGCTGGATGAGTTCGCCGGGCGCGGCGGAGTTCTGACCGACTCCCAATCCATCCTGAGCCTGCACGCCGGAGCGTAGAGGCGCCGGGCGCGGTCAGTCCATCCTCAAGGCCTTCATCGGATCGATCGAAGCCGCGCGCCAGGCCGGGATAAGGGCCGAGGCGGCGGAGCAAAGTCCCAAAGCTACGGCCGAAGCGGCCAGCGCCACTGGATCCCACGTGGCGACGCCGTACAGTTGAGCGCCAATCAGCCGTCCCGCGCCCAAGGCCAGCGGAATCCCCAATATCAGCCCGATGCCCGCCGTCCAGAATGCGCCCTTCAGCACGAGACGAACCACGTTTCCTGAATCGGCGCCCAACGCCATTCTCACGCCGATTTCGCCGGTACGTTGAGCCACCGTGTAAGCGGTGACGCCGTAGAGTCCAACCGCGGCCAGCAGAAGCGCAACGGCGCCGAAAACGCCGGCCAAGGTCGCCACGGCGCGCTGCTGATCGAAGACCAGCGCTATCTGCTCCTTCATTGTCCGCACCCGAATCACGGTCAAAGTGGGATCGACCTCCGCGAATAACTTGCGGAGGAGCGGTTCCAGAGTCCCGGTGCTCAAGCGGGTCCGCAACATCGCCGCTCCGATGAAATGGGATCGCGAATCCACCTTCCGCATGAGGTCCATATCGTAGGTGGCGCCCTGCGCCAGCGGCACAAAGAACATGGGACGGGCAGGTTGGGTAGGCTGCGTGTATTTCGCGTCGGCGACAACGCCGGCAATACGATATGTACGAGAGTAAGCCGCCAGGTCGACGCCAAAGTGCTTGTCGAGCGGATCTTCGTCCGGCAGGAAGCGGCGCACAAACGCCTCGTTCACGATTGCGATATTTTCCGTATCCCGCCGGTCGCTTTCGGTGATTCCACGGCCCCGCAGGAGGGTGTGTCCCATCGTTTCGAAGTGGCCCACGCTGACGCGGTTCCAGGAAGCCACCGCATTCACGTCCAACTTGGCGGGCGGGCGTCCATCGATGAAGATCAGTTCGCCCCAGTTGTCGGTCAGCGGACCGTACAGCGCCAGACTTGCGTGCTCGACACCAGGCAGTCGAAGCAGCTTCTCCTGCAAGTTGCGGTAGACGGCGTCCAGACGCTCTGGCGAATAGGAAGACGGTGGCGGATTGAGGGTGACCATCACCAGGCCGTCTTTACGGAATCCGAAGTCCTGCCGCTCCAGATTCGCAAGGCTGCGAGCGAGCAACGCCGCCCCGGTAACGAGCACGACAGACAAAGCGGCTTGCACCACCAGAAGAATCCGGCGAGGTGTGGAGGACTGGTCTCCGCGCGTACGGTTGGCGCCGCGCAACGCCTCCACCGGATCGCGCCGGGTGGCCAGCCAGGCCGGAGCAACGCCAAACAGGAGCCCCGTTACAAAGGAAAGGCCGAATGCAAAGGATAGAACCGGCCAGGAAGGTGTCGTGCTAAAAGGCAGATGGCCGGCTTCATGAAAGGCCA
>JADZCI010000239.1 GCA_020851655.1 Bryobacterales bacterium
GCTGAAGACACACCTATCACCCTATGCGAGATCTTGGGGCGCCAGCCATGCTCGTGATAAAGCGGATCACGGCGATTGAATTGCGTCCGAAGCGGCAAGAACATCCATAAGGGCGAAATGGGGTTGAAGCGATTTGGAGTGACCTTATGACGATCGTTGCCGCGCGCCAAACCCGGCGCCCGCGCCCCCTACGCCGCCGTAGCCCCGCCGAACAAACTCATCTGCTCCTCAACCACCGGAACATACTCCACGTCCTTATCCGGCAGCCCCACCTCCCGCCGGATCTCCCGGGCCATCCGGCTAATCCTCGCCTTGTAAGCCCAGCTCACAAATCCGTTGCGCCCGATTTCAGCATCGTAAAGCTCCACCAGGTCCGGGAACTCCCGCTCCAGGAACGGCAGAAACACTTGCCGCGCGCAAGGCTTCAGAAACACCGGCGCCGCGCCCCACGCCGTTGCACCCGCCTCCACCGCGGCTCGCGCCACGGCCAGCAAGCTCTCCCGCGAATCGTTCAACCCGGGCATCACCGGATTCGCAAGCACGCGCACCGCAATCCCGTCCGCGCTCAACTCCCTCACCGCCGCCAGCCGTAGCTCCGGCCGAGGCGCCAGCGGCTCCAGTTTCCGCGCCAGCCCCGCATCCAGCGTCGTAATCGTCAGGTTCACCTGCACCGGGTTCGCCTTGCCAATCTCCCGCAGCAGTCCGGCATCGCGCCGCACCAGGTCCGACTTGGTCGTAATCCACAGCCGCCTCCGCTGCTCACCCGCAAACACCTCCAGCACCCGGCGCGTCATCAGGAACCTCCGCTCCGCCGGTTGATACGGATCGGTCGCCGTCCCCAGACCAATCGACTCGCCCGGCTTCACCCGCCGCAGTTCCGCACGGAACGCCGCCTCGTCCCACTCCTTGGCGAAGATCTTCGTCTCGAAATCCTCCGGCGCGCGCAACTCCATAAACTCGTGCGTGTACCGCGCATAGCAGTACAGGCACGCGAACTCGCACCCGCGGTAAGGATTGATCGTCCACGCAAACGGCATTCGCGCCGTCGCGCACCGGTTCAGCAGCTTGCGCGTGGGCAGGGTCCGGTAGTCCACCCGCGCCTTCTCCTCCAGGATGCGGCCGGAGCGCGCAAGCTCAGCGATTCCGACAAACATACCTCAGTATATTCGCCGTTTATTCGCCGTCTGTCAAGTGCCGCGTTAGAAACCGCTAGAAATTGACGATCGACGCAAACGAGTTGGCCTCCAGGCTCGCCCCACCCACCAGCGCGCCGTCGATATCCGGCTGAGCCATCAGGCCCCTCACGTTGTCCGGCTTCACGCTGCCGCCGTACAGGATGCGCACCGCCGCCGCGGCACTCTTGCCGTACTTGGACTCCGCCAACCCGCGCAGAAACTTGTGCGCCGCGCCCGCCATGTCCGGCGTCGCCACTTTGCCCGTACCGATGGCCCACACCGGCTCATAGGCGATCACCGTCTTGGCGAACTGTTCGGCGCTCAAGCCGGCTATCCCGCCGTTGAACTGCGCCTCCAGCACCCTTTCGGTATTGCCCGATTCGCGTTCTTCCAGGCGTTCGCCCACGCACACGATCGGCAGCAGCCCGGCGTCCAGCGCCGCGGCCGCGCGTTTCAGAACCGTCTCGTCCGTCTCGCCGAAATACTGCCGGCGCTCGCTATGGCCGGCAATCGCCCACGTGCACCCGGCGGCCTTCAGCATCGGCGCGCTCACCTCGCCGGTGAACGCCCCTTCCTTGGCCCAGTACACGTTCTGGCCGCCAATGCCGACCCGGCTGCCCTTGGCTGCTTCCACCGCCGCCGCGATGTTCACAAACGGCGGGCAAATGGCGATCTCGGCATGCGTGGCGCCCGTTACCAGCGGCAGGAATTTCGAAAAGAAAGCTTGTGTTTCCGCCGGAGTTTTGTACATCTTCCAGTTCCCGGCCATCAATGGAGTGCGCATAGAAACCCCTAGTCTATCGCATTCAGGACGCGTTTCTCCGAATCAGCCGGCCAGCGCACCACTTACCGGAACAGGTCCTCGCCTACCTCTCCACCCGCCGCAAAATCAACGGCGCCGGACTCTGCCCGCGCCGGCCTCCGAACCCTGCTCCAAACGACGGGTCGGTCCCATCCGGCGGTGGTCCGACGGCTGGCCTCGAACCAGTGGGCTCTTGCGGCGCCGCCGCTCCCGGCGGCCTAAACGGCGCCACGGTCCGCTTCAACTCGATATGATCCCCGCTCGCCGCGCCGGAATAGGTCGTCATTCCGGCCCGGAAAGAAACCGCGCCGCCATCGATCTTGCCGTCTTCGATCTTTCCACCGGGACTCCCGAAAAATCCGCCTCCTCCGGCCGCCTCCACCTCGCCTGTGATCGTGTTTCCTTCCTGGCGCAACGTAAACAGCATGTCCCCGCCGCCGCCCTCGAGCGACATCGGATCCGTAGGCGCGGCGGGACCGGCCGCGCTCAACGGTCTCCACAATCCCGTAATCCCCGGCCCTTGCGGCGCCGGCCGCTCCCACTCAGCCACTTGCGGCCGCGGTTCAACCGCACGGCTCTCGATCACCGCCTTCGCCCCGGCCAGCCCCGGCGATGACACCTCGATGGTGATCTTCCCCGCCGTCTTGGTGGATTGCACCACGGCCAGGCACAGCCCGGAAAATGCCCGGCGTTCCGCCGCGGTATCCGGTTCGTGGCTGGTGGGGTCTCCGTTGCCCGTGCCCCGCACAGCGCCCGGTCCCGTCACATGGAACGCGACGGCGTTGCCGGCGGCCGGCGCCACGCGCCCCTGCGCGTCCTGGACCTCCACCGTGCACATCACTACGTCCTCGCCATCGGCCGCCAGGCTCGCGCGGTCCGTCGTCAGCGCCAGTTTCGCCGCCGGTCCCGTGGTCTCGCGCCGGGCTGTCATCACCTGCCGCCCGCCCCGGTACCCGCGCGCTTCAATCGCGCCAGGAGCGTACTTCACGTTCCACGCCAGGTGCCGGTCCTTCAGCACTTCCTTCGCGCCCTGGCTCCGCCCGTTGTGAAACAACTCCACGCACTCCAGGTTCGAATGCACCCAAACCGCGATCTCCCGCCCTTCCAGTCCCGGCCAGTCCCAATGCGGAAACAGGTGCAGCACCTCCCTGCCCGTCCACCACGCCTGATAGTAGAAATAGGTGTCCTTCGGAAACCCGCACAGGTCGATCACGCCGTATTGTGAGCTGATGTTCGGCCAGCCATACGGCGACGGTTCGCCACGATAGTCAAACCCCGTCCACACAAACCCGCCCGCCACCCACGGCCGCGCGCTGACAAACCTCCACCAGCCCTCGGCCGACGCGCGTCCCGTCGTCGTGTACGGATCGTACGAACCCGTAAATCCCTTGGCGCGGTCCGTCACATACACGCCGCGCGTGCCCACGGCGCTGACATTCTCCGTACCCAGCACCGCGACCTTCGGATTCGCCTTGTGGTAAGCCTCCGCCTGCGGGTCGGCGTAGTTGTAGCCCATCACATCGCAGATCGCCAGCCCGCCCTTGCCGATCCAATTTCCCATCGGCGGCGGCGCAATCGTGATCGGCCGCGAATCGTCCTGCTTCAACGCCGCCCGCTTCATCGACGTCAGCAGCCGCAGCCCCGGCGCGGTCGGCGAAATACTCTCCTCGTTCCCCATCGACCACAGAAAGACGCTCGGATGGTTCCGGTCGCGCCGGATCATGTTCTCGAATTGCGCGATCCCCTCCGGGTTGGACGACAGCATGCGTGTTTCGTCCAGCACCAGCATCCCCTGCTCGTCACACGCATCCAGAAGTTCGGGCGTTGGCGGATTGTGCGATGTGCGGATCGCATTGCAGCCCATCTCCCTCAACCTCCGCACGCGGTAGCGTTGCACCGCGTCCGGCAGCGCCACCCCAAGCCCGGCATGGTCCTGGTGGTTGCAGGCGCCTTTCACCTTCACCGGCTGCCCGTTCAAAAAAAATCCGTTCTCTGGATCGAACCGCAAGGTGCGAATCCCAAAACGCGTCTCGTAGCGGTCCACGATCATTCCCCCCGCTTCCACCTCGGTTACCAGCTTGTAGAGGTGGCGCTGTTCGAGCGACCACAGCGCGGGCTGTTTCACCGTCACCTGCTGTTCCACGGTCTGCTCGCCGGAATCGGCAACCTGCCCCGGCACGCTCGCCGCCTTGGCCGCCTCCTTGCCCGAGGGATCCAGCACCGTCGAAATCACACGCACGCTCCGCGGGCGGGCGGAGTCGTTTGCGACTTCGGTCCGGATCGACACGATCGCCTCGCCCTGCCGCACCTGCGCCCGCGCGAGTGTGCCCCACTTCTTCACGTGGACCGGCGCCGTCTTGACCAGCCACACATGCCGGTAAATCCCCGCCCCTTCGTAAAACCATCCGTCGCTCAGCGTCGCGTCCACCCGCGCCAGCAGGACATTCGGCGTGCCCGGCTCGGCGAAATCCGTCAGGTCGAAGCTGAACGGATCATAGCCGCCGGCGTGTGTGCCGATATAGAAGCCGTTGAAGACCACCATGGTCTCCCGGTAGGCGCCGTCAAACTCCACCGAGATGCGCCTGCCGGCGTCCTTCGCCGGAATCTCAAACACCTTCCGGTACCAGCCCACGCTCGTCTCCGGATAGTCGCGGCCCAGCGGATAGGATCCCTTACTGGTCAGCGCCGGATCGTTCTTGAAAGGCAGTTCAATGGCCCAGTCGTGCGGCAGATTGACCGGCTTCCACGCGCTGTCGTCAAAAGCGAGGCTGCTTGGCGCCAGGAATCCGCCGGTCTTCTGAAATCCCCCGGATCTCCCGCTCCCGAAGCCGAAATCCCTGGCGGCGTCGTTGGCGTGCCCGAAATGAAACCGCCACCCGAAATCGAGCAGCAGCCGCTCACGTCCGCCGGCTCCGCCGCCAGCGGCAAGCGCCGCCTGCGCCGCTCGGGCGGGCACGGCCAGGCCGCCCCCGGCCAGCCCCAACGCGGGCCCTGCTACTCCACTCCTCAACACGTCCCGGCGCCGCCAACGTTTCATCGCCATGATCCCAGGATCGTGAACCCCGCCCAATAATAGGGCGCGGACCACCGCGCGCTCTTTTTCATCCGCAACTGCGCCAGCCGCAGAGCATTCTCCGCCGGCTCCCCGCGGCCCAGCAGATACCCGTAAAAGTGGCCCATCAACTCCGCCGTGGCTTCATCGTCCACCTGCCACAGCGACGAAACAACATGGCGCGCTCCCGCCCGCAAAAATGCCAGCGCGGTGCTGTGTCCGCTGTAAGGGTCGAAAGTACTGCTCACCGTCGTTTGACACGCGCTCAGAACAACCAGGTCGGCCCGCAACTTCATGCTCGTGATTTCGTCATAGGTGAGGAAGCCCGGAATCCGCTTGCCGGTCTCGTCCATCATCGTCAGGAACAGGCCAACTTGTTGCCAGCTCAGAGTGCTGCCCACCCCGTGTGTGGCGAAGTGCACCACTCTGAAATTCCGCAACTCGCCGCTCAAAACCGCTTGCTTGGTCGCCCGGTATCCAGTGATGCCGTACGCGTCGCTCGCGTGCTTCATGATGGCTGACGCCTCGCGTCTGGTGTACGGGAGGCGTTGAGGTTCGTCGCCCCTGAGCCCCGCCGCCCGCATTGCCTGATGAACAATCGGATCGGCCGCCTGCGCCTTCCGGCCCTTGTACCGGGAGTCCGCTGGACCAAAAACAGGGTCGTAAACCACGGCCAGTTGCCTCGCTTCCCGCCTGTCTCGTCTCACAACCTTCACCGCTTCCAGAATGGAAGGCGCCAGCATCACTACGGCCGTTTCACACAACAGCCGGCCGGGATTTCTGGGATCAGGCACGGCTGCCCAAGGAATCCGCTCCAGCGTGCTTCCTGGAACGATGATCAGCCGCTTCACCCCCGGTTCGAGCCGCAGCGGCCTCAACAACCTATCGCCCGCCTCCTTGATGAATCTTTCCCGCGCCAGCCGGTTCAGGCCGAAGAGCCGGACCTCCTTCTCCACGTTCGGCAACGCCTCCGGAGGGCCAAGGTCGACAAAACGCTCCCGGCCCCGCGCTATCACGTAGGCGGCGGATAGGCCCAGCGTCGTGTGCATATAACAGACGATCGCTTCGTCGTCTTCCAACAGCGTGGAAGCGTTCCGCACCACCTCGCGGGCTGACTCCGAGAAGTCGCCCGAGCGTTCCGCATCGGCTTCGGCAACGGCGCGCCGGGCAAATCCCTTGGTAGGATCCATCCGCTCCATTTGCAACAACACTGCGTTTCGAACGAGTGAATAGTCCCGCCAGCCAAGATTCAACCCGGAGATCGCCTCCCGGCGTATCTGCGCAGGCAGCCGCCTTTCAGCCGCCTCGATCGCAGCAAGTGCTTCTTCATACCGTTCGAGGTGAAGGAGGCAGTCAGCCTGATTGATCAGGTAGAAGGACCACCGCTCATCGCCGGCCGCGCGGGCTAGTTCGGCCGCTGTCACGAACTCCGCCATGGCCTCCTCATACCGGCCCACGAGGAAGTGGATTTTTCCACTCAGTTCCGCAAACGTCACCCGGTCGCGCGGGGTTCCGAACTCCGGCAGACGCTCTCCCAGCCGCCGCCGTGTCTGCTCCGCGGCCGCCGAGTCTCCCAACCCGACGTACCGTACAGCCAGCTCGGCTAAGGTTGACATGGAATCCTGATCAAAGCCCGCCTTCGCTTGAAGTTGGTAGATACGTTCAAGTCTCGCCGCCTCGGCTCGCGTCGGGCCCGATAGACGGTCCATTCCCGTCCTCAAACCGGCCAGTTGAATCCGGGCATCCGGGCTCTGGGCGGCAAGTCTCCTGACCAGGCTTCGAGCCGCCCTTTGGCCAGTTGTCGTCGACATCCGCCCGAGTAACCTGTACTGCTCCCGCGCCGAGGTAAACTGCCGCCCGGCGTCGCCTTGCGCGCTCCAAAAGGAGATCAGCCTCTTCTCGAACCCCAAGGCCTCTTCAAGTTGCCGGCGCCGGTGAAGGTGCCTTGATAGTTCCTGGTCGGCCACTCCGCCGAGATACTCCCAACCAGTCGCATGGGCTTGCTGGCTCAACTCACGCAGGAATTCAACTGTGGTTCGGCGCAACTCGTCCCGCACCACGCGTGAGAGCCGGTTCTCCACCGGGCCAATCAGGTCAATCGTGGCCCGATGGGCGATTGGGATGATCTCCAGCCGGTACCGTCCCTGACGCGATGAATCCGGCCAGGCAATCACCCTCACCACCACTTCGCCGGCACGAGAGGTATGAACAATTCCCCGCTCGACTCCGAACTCGCCATGCTCGATCAGGATGGCGGGTTCCCCGGGTGCGGCGATCTCAAAACCCGTGTCGATATTGCGCTGGTGCAGCCGGATCTCGTAACACGCGTTCTCCTCCGCCGCAAACCGGTGCTCGCGCACCTGCCCGCGCTGAATCTCTCCACTGAACGGCTGCCACACCGGCAGCACCGCC
>JADZCI010000240.1 GCA_020851655.1 Bryobacterales bacterium
ATCGTCAGTTTTGCAACGGCGAGCGCGCCGCTGACCACCATTCCGATAATGGCGACTCGTACGCCCTGCGCCATGCCTGAGCCGTTCCGAAATTCAGGGTAACTGATATGGGGTTCAGATCGCTAGTCGTGGGGCCGCAAAGAGTTAGCCCGGCTAGGCAATAGGAGATGAATCTTCGTTAATATAAACGCTGGCGGTACCAAAAGACCTTGCTCCTTATACTGGCTCGGCATTAAACTCTATTGTCAAGGCAGTCTGCGCTAAGGGGTGTCACGTATGCCCGCCATTGGTCTCGGCGGACCTGGGAGTTGAGTGTGTTGGAAGGTAAGTGGTCAGGGCTCAGCGACTTGTCAGAACCGCTAGGGGAACATGAGAGTGGTTGGAAGGTTGAAAATAAATGGAAGAAAACAAGAAATTACCCGCGGGGCCGAAAGGAAAGAACGTGGAAAAGCTGGCACAAAACATACAAGAGGCTTTCCTCAACAATGCCCGCAAAGAAAAGACTTTTCTCACCATCTACCTGATGAGTGGAGTGAAGCTGTCGGGAAGGATTCGAAGTTTCGATAAGTACTCCGTGATACTGGAAAGCAACAATCAGGAACAGCTGATCTTCAAACACGCAATCTCGACGGTAGTTGTATCGCGGCCTATGCATGGCGGTGTGCCCTCGGGCCACATGGTTGCCGGCGCGGGTGCTGGAGTAGCCACTCAGCCGGGTCTGCCAGTTGGCGGGGAACACCACGACAACTAAGTACGCTTTCGAACCAGGCGCCGGCGGCGAACGCGCGCTAATTGTGGGAGTGTACCGTAGCAGACCGGTTTCGGCTTCGGCCGCTTCGGGTACCGATCCGGAAGAATCACTCGACGAATTGGCTGGTTTGGTGGAAACCGCCGGCGGCGCGGTCGCCGGACGTGTTGCACAGGTCCGTTCCGAACTCGATTCCTCCACGTTGATGGGCTCGGGAAAACTGGAAGAACTGAAGCAACGCGTATCGGCGGAGTCGATTGACCTGGTCGTGATGGATCAGGAAATCAGCGGCACCCAGCAACGCAACCTGGAGAAGGCGCTCGATTGCCGGATTGTGGACCGGACGCAGCTCATTTTGGATATTTTCGCCCGGCGCGCCCGCACGCGCGAAGGCCATCTCCAGGTGGAACTGGCGCAACTCAGCTACCTGCTCCCGAGGCTGGTGGGCAAGGGACTCGCAATGTCCCGTCTGGGTGGCGGAATCGGGACGCGCGGCCCGGGCGAAACGAGGCTGGAAACCGACCGCCGGCGAATCCGGCTGAGAATCAAGCGGCTCAACGAAGAACTGGCCACCGTGAGAAGCTCGCGGGGCGTGCAGCGCCGCAAACGTCAGAGCGTGCCGCTGCAGACCGTTGCTCTGGCCGGCTATACCAACGCGGGCAAGTCCACTTTGTTCAACCGCCTTACCGGCGCGGGCGTGGTGGCCGATTCGCGGCTGTTTGCCACGCTCGATCCAACCGTGCGGCAACTGGTTCTGCCCAAGCGGCGGCGTGTGCTCTTGAGTGACACCGTAGGCTTTATTCGGAACCTTCCCACGACGCTGGTCGAAGCCTTTCGGGCGACGCTCGAAGAAGTCGTCGAAGCCGCGTTTCTGCTTCATGTCGTCGATGCTTCAGCGGAGTCCGCGGCGGCGCACTGTGCGCATGTCCGGCAGGTCCTACAGGAAATCGGCGCCGAAAACACACCCCAGTTGCTCGTGTTGAACAAGACCGACCAGTTAGACGGCGCAGCCGGTCCAAGCCTCACGCAACGGCTCGTGGCCGCGGCGGGCGCCCGGGAGGGAGTCGCGATTTCGGCCATGACCGGCGCAGGCTGCGGCGAACTTCTCGACCGGGTCGAAGAGCTCTTGCCGGGCGAGAAACTCCAGCGTGCCCACTTCCATTTTCCCGCGGGCGAGACCCGCTCCGTTCACTTGTTGCATGAATTCGGAAACGTGATTTCAGAGTCCTATGACGGCGACGGATGCCACGTGGAAGCTGAAGTAACCGATTCCGTCCTTGGCCGGCTGAAAAAGTACGCCTTGCCCGGCTAACCACCTGGCGTGTTCGCTTCTGCCGGCCATCGTCCCACGCCCGGACAATGAGGCGCTCGCAACGGCCTGTAAGCTTGCTGGGACCGCAACGAATTACGGGAAGGCCGTTGAATTGCCGCATCGTTCACGGCGGGATTCGATATGAGTCTGAATTTCCAGGACCTGCGTTTCGCGGGCCGCATGCTGCGCAAGAATCCGGGCTTCACAGGCGTGGCCGTGTTAACTCTGGCCCTGGGTATTGCCGTCAATTCGGCGGTGTTCAGTTGGCTCCAGGCGGTGTTGTTGCGGCCGCTGCCAGGTGTGGCTGACAGCGGCACGCTGGTGGCATTCGAGACGGTCGCACCCGATGGCGGCTTCATACCCAACAGCTATCCCGACTATCGCGATTACCGGGAAAGGTTGACGTCGATTGCCGGGCTGGCTGTGGCGGCGCCCGTTCCCGTGAGCGTGGGCGAGGAGGGGCGCTCCGAACGTGTCTGGAGCGAGATGGTCTCCGGCAACTACTTTGAGGTTCTCGGGGTGCGCCCGCTGCTGGGACGCGTATTTACGCCCGCCGAATACGGGCACGCCGCGGGCGGCTATCCGGTGGTTGTCATCGGAGAAAACCTCTGGGACCGGATGTTCCACCGCGACCCCGGCATTGTTGGCCGCGCCATTCGGGTCAACCGGCAGCAGCTCACCGTCGCCGGTGTGGCGCCCGCTCCGTTCCGCGGGTCTCTCTCCGGAGTGGCTTTCGAACTCTGGATCCCCGTCGTGATGGCGCGGTCCATGAATACGATGCCGGAATGGATGTTGCGCGACCGCCAGACGCGCATGCATTTTGGTCTGGCGCGGCTCAAGCCCGGCGTGACACCGCAACAGGCGGCGGAAGAAGTCAGGGTCGCCGCGCGGCAATTGGCCAGGGAACACCCGGATACGAATCAAGGCATCAGCGCGGCAATCATGCCGCTCGCCAAGGCGCACTTCGGGGCGCAGGGCACACTGGGCGGCCCGCTGACGATGTTGATGGCGGTTTGCGGAATCGTGCTTCTGATCGCGTGCGCCAACGTGGCCAACTTGCTGCTGGCGCGCGCCGCGTCGCGGCGCAAGGAGTTCGGCATGCGCCTGGCTCTCGGCGCTGGGCGCGGCCGGATCATGCGCCAGCTTCTGATCGAGAATCTGATTCTCGGCGCTCTGGCTCTGGCCGCCAGCATTCCTCTGGCGATCCTGCTAAGCCGCTCGCTTGGCTATCTTGTACCGGCCACGGCCTTCCCTGTCATGATCGACGTCCGGCTTGATGCCCAGGTTCTGGCCTTCACGGTGGTGTTGTGCGTGGCCACGTGTGTCGCAGCGGGGATGTTCCCATTGCGGCAGACGCTGCGCGTAGATCTCAACGACGCACTGAGGGAAGAAGGGCGCGGCGCTTCGTCCGGCCAGCGGTCGCGGCGTGTCCGGACGCTGCTGGTGGTTACTGAAGTGGCCTTGGCTCTGGTTGCGATTATCAGTGCCGGGCTGTTTGCGCGCAGCTTCCAGGTGGCGCGCCGGATCGATCCGGGTTTCAACCCGAATGGGGTGCTTGTGTCGCACCTGTACCTGGCGGCGGCGGGCTACAGCGTGCCGGAGCGAATCCAGTTCTGCGCCCGTTTGCGGGAACGTCTCGAAAGCCAGCCGGGCTTTGAAGCGGTGGCCTACGCCGACTACATTCCGCTCGGATTCGCCGACGGCTCCTGGGAAGATCTTCAGATTGAAGGCTACGTTGCCAGGACGAGTGAGAACATGAAGCTCTACCGGACCGTTGTTTCGCCGGGCTACTTCCGCCTGATGCGCATCCCGTTGATGGAGGGGCGTGACTTCACCGAGCAGGACGGCGCGGACCGGGATCCCGTCATGATAGTGAACCAGCGGTTTGCCAGCACGTACTTTGGCGGCGCCAACCCGATCGGCCGCAAGGTCCGTGGTTGGGGGAAGTGGTTCACGGTGGTCGGCGTGTCGGGGGATACGAAGTACCATCAGCCGAACGAAGCGCCGCGGCCGCTGTTCTACGTTCCGTTCCGGCAGCTCTATCGCGAAGATCTCGGCATCGCCTTCTATGCGCGCACGCAGGGTGATGCCAGCGCCGCGCTTGCGGCTCTGCGCCGCGGAGTGCAAGGCCTCGATCCGAACGTCAGCGTCTACGACGCGATCAGCATGAGTGAGTTCATCAGCGCGTCGTGGTTTGCCCAGAAAATTGCCGCGTCGATCCTGGGCGCTCTCTCGGCGATCGCTCTGCTGCTGACGGCTATCGGGCTCTACAGCGTCATGGCCTATGCGGTCACGCAGCGAACGAAAGAGATTGGAATCCGGATGGCCTTCGGCGCGGACCGCGGCCGGGTTCTGGCGCTGGTTGTGCGCCAGGCGATGACGCTTGTGCTGGTGGGAATCGCGGCCGGCGCCGTCGTGGCCGTCATGGCCGCCAGACTCGCCTCCCGGCTGCTCGTCGGCGTCAGTCCGGTGGACCCGTGGATCTTCCTGGGCGGCGCGCTTTTCCTTTCATTCGTTGGGTTGTTGGCCACCTGCATCCCGGCGATTCGCGCAACACGGGTCGACCCCCACGCCGCGCTTCATTGCCAGTAACCGGACGTACTGTGGAAATCCCTGTGAATTTTCTGAGGGGATTCCGCGCAAGCTGCGGATAGCAGGACGCTTCCGCGACAGTTACTTTCCACAGGTCCGAAGATTGAGGGCTGCGGCGCGCCACAACTTGGTTTATGGTAAGGAAGGGCGATGAATATTCCCAACACTCTCACGTTGTTGCGGATCTTTTTCGTCCCGATCCTTGTCGCCGTTCTGGTGCAGGAAAATCATACTCATCAGTTCGGGACTCTTACAGTCACCAATTCAACGTTGGCGCTGATTGTATTCTGGACGGCCGCGCTTACGGACCTCTTGGACGGGCACCTGGCGCGGCGCTGGGGACAGATTACGACGGTGGGGATGCTGCTTGATCCGATTGCGGACAAGCTGTTGATCTCGGCGGCGCTGATCTCGCTGGTGCAAGTGCGGCGGGTGCCCGGGTGGATGGCGGTGATTCTGATTGGACGCGAGTTTGCGGTGTCAGGGTTGCGAAGCATTGCCGCGGCCGAAGGCTACACGATTCAAGCCAGTGAATTGGGCAAGACCAAGATGATGTCTCAGGTGATTGCCATTTCTCTCGTACTGCTGGCCGGAGTCTGGCCGCAACTGGAAGCACCCGCCTATTGGGCGCTCTGGGCGGTGATGCTGTTCAGCCTAGTCTCGGCGGCGGATTATTTCCTGAAGTTCTGGCGGCGGGTCGACGAGCGAACCAAGGCGCGGCGGCGCACGGAGCTGCTCATTCTGGAGCGCGAGCGCGCGGCGATGAAAGCCGCCGAACGGAAGGACCGGGCCGCGCGGGCACGGGAATCCTAGGCCGGCCCTACTGCGCCGGCGGCACGTCGTATCCGTCCTTGCGAAACGTCGTTGTGCGAACCATACCTCGCGGCCCCAAGGGGGGTATCGCAACGCCGTTGTAATCGATCTGAACGCCGCCGGCGTTACCTAACTTGATTCGGATAGGCGTGCTGCTCGTGAACTCCTGGGAGGACCCGGCTTTGATCACGTCCGAAAACAAGCGCTTGCCCTCCGAGGTCGCCTCGACCCAAACGTTCTCGTTGGCCTTGATAACCAGGTGGATCGCTTCGGAAGCCGCCGTTTGAGGTGGCGTAGCGGTTTGAGCGGCTGGCGCCGGCGGTGGCGGGTTGGCGCTCGCCGGCGAGTCACCGGCGTTTGCGGGCGGGAGGGAAGACGTTCCGGCATTCGGATCCGGCGTTGGCTGAGTAGCCGCGGTATCCGGCGTCTGCTGCTGTGCCGGCGGTGGAACTGCGCGTTGCTGCTGTTGCTGCTGCGCCGTCTCGGCCTTGGCCTCGAGCCGCGAATTCCGGTAACGCTCCCAGAGCGCGTAGGCGAGCGAGCAGGCCACCAGCACGACAGTCAGAAGCGACATCCCCAGGGCCCACTTCTTGGTCTCCGTGGCCGGAAGCACCCCTTCCAGCCGGATCGGCGGCACGCTGTAGGAAGGCTCTCTCGGGATGGCTTCCTTTTCCTTTTCCGCCACCTCGTCTTCCCGGATCATCACTTCCAGTTCGTACTTGCCGAAGTCGTCCGGCAAGCCAACCGCTTGGGCATATTGCCGGACGAAGGCGCGAAAAAAGAAGCCACCGGGGATGACCTCCGGCGTGTCCTCTTCAATCGCCTGCAGGTAGTTGAGGTTGATGCGTGTCCGCACCGCGATCTCTTCCAGCGGCAGGCCCAACGACTCGCGCTGCTGTCGTAGTCTCTTTCCTAATGTTTCCATCCAGTCCTTGGTCCGGCAGAGCTTGATCGGTATGATACAACAGTCGCTTGGTCGCTCCCTCGACGCCGCAGGTCACGGTCATCGTCGTGAATTGGAACCGCCGGGCACTACTCGAATCGTGCCTGTCGTCGCTTGCCGCGCAACAGGAAATCACACCTGAGATCGTTGTTGTGGACAACGGTTCCGAGGATGGATCGGTGGAGGTCGCCGAAGCATTCGCAATGCGCTACCGGGGTCCGGTCCAGATCATCCGGAACAGCCGCAATCTCGGATTCTGCGCGGCGAACAATCAAGGATTTCGAGCCGCGCGGGGGCAGTGGTTCGCTCTGCTGAACAACGACGCCGAGGCTGAACCCGGCTGGCTGATTCACCTGGTGCGCGCGCTCGAGTCCAGGCCCGGGTTCGGAATGGCCGCTTCGAAAATCCTGGTTTGGGAAGACCCGTCAGTAATCGACAAAGTGGGGCACCTGATCTATCCGGACGGCCAGAACCGCGGCCGGGGCACGGGTGAGTGGGATCACGGGCAATATGATCGTGAAGAAGAAGTGCTGTGGCCCGACGGCTGCGCCGCCCTGTACTCGCGCCAGATGATCGGCCAGATCGGCGGTTTCGACGAGGACCTGTTTGCCTACGCCGATGACGCCGACCTAGGGTTGCGAGCCCGCATCGCCGGCTGGAAGTGCATCTACGTTCCCAAAGCCGTCGTGCGGCATCATCGGGGATCGACGCTCGGGGTCCTATCTCCGGACCGCCTGCGGCTGATCGAGCGAAACCGCGTCCTGCTAGCCGCTAAACTGTTTCCTGGGAGTCTGTTGTGGCTGAACATTCCCTATTACATGGCCCGCCTGGCCGCGGGCGCGGTGGCGGCTTGGCGTGGCAGGGGCGAGATCGGCCGCTTTTCGTCGCCTTTGGGCAAGTGGAGTGCGGCTTGGGCGATGCTCCGGGGAGACTGGGAAGCTCTGCGGATGCTGCCGGCGGCGATTCGCAAGCGAAGGCGGATCAGCCTCCATCGCAAGCTGAGTCCGCGGGAGGTTCGAGCACTCATTCTGAAAAACCGGATCTCTCTCAAGGCTCTCAGCGAACAGGCCCAGCCTCCCAAGGAGAGCCGGCCATGAGCGGTTGCCCCGTGTGTGGAAGCGTTGGTGTGAAGACGCTGCTGCAGGGGACAGACCGTCTGTTTGGGACCACCGGCAAGAGCTTTGATGTGGTCGAGTGTACCGGTTGCCGGCTGATGCGGCTGAGCCCGGCGCCCCTGCCTGAAGAACTCTCCAACTACTATCCGGGCAACTACTGGTTTGCGCCCGAGTCGGCCGGCGATCGTTTGGCGGAACTCTGGCGGGGGCTCGTTCTGCATGACCACGTGCGCTTCGCGCGCCGCGCGTTGGAACATGCTCCTGCCCAGGGCACCATCCTGGATGTCGGCTGTGGCGGTGGGTTGTTCTTGAAGATGCTGGGTGTGCCCCGGGACCGTGTGCTCGGCCTGGACAACTCGCCGGACGCGGCTCGCGTCGCGTGGCAGAGGAATGGGGTGCCCGCCGTGTGCGCCAGCCTGATGGAAGCTCCGCTGGCCGCCCGCAGTTGCGCGATGATCACGATGTACCACGTCCTCGAACATCTGTACGACCCGGCGGCGTACGTGACGAAGGCTCGCGAGTTGCTTGCGCCAAACGGAAGGCTGATTGTCCAGGTGCCGAACGCGGCATGCTGGCAGTTTCTCCTGTTTGGCGAGAATTGGAACGGGCTTGATATTCCCCGCCACCTGGTCGATTTCCGCGAGACCGATATCAAGGCTTTGCTGGTGCGTGCCGGCTTCGAGGTTCTGCGCACCAAGCATTTCTCGCTGCGCGATAATCCAGCGGGGTTTGCTTCGAGTGTCGCCGCCGGACTGGACCCCATGGGGCGGCGGTCCCGATGGCCCAACGAGAATGCCGCCGCGCGGCTGCTGAAGGACGGACTCTATTTCGGCCTGGTCCTGTTGGGGGTTCCTTTTGCCTTGCTCGAAGCGCTCTGCGGAGCGGGTTCGTCGGTCATGATCGAGGCCCGCGCTACGTGACTCCGGCTGCCACGCTCCGCCGCGCCGTTCCCGCGTGGTTGTTTCGTTATCTGTTGTCGTTTGAAGCCGGCATTGAAGAGGCGGTGGCCGGGTTTGCCCGTTCGCTTCCGCACGGAGCGCGCGTGCTGGACGCTGGCGCCGGAGAAGGGCAGTACCGGGGGCACTTTCACGAGCAGCGGTATTGTGGACTCGACCTCGGAATCGGTGACCGCGAGTGGAACTACGCCGGCCTCGATGTCATCGGGGATCTGTCGAGAATGCCATTCCGCGTGGGCGCTTTCGATGCCGTCATCAACATCGTGACACTGGAGCACCTGTGCGAGCCCGCGCAGGCGGTGCAAGAGATGCAGCGGGTGCTTTGCTCTGGCGGACGTGTGCTGATCGTTGCGCCGCAGGACTGGGAAGTTCACCAGGCGCCGCACGACTATTTTCGCTATACGCGCTACGGACTTCGTTACCTGCTGGAAAGCGCCGGTTTCACTGATATCCACGTGTTTCCGATGGGCGGCTTCTTCCGTGTCGTTTCGCGCAGGCTGCTGACGGCGCCAAAGCTGTTTCGCGGGTGGTGGCGCTGGCTGCTTGCGCCGTTGTTCACGATTCCGGCGCTGGTGCTGCCGTTGCTTGATTCCCTCGACCCCAGCCGGGACTTTACACTAGGCTATACATGCACTGCCCGCAAGCCGTAAAGGCTGCTGCTTTTTTTCTACTTCCCATTTTTTCCACGGCTGCTGAACTGAGCGGCCAGAATGCGCTCGCCTACACGGGCAAACTGGTCTCGTTCGGCGCGCGTCCTGCCGGGTCTGAGAATGCGCGCAAGATGCAGGCCTACATTGCGGCTGAACTGAAGAAGTTCGGTTGCCAGGTAATCGAAGATGGATTTCAGGCGCGTACGCCAGCCGGGATGGTGGCGATGAAGAACATCATCGCCCGGTTTCCGGGAAAGAACGGCAAGGCGCTGGCTGTCACCGGACATTATGATACGAAGCGCTTCAAGGAGTTTACGTTCGTCGGCGCCAATGACGGCGGTTCATCCGGTGGTTTGCTTCTTGAACTGGCGCGCGCCATGCAGGGGCGTCCGCACAACAGCGACATCTACATTGTCTGGTTCGATGGGGAGGAAGCGTTCGCCGAATGGACGGCGACTGACAGTCTCTATGGCAGCCGGCATCTGGCCGGCAAATGGAGTGCTGACGGTACGATCAACCGTTTGCAGGCGCTCATCAATATCGACATGATCGGCGACAAGGACCTGCGGCTGGAAGACGAGTTGCTTTCCTCCGAGTCGCTGCGCCGCATGGTGGAACAAATAGCCAGCCAGCTTGGATACGCCAGATACTTTTCGGGGCGTTCCGTGGCGGTCGAAGACGATCACGCTCCTTTCTTGCGGAAAGGGGTGCGGGCGATTGACCTGATCGACTTCGACTATGGCCCGTCCAACAGTTGGTGGCACACCTCCCAGGACACGATGGACAAGCTGAGCGCGGGGAGCTTACAGGTGACCGGAACGATCGTGCTGGAAATGCTCAAGCGATTGGACCAGTAGAATAGGAAGCCACGATGAAGAACCGCAGAGATGTATTTCGATTTTCCGCCGCCGCGGCCGCGTTTGGCGCATTCGCGGCTGACGGCGCCGTGCTGCCCAACGGTACGACCGATGCCGATGGCGCCAAGTTCACCAGGGAGAGCTTTGGAGAACTCAGGGTTTACTACGAAGGCCCGACGCAACAGCTCAGGTCGATGACCGCCGGCAGCCTTCTGTTGAAGCCCGGCATGAGTCCACACCCGCCTCACTCCCATGAGGAGGAGGAATTCATGGTGGTGACCGAGGGCGCGGGCGTCATCGAAGTGGAAGGTAGGAAGACGGCGGTCAAGCCGGGCAGCATGATGTACTGTGGTGCGAATAAGATGCACGGCATCGTCAATACCGGCAAGACGCCGCTGCTTTTCTACTATTACAAGTGGAAGGCGTGAAGGTGGCTGAATCCGCGTTGAAGCGGTGCGGCCTGTGCGGCTTCGCGCGGCCGGCGGATGAACCGGCGTGCCGCATCTGCGGAGGTGCGCAGTTTTCAGCGGGAAGCGAACTGAGTCTGCCGCATCGCCTGGTCGCGCAAGACCGCTGGCAGGATGCTTTCGCCTATTACGAAGACGCGGTAGTTCGCGATCCGGCCAACTCCGATGCCTGCTTGGCTCTGGCTTGGCTGGCCTATGCCGTGCGAGACTTCCGTGCTGTTGAAGTTTGGGCGCACGAATCGCAACGGCAAGATCCGTCCGCCCCTCACGCCCACATTCTCCTCGGCATCGCGCTGAAGAGCGCCGGGCGCTGGGAAGAAAGCATCCAGGAATTCGACGCCGCCCTCTCGCGTTTGGGCGAAGGAGACCCTCGAAGAGCGGCAGTCACCGCCCACCGCATCGAAGCCCGAGGCCACCTCCCCGAGTGGTGGTAAGCGTCTGCCATGCGCCGCCGGCGGCGCTTGGCGGATGCAGGGGACGGTTGGACCGTTGGACGGAGCAAATTTGACATGCCGGGTTCACGAAGTACAATAGAAGAGTCCCCACCCTGCTCCTCAGTAGCTCAATGGTAGAGCATTCGGCTGTTAACCGAAGGGTTGTAGGTTCGAGTCCTACCTGAGGAGCC
>JADZCI010000241.1 GCA_020851655.1 Bryobacterales bacterium
CTTTCTCGTAGGGATCGGCGCTGTTTTTTGATGGCGTGCCTTGGGCAGTGTTGTCCTGACCGAATCGTACGGTACGATGGCTGTAGTGCAACGGCGGACGGTACACCTTGGCTTGATCGCCAGCCTGTTGGTGGCGTTTGCGCAAGCTCCGTTCCTGCATGTGCACGCGAGTGATCCCCACCATGCGCACGCAAAGGGGCTCACCCACGCACACTGGGCCGGCGCGGCGAGCCACCAGCCGGGATTCGATCAGGACAGCCATGCCGCGGACGCCAAGCCGCTGGATTGGCTGGCGGGCGACGGCACGGCTCCGGTTCGCTTTGTCGCGACGCTACCTGAATCCGTTTCGCTTCCCGAACCTCGGCCACAGCGGCGAGCCGTCCTCGAGTCGAAGCCGCCCGCGCACGACACCGTCTGGCGAGCCAGTCTCCATCCTCGCGCTCCACCTGCCTGACCCGCCCAGCCAAGCGCGCCGCCCCCAAGTAGCGCGCCGCCGGTGAATTTTCAAAAGAATCAGGTTTTGACGAGGTGGAGCAATGCGATTGCCCAGTCGCGCCGCCACTGCTGTGCTGTGCATGGCCGCATTGGCGTGTCTGTGTCCGGCGCAGGAGTGGACGGAACCGAGAGTAGTCGAGAAGTTTCTTGAACAAAGTCTCTTCGCCAGAGAGGCCCGCGCGCGCACCGCGATCACGCAGGCCGAGGCCAAAGGACGGACACTGTACTCGAATCCAAGCTTCAACTACAGCCGTGAAGGCGCGGGCCTGACCGAGTTCTTTCAGGCGGAACAAACGCTGCCAGCCAGCGGGCGCCTGCGACTGCTCCGGCAGGCCGGCGACTCAGCCGTTCGCGCGGTGGAGGCCGAAGGCGCCTTCGACCTGTGGCAAGCGCGGTCATCTCTGAGGCTGGCGTTCTACCAGGCGCTGGCCGCGCAGGAGCGGGAAGCCGCCTACGCGGAAGCGCTCCAGGCGATCGAGAACGTCATCGGGGTGCTGCGCGACCGGGAGCGGGAAGGAGAAGGTTCGAAGTTCGACCGGCTCAGGACCGAGCGGGAGCGCGCCGAGTTGCTGGCGGAGTTGGCCTTGGTTGGCGCCGAGGCGGAGTTGGAACGGTCTCGTGTGCTGGCCTTTCTTCCGCCGGAAACGCGGATCACGGCAGTGGCGGGCCAGATGGAAACAGGACTGGCCCCCATCGATGAAACGAAGCTCGTCCAACTTGCTCTGAACGCGCGCAACGACTACCGCGCCGGGCAGCGGCGGCTCGAGCAGTTCAAGCTGGAACAGCAGGCCGCCAGGCGCCTGAAGATTCCCGAGCCGGTTGTGAACGCCGGGTTCAAGCGCGCCGATGTTGGGTTGAACCGGACCACCGGCGGGGGTGTCATCGGAGTGACCGTTCCGCTGCCCATCTTTAATCAGGGCCAAGCCGAGGTTGCCCGTTACTCAGCGGAACAGGAACTGGCCGCCGCCCGCCTGCGGATTCTCGCCCAGCGGATACGCGCGGCCGTTGAAGGGAACGCGCGCGCTTTCCAGGTTCGCGTGCAGGCGCGCGACCGGTACCGCCAGGAACTGGCCGGCAGCGGTTCGGAGCTGGCCGGAATCGCGACCGTCGCCTACCAGGAAGGCGAGATCGGCATTCTGCAACTGCTCGATGCCTACCGCACGCAGCGCCAGGCCCGGTTACGCATGCTGGATATCCAACTGGCGGTCAAAGAGACACAGATCGAACTGGAGAGGGTCCTCGGAGAGGAACTGGGCAAATGAGCAGGGCATTCATTCTTACGTTGGTGATCTTTGCCGCCGGGTGCCAGAAGCAGCCTCCCGCCGCCCAAACGGCAGCCGGGCCGGAGCCCCATACGGAAAGCTATACGACCTGGACCACCAAGACGGAACTCTTTGCCGAGTATCCGCCGCTGGTGGCCGGCAAGACGAGCCGCTTTGCGGTTCATCTTACGCGGCTGGACACATTCAAGCCGGTTGCGAGTGGGAAGGTTGAGATCCGGCTCACGTCTGCCGGCGGCGAGGCCCACTCATTCACCGCGAATGGCGCTTCGCGCCCGGGCATCTTCGGCGTGGACGTGACACTTCCGCGGGCTGGGAAGTACCGGCTATCGGCGCATCTCGAAGGCGGCGGGTTCAGCGACGTACACCAGCTCGGCGAGATCGTGGTCGCGGCCACCACGGCCGCCGCGGTTCATGAGCATGACGAGGAGGCTGAGGAGAAGATCGCATTCTTGAAGGAGCAGCAATGGACGCTTGATTTCGGCGTCGCGGCCGTCGAAGACCGGCGGCTGCGCACCAGCATACGGGTACCGGCGGAAGTGCTGCCTCGCTCGGGCGGCAAGGCGGAGGTCGCGGTCCCCTTCGATGGCCGTCTGGCCGGCTCCGGTTTTCCGGTGATCGGCAGCCCGGTCACGCAGGGGCAGGTGCTGGCGCACGTGCTTCCGCCCACCAGCGCCCCGAGCGATTTCTCGTCGCTGGAGCTGGCCCGCAATGAGGCCTCGCTGGCGCTGCAATTGGCCCGTAAAGATCGCGAGCGCGCCGAACGCCTTGTCCAGGCGGGCGCCGCGCCGGCCAAGCGGCTGGATGAAGCGCGCACGATGGAGGC
>JADZCI010000242.1 GCA_020851655.1 Bryobacterales bacterium
AGTCGGGCGGCGACCAATCGCGCTGGTCCAACATCTCGATCATGATGTTCTTCTGCCCTTCAATGCGGAACGGGTTGATGGAGTTCAGAAGATAGATGCCGAGGCGTTCGGCCAGGATGCGCACCAAGGCCAGGATCTGGTCGAAATTCGCCTCAACTTGAAGCGTCAGGGCGCCGTACTCAAGGGCCTGCGCGAGTTTGCCGTAAGAGATGTTGCCGTGCGGCAGAAAGATGACCGGCGTCAGCCCGGCGGCGCTCGCATAGGCAGCCATGGAAGCGGAGGTGTTTCCAGTCGACACGCACGCCACGCGCTTCATGCCAAGGCGCAGGGCTTGCGAGGCGCCACACGTCATGCCGTTGTCCTTGAACGAGCCGGTCGGGTTGTAGCCCTGGTGCTTGAACGTCAAGTGGTCCAGTCCGCCAAAGTGCGCCGCAAGAGGGGCGGGGAGCAGCGGCGTGTTGCCTTCGCTCAATGTGACAATAGCGTCGCCGGGCGAGAGAAACGGAAACAGGTCGCGATATCGCCACACGCCTGAGCGGTCTTCCGGACTTGAGGTCATGCGCCGCTCGCGCCATTCGCGCTTCAACCGCGCCGCGTCGACCGTGAGGCCGGTATAGGAACACTCGAGCAGGCTTCCGCAATCCGGACAGGTATAAATAACGTCGGTTATAGAAAATGTTTTGCGGCAGCGGGGGTTGCAACAGGCTAGAGATGCAGGCACGAAAATGCCATTATATCGGGTGTACGACAGATAACCGGAATTGTATGCTCACAAGGACCATTTTCATTGGCTGGACCAGCATCTTCCTGACGCCGCTTTGCTTCGGAGTCCCTCCGTGTGACTCGTCCAACCTGGCGCCTGAGCCAATGCGGAAACTTGTTGTTGAAGAGATACGGTGGGAGGCGTATTGGTCGCTCCGGCCGCCGCTCAACCCTGATCGCGCGAGCGTGTTTCTCTTCAAAGGCGATGATTACGCCGGGTACTGCATCGAGGCTTGGGATCGCTGCGCGCTCTTTGCGCGGATAACGGGAACGGAGATTCTCGGGGCCGCTGCTTCGCGAAAGTTTTCGCTGGAACTCGCCTCTGGGCAATGGACGATTGCCCGGCGGTATGGTGTCCAAGGGCCGGGCTCGACGCCGGGGAGCGGCGCCAGTAGGACGATGCCGGCTGGGACAAGCACGATTCACGATCCGGTTGGAGATGAAACTTCGGCCAGACCGGCAACTGTGCTCACTGTGAGCATGGACGCGTGTGTCACCCCGGCCCGGCGGTTGGACCCGGCGATTCCGGAGGCCATTGTTCAAAGGTCTCAGCCAAAGAAGCTCGCGGTCCTTTTGGAGGCCATAAAACAACAAGGGCTGCCACATCCTGGAGACGAAATCGTCGTTCCATATTTTGCCGACAGCGATGGATCTGTCTTCGTCATGGTGGAGCGGCGATCGCTTGGACCAGAGATGCTTGTCGTTCTCGACAAGGGCGACGGATGGTGGGTCTTCCGGCCAGCCAGCGAGGCGACTGCGGCAGCCATATCGGCTCAACTCCCCACCCAGGTCCTTAAGGCCGAGATGATAAGGATCCGGCAGCGATCATGACGGAGCCATGTTAGCCGTTCACCTGGAAGGCGGCCGGATTTCGGTCCGGAACAGGGCGAAGCCGCGCCTGAGGGAAGGCTTCGCGACGATTCGCCTCCTGGCTGGCGGAATCTGCAATACAGACCTCGAACTGCAACGCGGATACTACGGGTTCAAGGGTACGCCGGGGCACGAGTTCGCCGGCGAAGTTGCCGATTGCGTCGATCAGACCTGGATCGGGAAGCGCGTCGTTGGCGAGATTAACCTGGCTTGCGAAAAATGCGAGTGGTGCCGGCGCGGTCTGGGGCGGCATTGCCCGAAACGCACGGTTCTCGGAATCGTGAAGCACCCCGGCGCTTTTCAAGAGTACTTCACGCTGCCCGTGCGAAATCTCTTCGAGATGCCGCGCAACGTCACAACCGAAGAGGCGGTGTTCGCCGAACCCGTTGCAGCCGCCTGTGAAATTCTGGATCAGGTCAGGATCGGGCGCGGCGAACGCGTTGCCGTGCTGGGCGACGGCAAGTTGGGTCTGCTGATCGCACAGGTGATGGCCTTGCATGGCGCACGCGTGATACTTTTTGGGCGGCACGCCAGCAAGCTTGCGATTGCGGAAGCCGTGGGCGCCGAAGGACGGCTGAAACCGGCGCGCGAGAAGTACCGGGTTACCGTGGAGGCGACCGGCTCCAGTGGCGGCTTGCGCCAGGCGGTTGGTATGACGCAGCCTCGCGGCGTGGTCATAATGAAGTCAACCGTGCATAACGCCGTGGAGATTGATACGGCTCCCGTGATCGTCGACGAAATCACCCTGGTGGGTTCCCGCTGCGGACGGTTTGCGGCGGCGTTGCCGTTACTGAAATCGGGCAAACTCAATCTCAAGCCGATGATCAGCGATGAGTTCGCGCTCCGTGACGCGCCCCGCGCGTTTGCCCGGGCGAATGAAAAAGGCGTGATCAAGGTGCTGCTCAGAGCCTGAGCGAGAGCGTATCGGCGGTTCGCCCCGAGGCATCAACCGCGCGGATGCGATACCACGTCCCACCGGGGGAACTCGCCGGCGGCGTCACATCCTCCCACTCGAACGGCCGTTCGGAAAGCTGTGGCTGGTACGCAATCGAGGCCAGCCGTTCATCGCGGCGGTAGATTTCGTAGCGCACGATCGGGTCCCCGGCGGCATAAGCCGTCATCCAGGAAAGCCGCGCCGGACCGCCCGGCACGGGCTGCGCGAGCGTGAAATTCTGCGGAGGCTGAAGCCCGTCGGAAGGCCGCTGGAAGAAGTTGGTATCTGTCCCGTGAAGTTGCGCGGTTCGGACCTCGATTTCGGCGCGGCGGCCGGCG
>JADZCI010000243.1 GCA_020851655.1 Bryobacterales bacterium
CGGTCCAGGTCCATCCATCCGAGGCGGACGTGCTCGACGTCCAGGCTCACCGCATAGCCGAAGATGATCGTTTGGAGCAGCGGCGGAATGATCAGGACGAAGCGCATGCGCGGGTCTCGCAGGGCCTGCCGGAATTCCTTGCGGACGATTTCCAAGACTCTTTCCATCATGGGATCACGCCATCTTCTGACGCATTTTCCGCGTCGCCAGAGTCAGAACCAGCACCATGTAAATGGCCAGGAACAGCACCTGCGGCCAAAGCACGGTCAAACCAGTGCCTTTGAGAAAGACGCCTTGCAGAATGGCCACAAAGTATCGAGCCGGCACAATCCGCGTGATCTGCTGAATCAGCCACGGCATGTTCTCAATGGAGTAGATGAAGCCCGACAACAGAAATGCCGGTAGAAACGAAGTCAGCAGACTGGCCTGAAATGCGAGCAACTGCGAGCGGGTTACCGTGGAAAGAAAGATGCCCCAGCAAAGCGCTCCAAACAGGAACAAGGCGCTGGCGGAGATCAACAGCGGAACGCTCCCGCGCAACGGCACGCCAAACAACCCGACGCCGATGGCCACGGCCACCGCCATGTCGGCGATGCCCAGCACGAAGTAAGCGAGCAGCTTTCCCAACAGCAGTTCCGCCGGACGCAGGGGCGTGGAAAGCAACTGTTCCATGGAACCCGACTCCCACTCGCGGGCAATGGTCAGCGAGGTCAACAGGGCGGCGATGATCATCAGGATTACGGCGATGAGCCCGGGAACAATAAAGTTCTTGGACTTCAGTTCGTTGTTGTAGAGAACCCGGATTCGCCCGTCGACCGGCGGTTTCAGCTTGCCCAGGCCGCGGCGAATCGTGGATTCATCCCGCAATTCGGCGCCATGAGCCAGCAGCAGGGCCTCGGCATAACCCACTGCGATCGACGCCGTATTCGAGTCGCTTCCGTCTATCAGAACTTGTACTGGCGCCTCCTGGTTCTGTTCCAGTCTGCGTCCGAAGTCTTTCGGAATCACGACTCCCAGCAGCACTTCACTCTTGTCTATGCCCGCGTCGATGTCGTGGTAGCTGCCATCCCGGACCGTGATCTCGAAATACCGCGAGCCCTCGAACCGGGCGATGAGCGCGCGGCTCTGCGGCGTTCGATCCTGGTCGTAGATCACCGTCAGAATTCGATCCACATCCAGCGTCAGCGCGTAGCCGAAAAGCAACAGCAGCATCATGGGAATCGCGAGCGCCATGATCAGGCTGCGCCAGTCTCGAATGATGTGGAGAGCCTCTTTGCGAAAGATGGCCCGCAGGCGCCGGAAATTCATGATGCGAGCCGCGCCTCCTCTTGCTCGATTCGCGAAATGAACACGTCCTCCATGGTGGCGTCCGGCCGGCCCAACTGCGCCTTCAGTTCAGCCGGTGTCCCAAGGGCGATCACCCTGCCGCGGTACATCAGCGACAGGCGGTGGCAGTACTCGGCCTCCTCCATGTAGTGCGTGCTCACGAAAACGGTGCGGCCGTGGCCGGCCATCTCATAGATCAAGTCCCAGAAGTTCCGCCGGGCGATGGGGTCGACGCCCGAGGTCGGCTCGTCCAGAAACACGATGGGCGGAGAGTGGAGGATTGCGCACCCCAGCGCCAGGCGCTGTTTCCAACCGCCGGCAAGCGAACGGGTAATCAGGCCTCGGCTTTCAACAAGACCCGCCATCTTGAGGACCTGCTCCTTGCGTTCGTCCCGCTCGTTCCGGGCGACCCCATACACTCCGCTAAAAAAGTCGATGTTCTCTTCCACGGTCAGATCGTCGTAAAGGGAGAACCGCTGCGACATGTAGCCGAGGGACTGTTTCACCGCTTCGGCGTCGCGAGCGACGTCGAAGCCGTTCACCACCGCGCGTCCTTCGGTAGGCGCGAGAAGTCCGCACAGGATGCGGATCGTTGTCGACTTGCCCGCGCCGTTCGGACCGAGAAAGCCGAATATCTCTCCGGGCTTGACCGACAACGTGACATGATCGACGGCTACGAAATTGCCGAAGCGTTTCACGAGATTCTCGGTCACCACCGCGTTCCCGTCAGTTTCCGGCATGGCGCTCCTCGGCCCGGATCAGGGCGATAAAGACGTCTTCCAGGGAGGGACGGATTGGCCAGAGTCGGATGCCGGGCGTCCGTGACTCGATATCCTCCTTCTTCACGCCGGATTCCAGGTAGACATGAAGTTGCGCGCCGGCGGGTTCGGCGTCGAGAACCCCGGGGACCTGACGCAGGGTATGGCGCGCCTGGCGCAGGTCTTCGGCTTCGGCCGCAAAGGACATGGACTCAATCACCGCTTTCAGCGCGTCCGGAACATCGCATCTCACCAGGCGGCCCTTGTGCATCAGACCGACGCGGTGACAACGCTCCGCCTCATCCAGGTAGGCGGTGCTCACCAGAATGGTCATTCCGTCTTTGGCCAGTTGGTACAGGATGTCCCAGAAATCCCGGCGCGACAGCGGATCGACGCCATTGGTGGGTTCATCAAGGAGCAGCACCTGCGGGCGGTGCAGAAGCGTGCACATCAACGCCAGCTTCTGCTTCATCCCGCCTGAGAGCTTGGCCGCGGGGCGGGTCCGGAATGGAGACATCCTCGTCATATCGAGCAGCCTGGTCATCAGCTCGGCGCGCCCCTGACCCGTTACTCCAAACAGGTCGCTATAGAAGATCATGTTTTCTTCCACGGTCAGGTCGCCGTACAAGCCGAATTTCTGCGCCATGTAGCCGATCTGGTCCTTAACCGCGTCGAGGTTCTTGCCGACATCCAGGTTGCCGATGGACACGGCGCCTTCGGTCGGATCGAGCAACCCGCACAAGACCCGGAGCGTCGTCGTCTTTCCGGCGCCGTCGGGACCGACCAGGCCGAAGATCTCGCCACGGGCCACATCCAGGTTGAGCCGGTCGACAGCCGTCAGACTGGCAAACCGCCGCGTCATGTTGCCGATGTGAATCATTGAAGCTGAATCTCCGCATCCACGGGCATGTTGAGCTTCAATTCCCGGTGCGGGTTCTCCACCTCGATCTTGATCCGGTAGACCAGCTTCACACGCTCTTCCTGGGTCTGAATGGTCTTCGGAGTGAACTCGGCCTCGGAGGCAATGAACGTGACCCGGCCTTTGTATGTCTTGTTCTTGAACGAGTCTGTGCGCACCTCGACAGGCATTCCGAGTTTCACCCGCCCCAGTTCGGACTCCGCCACGTAGGCGCGAACCCACGGCTTGTCGATATCGCCGAGCGTCACCACGGCCGCGCCGGCGGCCAGCACTTCGCCCAGTTCCGCGGACTTGGTCAGGATCACGCCATCGGTCGGGGCAATTAGCGTCCGGTCCCGAAGCTGCGTGTCATAGACCGCCAGTTGCGCCTCGGAGCGGACGATATCGGCCTCCCGCGCCGGAACTTCTTCGCGCCTGCGTTTCAGGTCGAGCTTGTTGACTTCAGACAGGCGCAGGGCGGCTTTCGCACGGTCCACTTGCGCGCGGGCCGCTTCGATCTGCTCCTTCCGCGGGCCGGCTTGCGCCAGCGTCAGCGTCTCCTGGGCGCGCTTCAGCGTCATCGCGGTGGCCTCAGCCTTCATGCGGAACTGGTCGTGCTGCGCCGTCGAAATGTCCTCGCTCTTGTAAAGCCGCTGCGCGCGTTCCCAGTCCCGCTGGGCCACATCGTGCTGAGCCTTGGCCTCCTGCCAGCCAGCCCACGCCTGTTGGATCTCTTCCGGCCTGGAACCGTTGAGCAGCTCGGCCAGCCGGGCGTCGGCTTGCCGCAAGTCGGCGCGTTTCAGATCCATGTCGCCGGCGATCGTCTCGCTTTGATAGTCGATGCCCGTCCTCAGTTGGACCAGCGCCGATGCGGCAATGATCTTCGACGCCACCTCACGGTCACGGCTTCTTTCCAGTTCCGTCCGGTCGAGCCGGGCCAGGATGCCGCCCTTCGTGACATTGGCGCCTTCGTCCACCAGCAGCTCCACCAGGCGGCCCGGAACCTTGAACGACAAGTCGGTCTCGGTCAGCTCGATGTTGCCGTGCAGCAGCATGCGGTTCGGATCGGCGCCATTGTGGAAGAAGTAGCGCCACGCGGCCGCGCCCAGAGCGGCGGCGAGAAGTATGGGAATGATGATTTTGCGTCTCACGGTTTCGCTCCTCACTGCAGAATGTCGTTCACCCGCCCCAACGCCACGCTGAGGTCGATGCGGGAGAGTTGATGGCGATACTGCGCCTGCACGTTGTTTTCGCGGGCTCGCATCAGCCGGGCTTGCGCATCGGTGACCTCGACGTTTGTCGCTACTCCCGCCTCATAGCGCCGTTCGGCCTGCTCCAGTTCTTTTTCCGAAAGCTGTAAGGCCTCCAGCGCCACCTTGACCTGGTTATCGGCCGAGCGCAGGCTGTCGATGGCGAGCCTTACGTCCAGTTCCACCTGCTGCCGCAGGTCGCGTGTCCGGATCTCTTCCTGCCTCAGTTGGGACAAGGACTCGGCGCGGCGCGCGTCCCGGCGTCCACCATCGAATACGGGCACCTTGACCGTAACCCCGGCGGTTCTCGTCGGCAGCATCGAACCGTCCACCACGCCGATGGCGCCGTAGTCGCCGAAAGCGTGGACAGATGGCAAGCGTTCATATTTCACCGAATCGTAGGTCAGGCGGCTGGACTTCTCCCGGCTCAACTGGGACTTGAGTTCGGGCCGGTTGCTTGCGGCGGTGCTAACCGCCTGCGCGAGATCGGGCACATCGACCGGCTTGTATTGGAGCGCGTCGGTGAGTTCGATGTCGGCATTCAGGTTCAGTCCCATCACGCGAAGCAGTTGTAGCCGTGAGGCGTCCATGTCCTCCACGGCTTGAATCTGCGCCTGCCGGCTGTTGGCGAGTTGAACCTGCGCGCGGGTGACTTCAATGCCAAGCCCCGTTCCCGCTTCTTTGGTAGACCGCGCCAGGCGCAGCAGGCGTTCGCCTAACACGACGTTCGCTTTGGCCGTGTCGAGCGCGGCGGCCGCTTTTTCGGCCGTCAGGTAGGCTCGGGCAACTTGCGCTGTGACCTGCGTCCGAGCTGCATCGTTATCCAGCTTGCTGGCGCCCACTGTGTTTTTGGCCGCCTGATAACGCTTGATCGCACTCAGGTCAAAGACCGTTTGCGAAGCCGAGGCGCGAACATCGTTCACGTCGACCGGCCCCACAAAGATCGGAATCGCCAACCCGGCGGCCGGCAGATCGATTCGAAGCCCGAAGGCCTGCAGGTTCTGCGTGAAACTCCGGAACGTGTAAGAACCGTCAACGTTGGGCAACAGCGCGCCGCGTGCCTGCGCCTGCCGTGTTTCCGCTTGCCGGATCGCTTCTTCCGCCAGCGCGATTCGCGGACTGCCCTCCGGAGCCAGCGCGATCTCCACCGCTTTCGACAAACTGAGCGGCATCTTGGGTTTATCCTGGGCAGCCGCGACAAGCGCAACCAAGGCCAGGCAGGCGAGGGTTCGATTCATTGACCGTTTCCTCCCGGTGTGCGAGCATCCTCAGTCAGGCCGCGCAGGCCCGCGGCGAAAAAGCAGACCAGGCGATGGGCGACGCGTTCGTCGTCGGGGCGAATGCCGTGGGTGCGCGCCATCAGAGTGAACAAGGTGGGGTGCGCCAGAGTATGAACAAACGATCCAACTCCGAAAAAGATGCCCCAGAAAATCTCTTGCGGATCAGCTTGGGGCAAGGCACGCTGAAAAGCGCCGAAGAAGCGCACCAGGAGCGGCCCCAGCGATGGCTGTAACACCGATGCCACCCACTCCCCAGGCTCGATCGACAGACGCGCCATGAAGCGGGGAAAATGCCCCAGCCCTTTGCGGTACCGCGCCTCGAAAACCGGTTGAACGAAGCAATCGAGCACCGCCTCAAGCTCCAACGGACCCGCCGCCGAGGCCTCCAATTCATCCAAACGCCGCAACCGTTCCTCGTTGATGGGCTCCAGCTTGCGCCTCAAAACGGCTGCCGCCAGCGCATCCTTGGATTGGAAGTGGTAGTTGACCGCCGCCAGATTCACCCCCGCCGCCGCCGTAATCTGCCGCAGAGATGTCGCCGTAACTCCATGGTCAGCAAACAACTTCTCGGCGGCGTCCAGGATTCGCTCCTTGGTATCCGGCCGGGAGGTGACTGGCTCGAACGTTTGACTCATACAACTGTTTGAAGCATACGACCGTTTTAGACCGTTGTCAAGAAACTTTTCGTTGTATACTCGTGGCGAATCGTGCGAGATTCCTGGCGGGACTTCTTGGATCTCTGGCGGGAAGCCGGACTCATCGACCCGGCGGCCGCGGCTCGCATCCAGGAATTTCAGGAGCGTCAACCAGTCCAAAGCCCCCGCGCGTGGGCCGTTTGGGTCACGCTTGTTCTGGGTGGGATCGCCCTGGGCGCCGGCGTGTTTCTGTTCGTGGCCTCGCACTGGGACGGCATGGCGCCGGAGTCAAGGATGGCCCTGGTTGTGGCGATGGTTGCCGGCTTTCATGGAGCAGGGATCGCCTTTCGCCGCTCCGAGGCCTTTCGCACGCTGTTTCACTCCCTGGGAACCCTCTCAGTGGGCGCGGCTATCGCTCTCACGGCGCAAATTTTCAATATTGAAGAGCACTGGGCTGCCGGAACGCTGCTTTGGGCGCTGGCCGCCGCCATCGGCTGGTATTTGCTGCGTGAATGGCCGCAGGGGTTGATGCTGGCCCTTCTGGGGCCGGCATGGCTGGCCGGAGAGTGGCTCAAGCTGGCGACACCTGTCAGGGGGTGGGAGGGAGAAGTCCTGGTATTGTTCGTGTTTCTGCTTGCCCTGGTTTACATCTCCGCGCGGGTTGCCGACGGCGTCCTGCAAATGGCCCTTCATATCGCCGGCACAGTCGCGGTCTTCCCCGCCTTTTTGGCGCTCAGCCTGGAGCCCATTCGCGATGC
>JADZCI010000244.1 GCA_020851655.1 Bryobacterales bacterium
CACGTGAGTGGCGGCGAGTTTAACTGCGCCGCGAACCTGGCCGATTGTTTTGGCCTGAACACGGGCATCGCCACGGCGATGGTTGACTACCCGATCGGGGATTTGATCGCCGAGCGGATTAAGGCCATGGGCGTGAAGCCGTTCTATAAGCGGTTCAAGCACAACGGCGTGAATGGGCCCAACATGGCCACGGTATACAGCGACCGGGGGCAGGGCGTGCGCGCGCCGGTGGTTTTCTATAACCGTTCGAACGAGGCCGCGGCCCAACTCAAGCCTGGCGATTTCGATTGGAAGTCGATCTTCGCGGGTGGCGTGCGGTGGTTCCACAGCGGCGGAATCTTTGCCGCGCTCTCGGAGAGCACCGGCGAAGTCATCATCGAAGGCATGGAAGCGGCCAAGAAAGCCGGAGCGGTGGTTTCCTTCGACCTGAACTACCGCGCCAAGCTTTGGAACATCTGGGGCGGCGCGGACAAGGCCGCCTCCGTCATCAACCGTATTGTCAGGAATGTGGATGTGCTGGTGGGCAATGAAGAGGACCTGCAACTCGGACTCGGGATTCCGGGACCGGAAGTGCATGCCAAGTCGAAGCTGGATCCCACGGCCTTTTTCGGCATGATCAACCAGGTGGTCAAGGCGCATCCGCAGGTGAAAGTCGTGGCGACGACTTTGCGGGAAGTGCACTCGACCAACCACCACAGTTGGAGCGCCGTCGCCTGGGTGGATGGCAAGACGTGCACGGCGCCCACTTGCGAGCTGAACATTCTGGATCGCGTGGGCGGCGGCGACGGCTTCGCGTCCGGGCTGTTCTACGGCATGCTGGCGGGCGAAGCGCCAGAGGAGGCGGTCAAGCTGGGCTGGGCACACGGCGCGCTGCTCACCACGTTCCCCGGCGATACGACCATGGCTTCAGCCGAGCAGGTGCGGGCGTTCGCCAAAGGTGGATCAGCCCGTATTCAGCGTTAGGCGCGAATCCCGGGCGTCCGGCGCGAGAAAAGTTGTTCTGTATCATTAGCAGGTAATGAGTTCGTCACCAGAGCCGGGACGGCAGGCTGCGAGCCGGGCCTCGGCGTTCAGCGCCAGTAGCGGAGATCACCGGGTGGCTTCTCAGCCGGGGTTGCTGCGGCAGCTTGGGCTGTTCAGCGCCACGGCAATCGTGATCTCCAACATGATCGGCACGGGGATCTTCACGGCCACGGGGTTTCTGGCGGGCCAACTCGGCGATGTCAAGCTGATTCTCGGCATTTGGGTGGCCGGCGCCGTGTTTGCGCTGTGCGGCGCATTCTGTTTTTCCGAACTGGGCATCAACTTTCCGGCATCCGGCGGCGAGTACGTGTACCTGACCCGGGCTTACGGGCCGACCTGGGGGTTCATGAGCGGATGGACGTCGTTTTTTGCCGGGTTCTCCGCGCCAATAGCCGCGGCGGCGCTGGCGTTTTCCGACTATCTCGGATTCTTTTTTCCCGCGATCAAACAGGAGAACGCGCAACTGGCACTGGGCGGCGGCGATTACGCCCTGAAGATCGGCGGCGCGCAGTTGACGGCATCGGCGCTGATTGCCGTGTTCACGGTTCTGAACCTTTTCGGGGTGCAGTTTATTGCGCGGATTCAAAATACGCTCACCTCGATCAAGCTGCTGGTGATGGTGGCCTTTATCGGCCTCGGTCTCGCCATCGGCGCCGGAAGCTGGGAGCACTTTTCGCTGAGCACGCAGCGCACGGTGTCCACGCCGCTGGTCGCGCAATTCGCCATCAGCCTGTTTTGGATCTACGTCAGCTACAGCGGCTGGAATGCGGCGACCTACATTGCCGAGGAACTGAAGCGCCCGGAGCGCACCCTGCCACTGGCGCTCACCTTTGGAACAGCGCTGGTGGCGTTGCTGTACTTTCTGTTCAACGTGGTTTTCATCTATGCGACGCCGCTGGAGCAGATGAAGGGTGTGCTGGCGATCGGGACGCTGACGTCGCGGGCGTTGTTTGGCGCGGGCGCGTCCGGCGCGTTCAGTCTGCTTCTTGCCGTCTCGCTGATGTCGACGGTCAACGCGATGATCACCATTGGACCGCGCCTGTACTATGCGATGGCGAAAAATGGCGCCTTCATCCCCGCGGCGGCCAAGGTTCATCCAAAGTGGCGGACGCCGTGGTTTGCCATCCTGTGCCAGGGCGCCTGCTCCATATTAATGACGATCACGCCCTTTCCGGATTTGATCGTGTATATCGGTTTTCTGTTGAACTTTTTCATGATGCTGGCGGTGGCGAGCCTGTTCCAGTTCCGGCGGCGCGACGGCTGGCGGAAGATCAGCGTGGTGAGCTTTCTGTTTCCTTTGCTGCCGCTGATCTTTGTCGTGCCGGCGCTGTGGATGACGGTATTCGGCGCGACGTTGAAGCCGGCCATCGGCGTTGCCGCCGCCCTGACCCTGATCTCCGGCGCCGCCGTCTTCCATTTTCGCTTCCGGAGGCCGCATGGCTACGTTGCTTGATGGCCGCAAGGTGAACGCGGAGATCATCGCCGAATTGAAGCCGCGCGTGGCTGCGCTGGCCGCCCAGGGCCGGCCGCC
>JADZCI010000245.1 GCA_020851655.1 Bryobacterales bacterium
CCAAGGCATGGTCGAGATCCGGCTGGGAGAGATAACCGGACTGCACCAGGATCTCGCCCAACAGGCGCCGGTAGACGGTCAGCGCCGCCCGGGTGGGGAACGCATGGTTGGTCTTGACCCAGCGCAGGGGCTCGTTGCGCAGCCAGGCGCGCGCAAAGCGGACCAGCGCCAGCGTGGATGCCCAGCAATTAATCCAGTTACCCCACAGCATGCGCAGCGGCGCCAGAGACCCGGCGGCAACGCCGTAGACCCGGGAGACCACCCATGTTCGCACGGCCATGCGCTCGAGACAGAGCGCCGAGTTGGCTACGTAAATGAAACCCATCCACGTCCCGCGCGGCAGGCTGTGCGCGAAGTGCCAGGGTCCGCCCGCCACCTGGCTGCGAATCAGCGATAGGACCGCATACGCCAGCAGGACGTTGCAGAGCAGGCTCAGCGGGTTGCCCCACAGGCCTTTCCGGTCGCGCCACAGAAAATAGCGGTTGCCGCAGGAGGCCAGGCGGCCGCGTCCCCAACCGTGCTTGGACCACGCCTGCAAGGAGTTGCCGGTAATCCAGCGCGTGCGCTGCCGGATGGCCGAAGAGACGGTCCCAGGAAAGTACTCCCGCGTGGCGGTCAACTGCCCGCCGGCATGGGCCAGCGGGATGAACGTCTGCTCGAAGCCGAGCTCGTGAAGGCGCAGCCCGACGTCATAGTCCTCCGTCAGAGACTCGGGATCAAACAGGCGATTGGCTGAGGTGGCGGCCAGAGCCTCAACGGCTTCACGGCTGAATCCGGTTCCGACGCCACATCCAGGCAGGAAAGCCCCGGCGTGAACCCGGGCGTTGAGATGGAGCGCCTGCCCTTCGGCGAAGTCGTCGCAGTAGACACCGTGGGTGAAGTCTTTGAGAGGTGTCCGGAAAGGCAGGACGGGATACTGCGCCATGCCCGCTGAAGCCAGCGCCGTATTGATCGCGTCGAGGCTATCCGGATGCATGACGTCTTCGGCGTCATGGATAACGATGTTTTCGTAGCGCGTCCCGGACGATTCCTCATAGAGAAGCATATGCTGGAACGCCCAATTCAGGCAGTCCGCCTTGACCGTTGGGCCGTCATGGGGCAGGACGGCCAGGTGGACACGCGGGAACTCCGACGCAAGTTGGCGCACAACGTGAACCGTCTTACGGTCGTTGGGATAGACGCCGATAAAGCAATCGAAGGCGGAGTAGCGGAGAGCACCCAGGTTGTGGCGGACCATGCGGCCGATGACCTCGTCTTCGTGCCACAGCGGTATCAGGATTGCCGTGGGCCGTTCCGGCAAGAAATCCCGGCGGGTGGGGTGGCGCTGGCGAAAGAGCGCCAGCAGGTCCAGAAACAGGTCATCCAGGCCGCTCAGCAGCAGGTAGACAGAAAGGGGAACAACGAGCCATGCGGCCGCCTCAGCCAGGGCGGCATCCACGCCGGCAATCGAGTTGAGGCCTGCAACCACTAGACACTAGTGGCCGCAGGCCGTCAACAATCTACATTTTCCGGAAGATTCTACTTGGGGGCGGGCGCGCCTTCCAAGGTCTTCTTCTTCTCGTAGTACTTGCCTACGTCGTTCAGTTCCTTGGACTTGGCTGTGACGTGACAGGTGGTGCAGGGTTTCTTCTCTTTCTTCGTGTATGCCTGCGTGGCGAAGGACAAGCCGCTGGTCATTACGAACGCGGTTGAGATCGCGCCAACAGCGAGGAGAAGGCGAGACAATTTCATGACGCTCCTAGATCAGGCCGCCGGTTGCGGCGGTTCAAGTATATCAACTGTGACCGGTTAGTTGGAAGAGCAAAAGACCTGGAAATCTATTTCTTTGGAGCCGGCGCGCCCTCCAGGGTTTTCTTCTCGTGGTAGTACTTGCCAACGTCATTCAGTTCCTTTGACTTTGCGGTTACGTGGCACGTGACACAGGGCTTTTTCTCCTTCTTACTGTACTCGGGCTTGCCGAAAACCACCCCCGTACTGGTCAGAAGGAAAGCGGTGGCCATCGCGCCAACCGCAAAGAGAACACGAAACACTTTCATTGCAACTCCTTAACTTAGGTTCGGGGCGCCAGCGCCCACCGAATGTTTAGGAGTATACAACAGCGAAGGCCAACCCTTTCCTCGCGATGAATTTGATGAATCCGAGACCGCGCTCAAGACTTCACACCCGCGCGGTGAGCGGGAATCTAAAATAGAGATCATGAATACGTTGCGCACCCTTGGATTGGGCGCACTGAGCGCGGCACTCGTTTGGGCGCAGAGTTCCGCGCCAAACCCATTGTCGCCCGCGACGCCGGGCGTCAAGACAGCCGCCGTCAAGAAGTCGGCGCTGGATAAGAAAGTCATGGAGGAATGGGTACGCCACCTGTTCCTGTGGCCGCCGCAAGTTACCGTGACGGTGGGCGACTACACACCGGCCGACATTGCCGGCATGCTCGAGGTGACTGTGACCGGAACGGCCGGGGGCGCCTCGGTACGGGAATCTTTCCTGGTGACCCAGGACGGCCAGAAAATCCTGCGCGGCTCCACGTTCGACATCAACAAGAGCCCGTTCCAAAAGGAGCTGGAACTGACCAGGAACGACATGCAGCCGAGCATCGGCACGCCGGGCGCGCCCGTCGTCATTACTTTGTTCAGCGATTTCCAATGCCAGTTCTGCCGTGACGAAGCCAAAGCCTTGCGCGAGAATCTGATCAAGACCTATCCGAACCAGGTGCGGCTCTACTTCCGGGATTTCCCGCTGGAGCAGATTCACGCCTGGGCGAGGCCGGCGGCGATTGCCGGCAGGTGTATCTTCAAGACGAAGCCCGCGGCGTTCTGGGATTTTCACGACTGGATTTTCGACAAGCAGCCGGAAATCACGCCGGAGAACCTGAAAACCAAGGTGATGGAATTTGTGCAATCCAAGGGCCTGGATGCGGTGAAGACCGGCGCTTGCATCGACTCCAAGGCGACCGAAGCGGATGTGAACAAGTCGATTGCCGAAGGGCGGCTGTTGAAAGTGGAGTCCACCCCCACGCTGTTTGTGAACGGGCGCAAGATCGCCGGAAACATTCCGTGGCAAAACCTGAAGATGGTTATCGACTGGGATCTGGACTATTCCAAGAGGACCGGTCTTACCGCCGAGAAGTGCTGCGAGGTCACGCTGCCTTCGCCCCTGAATCAGAAGTAGAGGACAATGATGCGCATCACGACTCTGGCGGCAGCCTGTGTGCTGTTCCGCCTCACGGCGCCGGCCGCCGAAATCGACGCCGGGCGCTACCTGGAAGACGTCAAAACGCTGGCCGACCCGGCGATGAAAGGCCGGCTGACCGGAACGCCCGAACTGGAGAAAGCCGCAAAATTCCTGGCGGCGCGCTATGAAAAGCTGGGCATCCCGCCCGCCGGCGGCAAGTCTTACTTTCAATGGTATGACGTGACCACCAACGCGAGGATGGGAAAAGGCAACGCGCTGAAGTGGACCGCCACTGGACAAACGCATACGCTCGAACCGGAAAAGGATTTTGTCCCGTTCAACTTCTCGATGAACGGAAACGTGGCGGGCAAAGTCGTCTTTGCCGGCTACGGCATCACCGCGCCGGAATACCATTACGACGACTACGCGGGTATCGACGCCAAAGACAAAGTCGTCATGATCCTGCGCCACGAGCCGCAGGAGTTCGACGACAAGAGCGTTTTTAACGGCAAGGTGTACACACGCCACGCGCAGATGGAGGCCAAGGCGGTGAACGCGAAGTTCCACGGGGCAAGGGCCGTGATTTTCGTCTCCGATGCCGCCAACCACTCCGACGCGGACCAGGTGGAGAAGTTCTCGCGCAACGTGGGTCCGGGATTCCGCGGTGTGCCCTTTGTACAGGTGCGCACCGAAACCGCTGATCAGTGGCTCGCCCTGGCCGGCAGGAACCTGAAAGACATCATGGCGGCCATCGACAAAGACCTGAAGCCCGAGTCTTTCGACCTTCCGGCCAGCCTGTTGGTCGAACTCGGCGTAGACGTGCAACGCGAGGTCAAGCGCGTGCCGAACGTCTGCGCGTACTTGCGCGGAGCAACCGATGAGTACATCATCATCGGCGCACACTATGACCATCTTGGCCTGGGAGAGCAGTTTTCCATGGCGCCGTCGATGGCGGGCACGGTTCACCCCGGAGCGGACGACAACGCTTCAGGAACCGCCGGAGTGCTGGAACTCGCGCGCTGGTTCAAAGCGCAGCCGCAAGGCAAGCGAGGCATTCTCTTCCTGAACTTCTCCGGCGAGGAACTGGGCCTGTTGGGCTCCAGCGCGTACGTGTCTAACCCCGTTCTGCCGCTGGACAAGGCGGTGGCGATGCTCAACATGGACATGATCGGCCGGATCCGGGACGGGAAGGTATTTCTGAGCGGCTCCGGGACCGGCTCAACATTCAAATCGATTCTTGAAGAAGAGAAGGCCAAGACAAAGTTAAACCTAGACTTATCAGAGCAGGGCGGATACGGATCGAGCGATCACACATCATTCACCACCAAGCAAATCCCGGTTCTGTTCTTCTTTTCCGGGCTGCACGCCGATTATCACAAGCCGAGCGATACGGCGGACAAGATCGACGCCCAGGACGCGGCGATGCTGCTGGAGGTCATCGCCGGCATCAGCACGCGGCTGATTGAGGCCGGCGAGCGGCCCCAATTTGTTCGTACGGCCGACCCACGCCCGCAAGCGGTGGCGGGTTCCAGTTCCAGTTCCGGCTACGGACCTTATTTTGGCAGCATCCCGGACATGTCGGAGGTTCCCGGGGGTTTCAGAATATCCGATGTCCGGGAGAATTCGCCGGCTGCCAAAGCCGGACTGAAGAGCGGCGATATCATCTTTGAGTTCGACGGGAAGCCGATTGGAAACCTGATGGACTTTACGTATGCGCTGCGGGCCAAGAAGCCCGGCGACGCGGTGACGGTCAAGTACCGGCGGTCGGGCCAGGAGATTGAAACAAAAGCGACACTAGAACAACGGCGGTAGCTGTCCGATAAGGGAAGCAGATGAAGCCTCCGCAATTGTCGCCCGCCCGCGTGTGGAAGTTGCCTCCCGTCATCCTGCATCCATTCACGGATTCTTCCGGGCCGGACCGGCTGTTGGAGAGTTCACGCGCGCATTTAATCCTGCAGGGCATGCTGCCGGCGGCCGGCCAAACCAGGACGGACCTGGAACAGCGTCTGCTGACCGGCCGGTTGTACGAATTGCGGATGCTTTATTATCTCGGCAAGGACCTGGAACGGTGGGCGTTGCAATGCGCCGATTTTGCGTCAAGAGATCAGGTCCTGGCGGCCGTCAAGCCTACCGAACTGAGTTTCTTCTCGCTGTTAATCGATTCGCCTCCCACGGCGGTCAGGGAGAAGTTGAAGCGCTGGGGGGTGGTGGACTCAAAGGCCATTTTCATGCGGGCGGCCGGGTTGCGCACGGCTTTCGAGGATGCGCCCACCCGGGCGATGGTGACCGAGGAATTTGTGCGCAACTACTTCCGCTATGCCGACCAGATCTTTGTCTGCCGCGTGGAAACGAACGAATTTCCCGTGTTGTCCCCGGGCCAGTTCTACTTCGACCTCTATGCTTCCGGCGAGTATGCGCGCCTGCTTGAGCGCCAGTGGGAAGCGGGTGCGGCCATCGATCCGCAAGGGTAGACCCGGGACCGCATTGATAGAATGAGGGCATGTTTTCCCCCTTTCTGCTGGTGCGTCAGAAATTCGAGAGCCGCAAGATCGCCGACATTCCCGCCGCGGTCCGTGAACAACTGCAAGCGTCCGGTTTCGCGCAACGAGTCAAGCCGGGCGCGAAGATCGCCATCGGCGTAGGCAGCCGGGGTATCGCCAACATCGATGTCATTGCCGCCGCCGCGGTGAACTGGTGGAAGGACCAGGGCATGAAGCCGTTCCTGTTTCCCGCCATGGGCAGTCACGGCGCGGCTTCCGCCAAGGGACAAGCCGCTGTTCTAGCCAAGTACGGCATTACAGAATCCAGCATGGGCTGTCCGGTCAAGAGCGCGCTGGCCGTGGTGGACTTGGGCGCAACCCCGGAGGGCATTCAATGCTATCTCGACAAAGCCGCATATTCTTCCGGCGGGATCATGCTGCTGGGACGGGTCAAGTGGCACACCGATTTTGCCGGCAAGATGGAGAGCGGGTTGTTCAAGATGATGGCCATTGGCCTGGGCAAATTCGCCGGCGCCAAACGCTATCACACCTACGCGTTCAAGATGGGTCTGGAGAACATGATCCGCAGCGTCGGAAGGCAGGTGCTAAAGTCCGGCAAGATCCTCGGCGGAATCGCGATTCTCGAGGACGGCAACCACGATACGGCACAGCTTACGGCGGTCCGCGTCGAAGAGATGGAGACGCGTGAAGAAGAACTGCTGGCGCTGGTCAAGTCCTGGATGGCTCGAATTCCCGTCGAGCACCTGGACATCCTGATCCTGAACGAAATCGGCAAAATCTTCAGCGGCGCCGGAATGGACACCAAGGTAGTGAACCGCGGCGTGAACGGCGAATACAATCCGTGGCCGAACGCGCCCCGGATCGAACGCATCTTTCTGCGCGACTTGAATCCGATGTCTTACGGCAACGCCGTGGGAATCGGCATGGCGGATGTGGTGCACGACCGTCTGCTGAAGAAGATGAAGAAGAAGCCGACGTATGTGAACTCGATCACAGCGTCAACGCCGTCGGCGATTCGCGTGCCCGCTCACTTTGGCTCCGACAGGAAATGCCTGGAGGAGTTCTGGCCGACGGTTGGAAAATTCGATCCGAAGGATATTGAGATCTGCTGGATCCGCAACTCTCAAGACCTTGGCCTGATGGCCATGACGGAGAACCTGCGCCCGGCGATTGAAGCGAATCCCAACCTGGAAATCCTGGGCGGCGCGCGTGAATTGGAGTTCGACGCCCAAGGTAATCTCCGCGACTGGCTGGCGGAGTGATGGGGCTTCGCCGCTGACGCCTAACCGCCGAGAGACGTGGCGGCGCTGGTGATTTTGTCGGCAATCGCGCTCATCACCTGAGACAAGGTTGCCAAGAACGGCGGCGCCACCGCGACGGCGGCCAGCGCCAGCGCCCCGGCAATCAACGCATACTCGATCATGTCCTGACCACAGTCGTCCGTCCAGATCCGGGCTGTGATGATGTGATTGTAAATGCGTGCCATCACGAGTTCCTTTCGATCCAACGGACCGGAATTAGGAGAACCTGAATCACCCTAACAAGTGAAAGTGCGCCCAGCTACTCGACAAACACCCTAGACAGCCGGAAAGTCGCGCCCAGGGCTGGCAATCGTTTCCCTCAGCGCCAAAAAGTAAGTGCCGCTTATACTTGGAGTGCGAACCGGATGTGTGGGGTGTCGGGTTCAGCAACAGGAGATTGAACACAGGGATGGAACCGATTCGCAAGATTGCAGTCAACACCGGCGGAGGCGACGCTCCCGGTCTCAACGCCGTGATTCAAGCCGTGACCTTCGCGGCGGCCCGTCTGGGGTGGGAGGTGTACGGAGTCCGTGAAGGTTATTCGGGTTTGCTGGACCCCCAGAACTACCCTGACGGCGGACTGATGCGCCTGACCCCGGAACGCGTGCGCAACATCAGCCATTTAGGCGGCACGATCCTGGGGACGGTGAACAAGGGCAATCCTTTCAAAGTGACCGAGTCGCTTCAAGGCGGAATGACGGTAGCCAAAGACCGGTCCGATGAAGTGGTGGCGGCGTTTCGCAAACACGGCCTGGATGCGCTGGTCGCCGTCGGCGGCGACGGCAGCCTGACAATTGCGAACATGCTCAACAAGAAGGGCATAAGGCTGGTCGGCGTGCCGAAGACGATCGACAACGACCTCAGTGCGACGGCACTGACGTTCGGCTTTCAAACCGCGGTCGACTTTGCCACCGAGTGCATCGACCGCCTGCACTCGACCGCCGAATCGCACCAGCGCGTGATCGTCGTCGAAGTGATGGGCCGGTACGCGGGCTGGATTGCGCTGCAAGCGGGCGTGGCGGGCCGCGCCGACGCCATACTAATTCCCGAGGTCCCGTACGACATCCATATAATTGCTCGGCACCTTCAGGATGTGGGCGCATCTGGCAAGGCTTATGCAATCGTGGTTGTGGCCGAAGGCGCCAAGCCGTCCGGTGGCGACGTCATGGTCAAGGCTCGCGAGGCGGGACGGCAGGAGCGGTTGGGAGGTATCGGCGAGCGGATTGCCGGCGAACTGGAAAGCCTGACGGGCAAAGACGCCCGCGCGGTGGTGTTGGGTCATCTTCTGCGCGGCGGTTCACCGGTGGCCATCGACCGGATGCTGGGGCTGACTTTTGGCGCAGCCGCCGTGGACGCCTTGCGGACAGGCAAAGACGGAATCATGGTCGCCTTGCAACCTCCCAATATCGCCCACGTGCCACTGGAGGATGCCGTCAAGCAGACGAAACTGGTTCCGGTCGATGGATACGGCGTCCTGACGGCCAAGGCGCTGAATATCTGTTTCGGCGATTGAGCCCGCATCCGGCATGATGCTGCGCAGCTTGAGCGTTGAAAACTTCCGCGGCGTGGAAGCGGCCCGCCTGGACTTTGACGAGACTACAGTCTTGCTGGGCGAGAACGACGCCGGACGAACGAGTCTGCTGTTTGCCCTGGACCTGGTACTGGGGCAACCGCGGCAGGACGCGCCCTTCACCGTGACCCGTGCGCACTTCCACCAGCCAAAGGGATGGAAACCGGGCCTGCCGCTGCGCCCCATACGCATCATCGTGGGATTTGCCGAACGCTCCTTGGGCGAGTGGTTGGGGCCAGCTTTCGCGCCTCTGGCCGGCATACTGAGACACTCGAATGAAGCCGCAAGGCGGCTGTGGCTGGAGGTCACCATCGACGAGGGCGCTCCAGCCACGGGCCAGCGGTTCTCGTGGGAGTTCCGGATCAGCGAACACGGACCGGCTTTGGGAAAGAATGACCGCGGCGCGCTCGATTGCGTCCGCCGGCTGAACCCTTTGATTTGGCTGCGCGCAGGTGTGATGGCCACGACGCCCTCATCTTCGCCGGCGGCGGCGGCGATGGATGAAGCGCCGCCCCAGACCGCGGTGGCTGAGGAAGTCGGCAAACAATACCAACGGATCCTGTCGGGCGCCAGTGAAAACCCGCTGCAAACTCTGGAACTCGGTTATCGCGCGGCGCAAACGCTGCTGGACGTTTTTCCCAAAAAATACCGCAAGACCCGGCCGACGCTGGGCTCGGTCCTACAGGAAATTTCCGGCCTGGGCGCGGGGACGGTGGCTCCGGCGCGCCGCAGCGTGGCGCCCGGTGCGGCGGCGCAACGTCTTGGCACCTTTCTCCTGATGGGCGCCGTCGTCCGGGCGGCACGGCATCTGGCAGACGAGTGGTCCGCGCCGATTCTGGTGATCGAAGATCCTGAATCGCACCTGCATCCCATGACCGTTGCCTCGGTGTGGGCCGTACTCGAAGAGATCAACTTGCAAAAAGTGATCGCCACGCATTCCGGAACACTGCTGGCTTCGGCCCCGTTGAGCACCTTGCGGCGGCTAGTGCGGAAAGACGGCGTGATCGCTCAGCATCGCGTACCTCCCGGCGGTCTCAGCCGGGACGACATGCGGCGCCTCACCTACCACCTGCGCAGCCGGAGGTCCGTTGCAACCTTTGCCCGCTGCCTCTTGCTCGTGGAGGGCGAGACCGAGTTCTGGCTCCTGCCGGAGTTGGCGCACATTTGCGGATACGATTTTTCAGCGGAAGGCGTCACATGCGTGGAATTCGCGCAATGCGGGTTGGCGCCGCTGGTTCGCTTTGCCCGGCACATGGGCATCGAGTGGCACCTGCTTACCGACGGCGACGATGCCGGGAGCATCTATCGGAGGAAGGCGGAGAACCTGCTGGGCGGCGACCCGCCGGAACGCCACATAACGCAGTTGAAAGACTACGATATCGAGCGCTGCTTCTGGACTCACGGTTACGCCCACGTTTACCAGCGCGCCGCCTACGGCGCGGTCAAACCCGGGTTGGCCCTAAAACCCCGGCCGACCATCCAGAAGGCAATCGACAAATGCTCAAAGCCCCAGATGGCCGTCCGGGTATTGGAAGCCGCGGGGAACCGCGGCGCAAACGGCGTGCCGGCTCCGCTCCGAAATACAATTGAAACCTGCATCCGGCTGGCGCGGGGCCAATAGGAAGGATATTAGGAACATGGCGAAGAATGACGAATCCGCATTGTCGGGCATCGACCTTTGGGAAAAATCCTGGGCCGAACACTGGGAACAGGCGGGGTTCACACCGTACGAACTAGTCGGCAGCGACGCGCAACCGGAGAATCGCGAGCGGAACTTCCTGATGCAGCAGCGCACGCCGAAGGGCGAAGCCGCGAGGTTGAAGCGGATCATGGAAGAGTTTGAACGGGGATTCCAGAAGCTGTACAAGCTCGGTCCCGCGGTGACTGTATTTGGATCGGCCCGGTTTCACGAGGATCACCCCTACTACGAACTCTCGCGGAAGGTCGGCGCCGCACTGGGAAGGGCCGGGTTTACGGTGCTCACCGGCGGCGGACCCGGAGTGATGGAGGCCGCCAATCGCGGCGCCTTCGAAGTGGGTGCACCCTCCTACGGGCTCAACATCATTCTTCCTCATGAACAGGCGCCCAATCCTTATGTAAATGACAGCATCGAGTTCCATTACTTCTTTGTGCGGAAGGTCATGCTGGTGAAGTACTCCTGCGGGTTCGTGGTCATGCCCGGAGGACTCGGGACGCTGGATGAGCTGTTCGAAGCAGCGACGCTGATTCAATGCGCCAAGGTGGGGCCCTTTCCTCTCGTGCTGGTCGGCGCGGAATTCTGGAAGGGGCTGCAGGACTACGGCCGTTTCATGGTGGGCCAGGGCGTATTTCAGGCGAAGGAACTGGGGTTTGGACGTACGACCGATGCGCCTGAAGAGGCGGCGGAGTTGATCATTAAGAGCCTTCCGCCAGCGCTGCGCGCGCGCATGAAAACACCCTCGCCCAAGCGCAAAGAAGCCGGCTCCTGACGCCAGGGGCAGACCTGCATGGGCTTGACTCGGCTGAGGTTTGGCGTTAGACGTGAAGTAGAGGCAGGAGAATAGCAATGGTATCGTCACGGCTGGTTCAACATATTGAAGATCATTGGGAGGCGATTGCCACGCGACTCACCAAACGCGTGCATGATACGGAGGAACTGACTCATCTTAAGCAGTGGCCGGACTCGGAAGTGCGCGAGGCCGCGCGGCGAATTCTGCAAAACCTGGGACACTGGCTCCTTTCCAGCGGCAGCCACGAATTGTCAGAGCGTTACCAGCAGATTGGCCGGAAGCGCTGCGATGAGGGATTTCCGTGTTGCGAGGCGGTTCGGGCATTTCAGCTAATGCGTGTGGAGACATTCGGTTACATACGCGACCAGGGTTTCCTGAACACAAGCATGGACGTGTTTGCGGAGGAAGAACTCGCCTTGCGCCTGGCCCGCTTCTTCGATCTGGTGGTGTTTTACATCGTTATGGGCTATGAAGCCCGGCTCAGAGAGCCGCTGAAGCGGCGCGTCGCAGTTGGACTCTGATTCGCGAAGAACGCCTGGAACTCGCACGGCTGGCCGCCCGTATAGGTGACTAGATGCTGAGTGCGCCTGTTCTGTTACTTCTGTTGCAGAGTCCGGAAGCGGCCGGCTCCATCATGGCCAAAGTAGCGGCCAATCAGGACAAGGCGCAATCGGCGCGATCCAGGTTCGTCTACAAGCAGGAAGTCTACACGCGGATATTGCGTACCAACAATAAACTGGCGCGCGAGGAGAAACGCGAATATACGGTTACACCAACACCGGACGGCACGCGCAAGGAACTGGTCAAGTTCGCCGGCAAGTACGAGCACAAGGGCAAGATCGTCGAGTACGACGACCCGGGGCACAAACATAAAGACACCGACATCGATGGAGACGTCATCGAGGACCTGACCGACGACTTTGTGAATGATAAGCAGTCGAAAGATGGGGTCACGATGGACTTGTTTCCGTTGACCCGGGACAAGCAGGCGGACTACACGTTTGAACTGGAAGGGACCAAGGAGATCAAAGGCCGCAAGGTCTACCGCATCAGTTTCAAGCCGGCGGACAAAGAAGACTTCGGATGGACCGGCGAAGTGCTGGTCGACGCCGAAGAGTATCAACCGGTCAATGTCTTCACCAAGATGTCGCGCGGCGTTCCCTGGGGGGTCAAAGTGTTCCTGGGCACCGACGTCAAGCAGTTGGGTTTCAACCTGACGTACACGAGAGTAGCCGAAGGCATCTGGTTTCCCGCCACGTACGGAACGGAGTTCCGAATCGACGTACTGTGGGGCTACAAGCGCGTGATCACGTTGGCCATGACGAATTCGGATTTTCGCCGCGCTGACGTCGAGAGCACGATCGAGTACAAGTCCAGTCAGAACTAAAGCGGATTGACAGATACTCGCGCTTCGAGATCGACCACGCCGGCCGTGTAGCGGTCTGCGCCGACCGTCACGGCGACCGCATCTTCCACCCAATCGTGCCAGACCCCATCGGGGTCGTGCGAAGCGGCGGTCACCACATACATCCGCGGGCAGAGCCGGCACAAAAACTCGAAACGAATCGTGCGCTCGTCGCCGGCGTTGACCGGGCCGAGTTTGGCGCCCTCGAGTTGCGTGTTGGTGCCGTACACCTCCATCCCTAGGTGCGTTCGGACCATGATGCCCACAACGGGATCCTCCAACGCGGCTTCAAAGCGAACGCGCACCGAAACCGACGCCACCTGTCCCGTCTGCCAGGCAGCCGACGGCTGGCCCACAGCATCGCAGACGTCGATGGACAGGAGGCGGGCGCGGCCATCACCCTTTCGGAACAGCGGTGGGATCCCGGCGTGATCGTGTTGCCGGCGGAACCGGTCGAAGCCGTCGCGTTGCCATGCCGGAAGTAATTCCGCCGGGTGGCCTTTGCGCAGCAGTCTTCCGTCTTCAATCCACCACAGTTCATCGCACATGGCCATCAGTTCTGGATCGGACGAGACGATCAGCACGGCGCCATTGGAGCGCCGCCGCGACTCGATCTCCTGAACCAACCGGATCCGCCGCAGAGGGGACAGAAAAGGCTGGCGAACGATGAGTTCGCCAGATTCTCCCGCCGCTGCCAGCACGGGTTCAAACTGCGCCGGATCTTCGCCAATCAGACCGATGATGGCGCCCGCGGGAGCGGACAGTTCCTGCCCGGCGAGCGTCAAACGAAATGCCATGGTCACAGGGTAGCGAATGGCCGGGACGCTCCGGCGGCGCCGCTCCAGGTAACGTAGGAAGCGTGCGCGTGTTCGTTGGACTGTTGACCTGCCTGCCCTTGATCGCCGATGAGGCGGCGGTTCGCGCGGCGTTGAGCCGGCCGGGCCGCGTTGTACTGCCTCCGGGCACGCACCAGATCCACCGTGAAATCGAATTGACTCATCTGGACGCGGCCGGCTCGGCCGCGGGAACCACATTGAGAGCCGCCGCCGATTTTCAGGGCCGCGCATTGATCGTCGTGCGCGACGCAAACAGGGTTCGTCTGGAGCGAATTGCGTTTGACGGAAATCGCGCGGCTCTGGAACAGCCGTTGGGATTTCCGCCCTCAAACATTCCCTTCGCGGAGCACTATCGCGCCAATGCCGTCCTGATCGAAGGCTCGGAGGACATATTGATCGAGCGGACCAGATTCCGAAACATCGCCTCGTTCGCCCTGCTGATCCGCAAGTGCCGGAAGGTGCGCATTCGCGCGATCGAGGTGCGCAACTCCGGCTCGCGGCATCAAAATGGACGCAACAACGGGACGGGTGGCGTACTGTTGGAAGACGGGACGGCGGACTTCCTGGTGACCGGATCTCACTTCTCCGGGATTCGGGGAAACGCCGTGTGGACTCATTCCCGCCTCGATGCCGTCCGCAACTCCGATGGCGTGATAAGCGAGAACACGTTCGACACCATCGGGCGCGACGCCATTCAGGTGGGCCACGCGGAGCGGGTCCAAGTCGAGAGGAATACCATGGTTCGCATCGGGTTCCCGATTTACACGGTGGATCAGGAAGGCGGCGGAATCCCGGTGGGGATCGATACGGCGGGTAACGTGAGTGAAAGCATCTACACGCGCAACACCATGACCGAGGTCAACGGGAAGTGCGTCGATCTCGACGGCTTCCATCACGGCGAAGTCTCATTCAACCGGTGCCGCAATCACGGACGGGCGGAGGACTACCCCAACGGCCATTACGCGATCGTCTTCAACAACAACAATCCGCAGATGAGATCCGAGCAGGTGTACGTACACGGCAACCGGATCGACGGAATGAAATTCGGCGGCGTCTTTGTGCTGGGACGCGATCATCGCATCGAGAACAATACGATGACGCGGCTGAACCTGGCCGGATGTCCCGAGAGCCACGCCAGGTATCACTGTTTGTACTTCGCGGGTCAACCCGACCTGCTGTCCAGCGGAGTCTATCTGGGTGTCTCGGCGGCCGAATGGTCGCGCCAGGAACCGGCTGCCGGCAACACGGTTTCGGGTAATACCATAACAGGGCATGGCATGAGCCGGCGTTGCGTGATGCGTGCGCCGGCCGTCAGCGCGTCCGCCAACTCCGTTTCAAACAACATCTGCCGGGAGGCCCCATGAGCGTGGAACCTGTCGAAGAGCGCATGCGCCGGGATTGGAACGCGCGGGCGCGCGAGGATGCTCATTACTACGTCGCGTTCGGGCGCCGGGCACAGTCCGACGACGAGTTCTTTGGCACTGCCTCGGACGTACTGCGCAGCCTGCGAGTTGAGATGCGGCGATTGGGCGGTCCAGATCGAGTAGGTGCCGCGCGTGTGCTCGAAATCGGCTGCGGTCCGGCACGTTTGATGAGACCGCTGGCCGGCGATTGCGCCGAGATTCACGGCATCGATGTCTCCAGTGAGATGATCGAACGCGCGCGCCGCAACCTGGCGGGCGTGGCCAACGCGCGGCTTCATACCGGTTCGGGTTCGGACCTGTCGCCGTTCGGCGGCGCATGGTTCGATTTCGTCTACTCCTATGCGGTGTTTCAGCATATCCCGGATCGCGCCGTGATCTTCAACTATCTGCGCGAAGCGGCACGCGTGTTGAAGCCTTCCGGAATCCTTCGTGTTCAGGTGAATGGTTTGGCCGAAGCGAGCCAGCCTCCCAACACCTGGTGGGGCGCGAGCATCAAACCCGTCGAATTGCGGCGCTTCGCCGAAGAGCATGGGCTATTGCTTCTGACGCTGGAGGGCGCTGGCACACAGTACCTGTGGGTGACCATGTGCAAGCCCGGTACGCCTGCTGCTGCTGCTGGGTCCCGGTGCGAGATCGTCAGGGTGACGGCGGCGATGAGTTCCGAGCCCGCCGTTCCAGCGCGGGGGCGTTATGCCGCGATCGCGATGCTGGTGGCCGGGTTGCCGGATAGGGCCGACTTGTTGAGCCTTGAAGCGAGATTCAGCGGAGTGGCTGGCGAAGTCGTGTTTGTCGGTCCTCGTTTCGCCGGCGAGCTGGCGCAAGTGAATGCGCTGCCGCCTGCCGGAATGCCGAGCGGAATCACGCAGGTCGAGTTGAGATGGCAGGACAAGGCGATAGCCGGCCCGAAGCTGCTCCGGGTGCTGCCGCCGCCGCCGGCTGTTCCGCGGATTGCCGAGGTGATGGACGGGATTGATATCGTCTCCGGAAGAACCATCGTGTCGGGCCGCGTGAAGTTGATCTTGGAAGAGGTCGAAAACCTGACGGAAGTTTCCGGGGACGTCAATGGCGATCCGGTGAGCGGAATTGAGACGTTCCTGGTTGACCCGCGCGTAGGCCGCTGGGAAGTCAACCTGGCGCTGCCTGCAAGCGTGTCCAAGGGATCACAGTGGTTGAAGATCCGGGTTGGAAAACGCACGTTTCCGCCCGTTTACCTGGAGGTGGCGTGATGAAGATCAGCCGGAGATCCATGCTTTCGGCGCCGTTATTCGTTGCCAGGAGTGGAGGGCTGAAGTTGGGCGTCATGGATGGCGTTCTGCGCGCCAGCAGCCGTCCGGAATCGGTGGGCCTCGCCAAGGGTTTCGGACTCGAGGGATTACAAGTGACCATTGGCAGGCCGGATGCCGCCGGGAGGCTGCCCCTGGAGAGCCCTGAGCTGCAGTCGCAGTTTCGCACCGAGGCCAAGCGCCATGGGGTCGTGCTCGATGCGACGTATCTTGATGTGCTGCATGTCAACTGCCTCAAGAACGACGCGCTGGCTCGTGAGTGGATTCGCCGGGGCATCGACATCACTCGAGCGCTCGGCGCACCGATTCTGATGACCGTCTTCTTCGGGCAGTGCGCGGTTCAAGGCAGGACCGAACTGGAAACGGTCGCCGGAGCATTCAAAGAACTCGCTCCAGCCGCCGAGAAGGCGGGTATCATCCTGGGTTTTGAGAATCTCTTGACGGCGGAAGATAACGCCCGGGCGATGGACATCGTGGCGTCGAAAGCGTTCAAGATCTACTACGACGTGGGCAATTCGACCAACATGGTGGGGGTCGATGCCGCCAAAGAGATTCGCTGGCTCGGGCGGGATCGAATCTGCCAGTTTCACTTCAAGGACAAGGGATATCTGGGCGAGGGGAAGGTGGAATTCCGTCCGATTCTCGATGCCATTTCAGGGATCGGGTTTGAGGGCTTCGCCAACTTTGAGACAGGCACGCCGTCAGGCGACCGAGACGCGGATCTTCGCCGGAACGTGGAGTATGTGCGAAGGCTGATGGCGTAGTGGGCGACTGAGCGTCAGATGGGTGAGGCGGCGATGATCGTGTGGATGTGTTCTTTAGCCACTTCGCGGGACTCTCCGAGCCAGGAAGTGCGGGTGTTGGGGACATAGGAAACGAGTTCGTCGAATTGCCACTCGCGATCCGAGGAGAAGGCCGCATACCCGAGAGTGTCCGCCAAACGCCAGCTTACTTGGACGACGGTGTCCAGCGAGAATGTGCCTTTGACGGGCGAATCGTGATGGGTGGCGATGGCGGCGGCGAGTTCGTCGGGGAAATCCCAGTCCTGTGCCAGGTAGGCTCCGGCGGCACAATGGTCAATTTCGAAGAGCGCGCGTTCCGTGTTCAGCAGATCAAAGCCGAACTCGTTGGTAACCTGCAGCATTCGGGTGTACTCGGCCGGGTAAGCCGCCATCAAACCGAGCGTGCCGAGGTTGTGGAGCAATCCCGCCGTATAGGCGACATCCTGTAGCCGCCGCGCGGACCGTGCGATCTGTTCGGAGACCAGCGCGGTCACCAGGCTGTGATGCCATATCTTGCGCAGCGCCGGATTGCCGACGGTGTGCCGGACCATTTTTTGCATGGCGACGCAGGTGGCCATCGCGGTAACGCGATCGGTTCCCATCAAAACGATCGCCTGCGAGAGGCTGGCGATCTCGCGCCGCGCACCGAACAAAGCCGAGTTAGCAAAGCGCAGGATCTCGGCGGCAAAAGGAGGATCCATTTTGATCAACTCCGCCACCTGGCCGACGCTGACGTCCTCCTGTGCGGTCAACGCCAGGATCCGCTGCGCGATAGCCGGAAACGGCGGCAGCAGCCGCAAAGCCCAAGGCGCCTGAGGCCGCGCCAGAGTGTCGAACACGGGGGGTCCCATGTCCGGCTTATCGGCGGGATGGGATGGAACTTGAGGCCAATTCGGCGAGATCCAGGCAAGGCGATGCGTTAAACTAGAAACGTTGGCCCGCCCACAGCCTCACTCCCCGGTCGTCTAACGGTAGGACAGCGGCCTTTGGAGCCGTGAATCGTGGTTCGAATCCATGCCGGGGAGCCACACCTTTAGTATCAGCGAGTTAGAAGCACTTTTTCTGATCGTTGTACCGATTTTGTACAAAGCATCATTTCTCGTAAATAACTGCTGTAATTGTGCTTAGCGATCAGAGCATGGATTTCAAAATAATCCTTGGAAGCACGCGAAAGCTAATTTTACTGTGGCACGGCTTTCTGCCGATCGTTGTTTCCCGGAATTAACAAGGGCAGTCCGACGCTGCCGACGGCGGCAAACGCCGCGCCGTAATAGAAGACGGCGGCATGGCCGACGCGATCCCACAGCAACCCGGCAACGACGCTCGCCACCAGTTGCAACAGGCCGACCGTGGTGCTGTACCAGCCGACGCCGCTTGCGCGCAGATGGTCCGGCACGAGGTCCGACGCGAGCGCCTTGCCAACAGCGCGGTACATGCCCTGATACAGCCCGTAGAATACGAACAGGCCTGCGGTCAGGAGGATGTTCTGCGTCAGCGCAAAGCCGAGATAGGCAATCAGGAAAATGAGAAACGAGGCGAGCAGAACATGCTTTCGCCCCCACCTATCGGAAAGAGAACCAGCCGGATAGGAAATCAGGGCGGCAACGAGGTTGAACGCCGCGTAGATCAGGATCGTTGTTTCCAGCGAAACGCCGAAATCCCGGGTCCGCAGGATCAGGAACGCATTGCTGGAGTTGCCGAGTCCGAACAAAGCCGTTGCGAGCAGATATTTCCAATAGGCCTTCGGAAATTGCCGAAGATGGACATCAATTTTTGATTTCGCTGCGACGGCCACTGCACGTTCCTTCACCAGGAGGACCATGAGGAAGGCAAGCAGGCCGGGAACGACGGCCACATAGAAGATGGTCCGGATGCCAAGATGCGCGGTGTAAAGAAGGAGCACAGCCAACAGCGGCCCAAGGAAGGCTCCGGCATTGTCGCCGACGCCCTCAAGGCCAAAGGCGCGGCCTCTGTTCTCCTCATCCACTGAAGAGGCGATGAGCGCGTCGCGGGGCGCGGAGCGCGTGCCCGCGCCAAGCCGGTCCAGCAATCGCGCGCCGAACAGCGCCTGCCAGACGGCGGAGATACCCATCAGCGGCTTGGCAAGCGCCGCCAGAAGATAACCGGCGAGCGCAACGGGTTTTCTCCTTTGCAGCTTGTCCGATAGCGCGCCGGAAAAACCCTGCACGATGTTTTGCGTGGCCTGCGCGAAGCCATCCACGAGCCCGACGATGCTGCCGCCTGCCTTCAGCGTCTGTGTCAGGAAAACCGGCAGGACCGGATAAAGCATCTCGGTCGAGATATCGGCGAACAGGCTCGCGGCCGCGAGGAGGAAGGTGTTTCGCGAAAGGCCGGCAAAGTAGCGCTCGATTGAACGGGGCATGGTCCACTCACTTGATCGTAGCCAGCGCGAGGCCCCCGAGCGCGCTGATGACGACCACCAGCAGCGGTGGCGCGCGCCAGGCGGTCAGAAGAACGAAGCCGACGAGAGCGACGCCGAAATCCCCCGGCGTCTTTACGGAACTGGTCCAGACCGTGATGTAGAGGGCTGCACCCAGAAGCCCGACGACCGCCGCATTGACGCCACGCATCATCGCCTGCGCGTGGGTGCGTTTGCGGAACGCGTCCCAGAAGGGCAGCGTGCCAACCAGGATAAGAACACCCGGAAGAAATATCCCGATCAAGCCGAGCGCCGCGCCCGCGATGCCGTGCGGCTCAGGTTTCACCACGGCCCCCAGATAGGCGGCGAACGTGAAGAGGGGTCCGGGGACCGCCTGCGCCGCGCCGTAGCCGGCGAGAAACGCGTCATCGCTCACCCACCCCGGCGTTACGAAACCTTCGCGCAGCAAAGGCAGGACGACGTGGCCGCCGCCGAACACCAGCGCGCCGGACCGGTAGAAGGCGTCGAACAAGGCTATGCCGGAGGACCCGACGGACGCGCGCAGGACCGGGAGACCCGCGAGTAGCAAAAAGAAAGTTATGAGCGCCACGGCTCCTGCGGTGCGCGACACCGGCATCGCGATATGACCCGTTGGCGTCGCCGGCCCATGACGGCAAAGCCAGAGGCCAGCAAGGCCGCCGAAGGCAATCGCTCCAACCTGCGCCGCCGACGAGGCGCTGAACAGGATAATGAGCGTCGCCGCTACCGCGATGGATGCCCGTTCCCTGTCGGGGCAGAGCGTGCGTGCCATCCCCCACACGGCCTGCGCCACGATGGCGACGGCGACAAGCTTGAGGCCCTGCAGCAGACCGATTCCCGCAGGGCCGCCAAGCGCTCCGGCGCCGTAGGCGAACAGGGCAAGCATGATGGCGGAAGGCAGGGTGAAGCCTGTCCATGCCGCGAGGGCACCGCCATAACCGGCCCGCATCAGCCCAATGGAAAACGCGACCTGGCTGCTGCCGGGACCGGGCAGGAACTGACACAGCCCGACCAGATCGGCATAGGCGTGTTCGTCGATCCACTTCCGGCGCACCACGAATTCGTCGCGAAAGTAACCGAGGTGCGCGATGGGTCCGCCGAAACAGGAGACGCCCAGGTTGAGGAAAGCAAGCAGGACTTCAAGAGAGGATCCCTTCCGGCCCGGCGAACCAGTCTGAGAGCTTTGGGGCGACGAGCCGGTCTGGAGGTCCTGAACTTCGGGCGCAGGCGCGGTTATCGTCATGTGGTACTTCCTTACTGGTTTGAGTTATGCGTAATTGAAGAGAGCCATGAACCCGAAATCCATGTGCAGTTGCTGGTGACAGTGAAACAAGGTCGGCCCGGGGTTGTCGGCCACGAACTCCAGTTCAAGTTCCTGAAACCCGCCCAGCATCACGACATCCTTCATCACGCCAGCGGTCGGCTTGCCTGCGACCCGCGTCAGCTCGAAGCTGTGTCGGTGCAGATGCAGGGGGTGGATGTCGTCGCTGGCGTTGCGGAACTTCAATCGGTAGCGGCGTCCTTCGTGTAGCGTATAGGCCGGCTTCATGGTCTCCATCGAAAAGGCTTCGCCATTGAGCGTCCACTGATTGAACCCATTGAGTGCGGCGTTATGCTTGACGATCGTCATCTCGATGGTTTCGTCAGGCGAGACGGGCGACGCATTCTGGCGTCCGAACCGCTTGTAATCCCAGCGGAAAGGTTTTGGCTTGACCCATTGCGGCTTGCCTTTCTGCCCCGCGTATTCGACGACAATGCCCATCCCGTGCCCGCGGTCGTCATCGGCAAGGTCGCCCATGACCCAGACACCGGGGTGCTTCATTTCGACGACGGCAGAAACGCGTTCGGCGGTCCCGATCCAGAGCACCGGGACATCTGCTGGCGTCGGCACAGGATTCCCATCCAGCGCGACGACGCGGAAGGCATGGCCGGGAAGCGCAAGGCTGCGTATCTCCGTCGCGCTCGCGTTGAGCACGTGGAACAGTATCCTTTCGCCCTGCTTTACGCGGATCGGCTCTCCGTGACCCAGCATCCGGCCGTTGATGGCGAACAGATCGTAGCCGACCTCAAAGCCCTTGGTCTTTTCCTTTGCCTCCTCGTCCGCCGCCTTTCCCACCTGCTGAAGGTCCTGTAGCGGAGAGCCGGCCAGAACGTCCATGGCCATGTCGCCGCCGCGGCTGAAGGACGGTGCGAACTCCTTCATGACCAGGAAAACCTCCCGGTCATAATCTCCGGGATCGTTTTTTGGCTCGATATAGACAGGCCCGGCCTGACCGGTGTAGGTGCCTCGGTTCAGGTCTCCTCCGGCCACCACATGCGTGTGGTAAAAGCGAAAGCCCGAGGGTCGCGGTGTAAAGACAATGCGGCGCATGCCGTGTGCCGGTACGAACGGCGAGCCCTCCTCGGCGGCGCCGTCCACGTCGCTCGGTATCATCTGGCCGTGCCAGTGGACTAGCTCGGGCGTGTCGGTGTCGTTGTAAACATCGACGACCGCGCGCTTTCCCTCCTTGAACCGCAGCAATGGGCCGGGAAACTGCCCGCTATATAAGGTTGTGGAAACGATGTGCTCCGGCGCCAGTTCAACCAGGCCGGTTCCGATGCGCAGCGTATAATCCGCTTTTTCCGCACTGGCTTGGTCGGCAGCCCGCGCCAGACGCGGCATGACACCCATGAATGGTACTGCGCCGGTGTATTTGAGAAACGAACGCCTATCGATCATCATGGTTTGACATCCTCCTTCGGACGCTCAAGAAGCAACCCTGCGCGCGAGTTTGGCATCTACCGACCAGGCTCCGCCGCCTTCGATCAACAGGTAAACCGCTCCAAGCAACATGTCGAAATCTGCGCGCGCTTCGTGCATCATGCTCCAGAATCCATAACGCGGCAGCTTGGCCACGTGAAATATCCAGAAGTCATGGCCGAGCAAGATCGGCACTTTTGTCGAAACGATCGCCACGACCATTGTTATGACCAGTGGAATAGCGGCCACTCTGGTCAGAAGCCCAAAGACGATGAGTACGCCGCAAACCGTCTCGACAATACCAACAAACGGCCCCATCAGTTCCGGATACGGAATGCCGATGTTTGCAAAGCGGCCCGCCCCCAGGAGATCCGGAATGATGAGCTTCTGAATGCCTTCCGGAACGAACACCACGAGGCCGACGAGGAGGCGTATGAGGATCGACCATCCGGGCGCCCGCGTGTCGAGAAGTCTTGTTCTCCAGTCCCAAGACGTATCGCGTCCGGCTTCCGTCATAGTCTGCCGCTCTCGTGCTCGAACAGTTCACCAAACAACTCGCGTACTTTCGCCTTGGCGGCGGCGAGCTCCTTTCGTCCTGCCGTTGTAGCGCGATACAGACGGCGTTCGACACCGTCCGACTGTTCCCTGCTGGATTTGAGCAGCCCTTTACGCTCAAGCCCATGGAGGACCGGGTAGAGCGTACCGGCGCTCACATCGTAACCGTGACGCCGAAGCTCCTCAATCATCCCGAGGCCATAAACGGGTTCTATGGCTGCATGATGCAGCACATGAAGCCGTATGAGACCCGCGTAAAAAGTACGCCTCTCGCCGCGCGTCGATTCTGCGTCGGGAGACTTCCGCTTGCGTTTACTCTGTTTATTCGTCATCTGGCTCTTTTCACATATCGTAATGCGATATCGAAATACGATATAGATAGTATAGCACGAGCCCCTGGCGTCAAGGGACTTCCACAAAAGACCAATCGACGCTGACGGGCTGGTCGTGGCCCAGTCTCTTCACTCATGGAAGATGGACGTAATCCGGTGCGGACCGTGCAGGTTTTTGCTCACAACCCGTGCCGCCACAGAAAATAGTTTTGTACCGATTTTGTACCGAAACCCTGCTTTTGGTGCTTTTGACGACTTCAGAGACTTTGTATACTCAATAAGTTGCGAGATCTCAGAATCTTGTCAAGTTCGTGGTTCGAATCCATGCCGGGGAGCCAGTTTCAGTTTTGCTAAGTTTCTCTCGCTGTTGTAGTTGACGCCAGCGCCCGTTCCCACCGCCGCCGTATCCCAAACATTCCGTGGTATTTGCGTTCGGGCTGGTTTCTCCAGTTCGAAGTGGCGCAGACTGGGGTGCTCTCTCAACCATGCAGGTTCAGAGCGTTGGCCTCTCTCAACCACCCGAACTCTCCAGTTTCTCCGTTGACGCCGCCGCGTTGGTTGACAGCCCTGTTGGGAGAGGCTGCCCTCCCTCCACCGCTTTCAAACTGCGTCGCCGACGACGGAGAATTGGATCAGTGCCCACTGCCTCCGAAGAGGCGTCGCGCCGAAGGCCGGTTCGGTGCGCCATCTACACCCGCCAGTCGGTGAGTTCGTCCGATGGTTTGTCCTCGTGCGAGGTTCAGCACGAGGCCTGCTCCCTCTATCTTCAGTCGCAACGCGGGCGAGGATGGACACTGCTGGCGCAGCGATTCGATGACGACGGCCACTCCGGAGCGTCGCTCGGCCGTCCTGGGTTGAACCGACTGCTCGCGCTTGTTCGCAGCGGCGGTGTCGACCAGATTCTCATTCACCGGCTCGACCGCCTGTCGAGAAGCGTTCGTCACTGCGTGACGTTGCTCAACGCTTCGGCGCTCGCGAAAACTGACCCACCCCTACGCGCCAGAAGTTGACCACTTGCGAGGGTGACGATGGACGGGCATGCCCGATGCCCGGAAGAGGCCGTGCCGGATCTGCCGGCGATGGTTCCG
>JADZCI010000246.1 GCA_020851655.1 Bryobacterales bacterium
GTCTTGCGCAACCGGGGCTACAGCACCGCGGTAGGGGACGAGGGCGGTTTCGCGCCGAATCTCAAGTCCAACGAAGAGGCGGTTGAGCTCATTTTGGAAGCCATCGTCAAGGCGGGATACGAACCATCGAAGGACATCTCGATGTGCCTGGATCCCGCGGCGAGCGAACTGTGGGACGCGAATCGATACGTTCTGTTCAAGTCGACCAGGGAGGCGATGACGTCTGGCAGCCTCATTCGTCTCTGGGAGTCGTGGGTTCGACAGTACCCGATTCTCCTGCTGGAGGACGGAATGGGCGAGAACGACTGGGAAGGCTGGCGCGAACTGACGGCCGCCCTTGGTTCCAGGATCGAGCTCGTCGGCGATGATATTTTCTGCACGAACCCTGGCATACTCTCCGACGGAATCGAACAAGGAATCGCAAACTCGGTCCTCATCAAGCTCAATCAGATCGGCACGGTCACTGAAACTCTCGACACGATGAAACTGGCGGAGCGGAACGGCTACGGTTGCTTCGTCTCTCACCGGTCCGGCGAGACGGAGGATACGTTCATCGCGGACTTGACCGTCGCCACCGGCGCAGGACACATCAAGACGGGGTCGGGCTGCAGGAGTGAGAGGGTTGCCAAGTTTAATCAGTTTCTGAGGATTGAAGAAGGACTTGGCGGCGGGGCGCAGTTTGCAAGCCGGGCCGCTTTCCGTCATTGAGTCCGAACGGGCGTTACTCGGCCGAGAGAATCCAGATCGAGGAACGTGTGCGAACGGCGCTGAAGTAGAGGTGGCGGTTGTCGCGGGAGATGGCGTAGCCGCGCGTGGCGATTTCGGCCGGGGGAACCGATACGATTTCCTTCTGTTGTCCGCTGGTGGTGTCGAGCAGCCAGAGGCGGCCCTGGTCGTGGAACAACAGGCCGCGGTTGTCGTTCAGCCAGACCGGGTCCAGGCCATGATCGATGAGGCGGGTGAGTTTGGAGGTGCGCAGGTCCACCACGGCCAACCCCGTGTAGGCGGAATCGCGCTGAACAAAGCCGGCAAGCTGTTTTCCGTCGGGAGACCACGACCAGGCGGAGAAGACTTCGGCGGCGCCCGGCGGCGAGGGAAGGGCCTGGGCCGATTGTTGATGCCACGGCCGTCCGACAGCGATCAGGAACGGATTCCTGCCGAAGACCGTGTAGGCCAGGCTGCGCCCATCCGGGGACCACACCGGCCAGACCGAATCGACCGTTTCGCCGCGGGTCCGTTGCTGGAGGTCAGTCCCGGCGGGCGAGATGGTCCAGATCTCCCAGCGGCGCCCGGCGCGGTTGGAGAAGAAGGCGATGCGCGCGCCATCAGGGGACCAGCGCGGTCCGCGGTCCTTGGCTTCGTCGTTGAGCAACTGCCGCAGGCTGGAACCGTCGGTGCGCATCACGAACAGATCTTCCTTTTTGCCTTGCGAATTGAACGCGAGCCATTTTCCGTCGGGAGAGATGTCGGGGCGAAGGGCGGGTTCGGTGGTTTGGGCGATGCGTTGGGGCTGCCCGTCGACACGTTGAGCCGAGGGGTCGAAACTGGCGTGGTACAGGTAGGCGGTCAGGATGGTGTCGACGTAGGCGAGGCGCTTGCCGTTGGCGGAAATCGAGATTAGGCCGGCGTCAGTAGACGGAGTGGTGATCGGTTCGGGCGCGCCCAGCACCTCGCCGGTCTCCTGGTCAATGGGCGCCCGCCAGAGGTTCATGGCGCCGCCGCGGTCACTCGAAAAGTAGAGCGTCTTGCCGTCGGGCGCCCACACCGGGTTCCAGTCGGTGGCGCTGTCGTTGGTGACGGGGATGGGTTCGCCCGGCGTATCGCCCCGAGGCGAAGAACGAACAGTAAATATGTCCCGCTGCCCGCCGGGCGCGGACCAATAAGCGATTCGTGAACCGCTGGGCGACCAGGACGCCTGGACGGCGTCGCCCTTGGTGATGAGGCGGCGCGCCTGACCGGCGACGCGCACCGCCCAGAGTTCGCTTTTCTGTGTCAGGCGGTCTTCCGGGCGCTCGACCCCTTCGGTCGAGCACAGGATTTCCTTGCCGTCCGGGGACCAGGCCGGGTTGTAGCCGAAATCGGTGAGTTTGGTGACGGCGCGGTCGGACAGCGTCAGGAGGAAGATTCCTCCGCCGTCGCGCGACGATCGAAAGGCCAACTGCTTCCCGTCCGGCGAGTAGACCGGCTGTGTGTCGTCAAAGCCGCCGCTAGTGGAAAGATCGATCGGGTTCGCATCTTTCAGATAGCGGAGAAAGAGGCGCCAGTGGCCGCCGACGCGGTTGGCGTAGGCCACCGCCTCACCATCGGGCGAGAGCGCCGGGAAAAGACTGGGCGTGGGGTGGTTGGCAATCTGCGTGAAGGCGCCGTGCGCGATCGACCCTTTGACGGGCGTACCGGGCGCGCGGAACTGGCGGTACAAATAGAAGCCGGCGGCCAGCACCAGCACGGCTTCAGCGAGGTAGAGCGCCCGGCGGGCCCAATACGGTCCCGGCTTGCTGGTGGACGGCGCCGGGGCAAAAGGAGTGTAGCTGGCGGATTGAGAGCCGGAGTCCCGCATCAGCCGCTGGAGGTCAGCGCGCAAGTCGGCCGCGGTCTGATACCGGACGTCGCGATCTTTCTCGAGGGCTTTACCGAGAATGCGGGACAGTTCGGGTGGCGTGTCCGGCCGCAGGTGGACAGGCGGAGGAGGAGTCCGGGTCAGGATCTCCTCGTACATGACGCCGGTGGTCACGCCGGAGAACGGCAGCGTGCCGGTCACCATCTGGTAGAGCACGACGCCGAGCGAGAAGATATCGGTGCGGCGGTCAAGGGGCAATCCGCGCGCCTGCTCCGGCGACATATAGGCGATGGTGCCCGGCGCCGAACCGGGCTGGGTGACCAGGAAGCTGCGAGCCGCGACGGTGGGGGCGTCGGGACCCACCGTGACCACGCGCTCTTCGGTGTGTTTGGCCAGTCCGAAATCGAGGATGCGGGCGTCGCCCCGGGCGGTCAGAAAGATGTTCTGCGGCTTGATGTCGCGATGGATGAGCGCACGCTGGTGCGCGGCGTCCAGGGCGTCAGCGACCTGGCGGCCGATTTCCAAAAGGTCTCGCACGGGCATCGGGCCGCGGCGCACGATGACGTCCAAGGTCTGGCCTTCGAGAAGTTCCATGACCAGGTAGGGACGGCCGTCGCTTTCGCCGACATCGTAGATGGTGCAGATGTGGGGGTGGTTGAGAGAGGAAGCGAGGCGGGCCTCACGCTCGAAGCGCTGCCGGGCTTCGGCCTGGCCGGCAAATTCGGCGGGCAGGAACTTGATGGCGACGCCGCGGCCCAAACGCGTGTCCTCGGCCCGGTAGACGACACCCATGCCGCCTTCGCCAAGCTTGTCGAGGATGCGGTAGTGCGAAACGGTGCTGCCGTTCATCAAGCGAGAGCCTGAAACCAGCCGTAAACAGGACGATGGTAGCAGACGCCGGAGCGCGTCAAAGCACGCATGCTAGGATGGTTGATTGTCAGGCTCCGGGCTCCGTGCAATAGGAGACTGCGAACCCCGCCAGGTCCGGAAGGAAGCAACGGTAGTAGTTCACCCTGTGTGCCGCGGATCACCCGGGGTCTGGCAAAACTCGTCACGGCCCCACTGAATGTACCAGGTCATCGCACGCAAGTACCGGCCGCAGTATTTTTCCGAACTGATCGGGCAGGAACATGTGCGCACGACGCTGGAAAACGCCATACAGCAGCGGCGTATCGCGCACGGCTACATTTTCGCCGGCCAGCGGGGAACCGGGAAGACGACGGTGGCGCGGATACTGGCGCGGTGCCTGAACTGCGTCGAGGGTCCCACCGCGCAGCCATGCGGCAAGTGCGCGTCCTGCCTGGAGATCGCCGCCGGAAACGCGCCCGACGTGATTGAGATCGACGCGGCTTCCAACCGCGGCATCAACGAAATGCGCGAGCTGCGGGAAAACGTGCGGTACCGTCCGGCGCGCGACCGCTACAAGGTTTTTATCATCGACGAAGCGCACCAGATCACGAACGAAGCCTTCAACGCGCTGTTGAAGACGCTGGAAGAGCCGCCGGAGTGGGCGGTGTTTGTGATGTGCACGACCGAAGCCCATAAGATTCCGACGACGATCGCATCACGATGCCAGCAGTTTACCTTCCGGTCGGTGGAATTTCCCGACCTGGTGGCGCGCATGGAGTGGATCTGCGCGCAGGAAGGAATCAGCGCGGACGCCGAAGCGCTGTCGGTGCTGGCGCAGGCGGGCGAGGGCAGCGTGCGCGACTCCCTGTCGGCGCTGGACCAGGCGATCGCCTGTTACGGCGGCACGCTCGCGGGCCAGCAAGTCCGGGAGTTACTGGGGATGTTTTCGCTCGAATCGATGAGCGGCGTGACGCGCGCGCTGGCCGAGTCCAGCACGACGCAAATGCTCGAGATCGTGAATGAGCTGGAACTTAGCGGGCGGAACCTGCAACACTTTTGCCGGGAGCTGTCGCGCTATTTTCGCAATCTGATGGTGGCGAAAATCACCGGTGAAGACACGCGCCTGATTGCGGCATCAGCGGCCGAGCAGGCCCGGCTGCGCGATGTCGCTGGGCAGTTTAGCGAAGAGGACCTCACGCGCTACTTTCAGTTGACGGTCGACGTGTTCGGACAGCTTCAGTATTCGCTGCAGCCGCGCCTGCACTTGGAACTGGGTTTGCTGCGGCTGGTGCATGCCGGCCGGATGAAGCCGGTCGAAGAGGCGTTGAAGGAGTTGAGCGGCGCCCCGCAGCCAGCCAAGGCGCCGGTGCGCTCGGCCAGCGTCCAGAGCCGCGCGGGGACCTCTCCGTTTCAGGTGGACTCGGCGCGGAAGACGCAAACCGCCGCACCGCCCGCCAAAGAGCCGCTCCCGGACACCGGCGGGACACTCAAGGAGAGGCTGCTGGGTGTGCTGCACGAGGCCGGTTCCTCGTTTCTAGCCGATGCGGTGGAGCACGCCGAGGTGGTCGAGAACGGCGCGACGGTGCTCTTTACCGCACCCAAGGAATTCCACCTGGCGCTAAAAGACAAGGAGCTGCTGAAGTTCCTGCAACGGACCGGCGGCAGGCCGGTCAAGGTTCAGGTCAGCGAAGGCGCGGGAGTCGCGGCGGCGGAGCGGCCCGCGGAAGGCGGCGCAAAGAGTGGCGATGAAGTGTCGGAGCGGGCGCTTGCGCATCCCGAGGTCAAGCGCTTCCAGGAACGATTCAAAGACAGCCAGGTTCGCGGTGTGAGGGACCTGAAGGAGTGAAGGCATGAAAATACCGGGCGGCGGCAATCTGCAAGCCATGATGAAACAGGCGCAGGAGATGCAGAAGCGCCTGCAAGAGGAAATCGCGGCGATTCGAGTGGAGGCCACATCCGGCGGCGGCATGGTCACCGTGGCGATGGACGGCCAGAAGAACGTGCTGAAGGTGAAGATCGATCCTGAAGTGGCCGGCGACGTCGAGATGCTTCAGGACATGACGATGGCCGCCTTTAACGAAGCGTCCCACAAGGTGGACGAAGAAACGCAAAAGAAGACGAGCGGAATGCTCGGCGGCCTGGGCCTGCCTCCCGGCTTGTTTTAGATGCCGGATTTCGCCGAACCGCTGGCGCGGCTGATTCAGGAAGTCAAGAGGCTTCCGGGAATCGGCCAGAAATCCGCTCAGCGCATTGCTTTTCACATTCTGCGCGCGCCGCAGGAGGACGTGACGCGGCTGACGCAGGCGCTTCTCGATGTGAAGGAGAAGTTGGGGCTTTGCGCCATCTGCAACAACGTCAGCGATACGGAGATCTGCCTCTATTGCCGCGACCCGCACCGCGACAAGCACAAGATCTGCGTGGTGGAAGAACCGCACAACATTTTGCCGATCGAGACCACGCGCACCTACGAAGGCATGTACCACGTGCTGCACGGATCGATCAGTCCACTCCGGGGAGTGGGTCCGGAGCAACTGCGCATCAAGGGACTCCTGGAGCGGATGAGCCAGGGTGAGGTGGAAGAAATTATTCTGGCCACCAACCCGACGGTCGAAGGCGAAGCGACCGCCGTCTACCTGGCGCGGCTGTTGAAGCCCCTGGGCGTCAAGGTGACGCGGATTGCGATGGGGATTCCGGTGGGCAGCGACCTGGAATTCGCCGACGAAGTGACCATGTCGAAGTCGCTCGAAAACCGGCGCGAGCTATGATTCCGGCGCCAGGAGCGCGACATGCTCGAAGTAGCGCCCGCCGCAGGCGGCAATCCTGAGTTTGGGACGGAAAGCGGATTCGAAATCGGCCATGGCGCGGAACTCCGACTGCACAGACGAGAATTCGTCGAACAGAAGCAGCGTTCCGGGTCTGGCTAGCAGTTCTTTGAGCGCCACGAGGACAAAGAGAGTTGAGGAATACAGGTCGGCGTCCAGGTGGATGACCAGCCTGTGTGGCGGATCGAACGTCTGGAGAAATTCCGGCAGCGTTTCCTGAAACAGACCCGGCACAAAACCGACCCTGGGGTCGTTGATGACGGGGATTTTCCCTCCCACGTCAAAGTAGCCGGCAGGCAGGACTCCGCTCGGCAACCTCCACGACTCGGGCAAACCCTTGAACGTGTCGAAGCCGGTAAAGGTGGACTCCGGATTCTGGTTCAGCGAACTCCAGTCTCGAATGGAGGCGCCCTGATACACTCCAAACTCGAGGTAGTTGACCGCTTGTGCGTGCAGGATTTCGCCGTTGACGTACTGGAAGAGTTCGGCGCGCGTTTTGAAGTACGGTTGCGAGTGGGCTTGCTTTGCGCGGAGCCACTCGCCCAACCGGAGCAGCCCGGAGAGATACTCGAGGTTGTGCAGCGGGGTGATCCCGCTTTCCCCCACCGCGCGTTTGGCGCTCCACCAGAGCCTACTGGCGGAGTCTAGCAAACGCTCCCGGAAACGCCGGGTTCTGGATGGCCGGCGGACTGGAGAGTCCACCTTTGTACCCGAAGCGGGAATGGCCATTTAGTAGCGCGTCCCGCGACGCACTCCTCTCTGTGCACTTTATCGTTGCCGTGCATCTGATTATAGGCAAACTACGCCTTATAAGATATACACACTTAATATGACGTTAAGTTCCGCCAGTCTACGGCGGTCAGTGTTTCTTTAGGCGAGTACAGGCCGACGAGGCGCCATCCGGGTTGATCGCGGCACTCCCTTCTTCGATGTGCTGGATTTTGCCGTTCAGGTCAATGACGAACGTGGTGCGGTTGGCGATTCCGCGGTCCGGCAGCAAGACCCCGTATAGGGCGGTAACCTTATGCATGTTGTCGCTGGCTAAGGGAAACGACACTTTCAAGACTTCCTTGGCCCAGTAGTTGAGAGCCCCCAGATTGTCGGTGCTGACGCCGACGACCTGGGCGCCATCGGCCTCAAATTTGGCGATACCAGCCTGGTACGCCGTGATTTCCTTCGTTCAACCGCCGGTGAACGCCATGGGGAAGAAAGCGACAACCACCGTCTTCTTGCCGATGTGATCGGACAGCTTGAACGGCGGGCCGGAGGTGGACGGAAGGGTGAAGTCCGGCGCGGTGTCACCGATTTTCAGATGGGTTTTTGGGGGCGTCACGGGCTGGCCGGCGGCCACACCCCCTAACGCAAGAGCGGTCAGGAATTCAGATCTACGCATAAGCACTCCTCTGAATTAGGTACTTCACCTATGCTAGCCGAAAGCGGTGGCCTGTCCGAAAGGGGGGCGTGACCCGCGGCGGTGCGCCAAGCCCTTGACCCGGCGCGGCTTGAAGCAGAATTCCTCTAATGCTTTGGACGGATTGTACCGATGGGATTGGGTGACGGATTCCGATCCCATGCTGTACTTCGAACCCGAGGCGAATCTAGCCGAACAGCTCGAAACTTTGGACCTGAAGGAAGTCCTATCCCGTCCGGAAGCGCGGAGGCGGGTGGCTGAGGAACTGAGCCTGTTGTCGCAGCGTTGCGCGGACGCGCAGCGCGCGCCGCTGGGTGAGATCGCGCGGACGCTATCGGCAAGACGGGTCAATACAAGGAAATTCCGCGAACAGGTGGAGGCGCTCCGGCGCGCGGCCGGGGAGCATGACGGTTCCGGCGCTGCGATTCTGAGCGGCGTTCTGGCGCAAGATCCCCAACTGGTGGCCGACTTTCTGATCGAGGCCAAGGAGCACCTCTGCAACATCGAAGCCCAGTTGCTGGCGCTCGAACAGAATCCGAAGGCGCGGGAAGGGCTGCACAGCGCCTTTCGCAGTTTTCACACCATCAAGGGGCTGGCGGGATTTCTCGAGTTCGCCGCTATGCAGGAGGTTGCGCACGAGGTCGAAACGGTCCTGGATCTGGCGCGCAATGGCGTTATCACGCTCGACGCGGAACGTGTCGATGTAGTTCTGAATGCCGGCGACTACCTGGCGGCCTGGCTCAAAGCGATTGAGGCGGCGCGGCATGGCGGGAGTGGAATTCCGCCGGAGTTTCCGCGGCCGCTGGTGGAGCGCATCCGGCGGGCGGCGCGGGGCGAGCCGTCGGAAGGGGCGAAAACGGTTGTCGCGGCAACGCCCGGCAACGGCGCGGCGCCGGCCCTGGAGAGAGTCAAGAACGAGGCGCCGGCCCTGAGAGTCGATACGGCCAAGCTCGAGTACCTGGTGGACATGGTTGGAGAACTGGTGATCGCGCAAACGATGCTGCGCCATAATCCGGACCTGGGCGCGGCCAAGACGCCGCGCCTGCAGCGCGACCTGGCGCAACTGGCGCGCGTGACCGCCGAGGTGCAAAAGACGGCGATGGCCATACGCATGGTTCCGCTTGGGAGCCTGTTCCGGCGCATGACGCGCCTGGTTCGGGACCTCTGCCGCAAGTCGGGAAAGCTGGCGGAACTGGAAATGTTTGGCGAGGATGTCGAGCTGGACCGGACCATCGTCGAGGAGCTGGCTGACCCGTTCATCCACATGCTGCGCAACTCGCTGGACCACGGACTGGAGATGCCGGAAGAACGCGAAGCGGCAGGCAAGCCGGCGGCGGGCAAGGTGCGGCTCAAGGCGTGGCACCAGGCAGGCCAGATTGCCATTGAAATCAGCGATGACGGCCGCGGGTTGAACCGGCGGAAGATTCTCGACAAGGCGCTGGCGAAAGGGCTCGTCAGCCCAGGCGAATCGCTGACTGATTCCGAGATTGATCACCTGATCTTCGAGCCCGGGTTCTCGACCGCCGACAAGGTCACCGATGTGTCCGGGCGCGGAGTGGGAATGGACGTCGTCCGCCAGCACATCGCCCGGTTGCGCGGGAGCATCGAAATCGAATCCGAACCGGGCCAGGGCGCCCGCTTCCTGATGAAGTTGCCATTGACCCTGGCGATCATCGACGGTTTGGTGGTGGTCATCGGTACGGAGAAGTTCATTGTTCCGTTGTTCGCCGTTCGCGAAATGATCCGTCCGGGCGCGAACATGATCTTTACCGTGGAAAATCGCGCGGAGATGGCGCTGGTCAGAGGCCGTCTGATCCCGGTTGTCCGGCTAAACCAGAAGCTGAATATTCCCAGCAGAAGCACGGATCCGGGCGACTGCATCCTGATCGTCAGCGAGATTGGGGGCAGGAGCTACGGACTGGTGGTGGATGAGCTGGCCGGGAAGCAGGAAGTGGTGATCAAGAGTCTCGGTCCGGTGTTTCAGGAGGTGAAGGGGATTGCGGGCGGAGCTATTCTCGGCGATGGGCGGGTGGGACTGATCCTGGACGTCGGGGCATTGATCCAGTAGTACGCACGATGCACCCGGCAATTACAGCACCTGAGTTCGAGCGCCTTCGCCATCTGACGCATTCGCACTTCGGGCTGGACCTTCGCCCGGGAAAAGAGACGCTGGTGGAAGCGCGTCTACGAAAGCGTCTGGCGCAGTTGGGCTGCCGGAGGTTTGGCGATTACCTGGACCGGGTGGCGCGCGATTCCTCGGGTGGCGAGCTGAGCCTGATGATCGATGCGTTGACAACGAACTTTACTGGCTTTCTGCGGGAGCCGGCGCACTTTGAGTTCCTGGGGCAGACGATTCTTCCGGCGCTCAAGAAGCGCCCCGAAATACGGATCTGGTGCGCCGGATGCGCCACGGGCGAGGAGCCTTACAGCGTTCTTTTCTCGTTGTACGAGCGGGCGCCGGGGAAGCAAGTAAGGATTCTGGCGACAGATATTTCGACCAAGGCCCTGGGCGCCGCCGCTCAGGGAGTGTATTCGGAAGAGAAGATGGCCAGCCTGCCGGCGCCGTGGAGGGCGAAATACTTTCAAAGAGGCGGCGGCCAGTGGGCCGGGCAATTCCGGGTGAAGCAGGACTATCGTTGGGCGGTCGAGTTCCGGCGCCTCAACCTAATGGAGCCGTTTCACCAGCTTCCGCGATTTCCGCTGATCTTTTGCCGGAACGTGATGATTTACTTTGACCGTGCCACGCAGGCGAACCTGGTGGCGCGTTTCGCCGACCGGCTGGAACCCGGCGGCTACTTGTTGATTGGGCACTCGGAGGGCCTTTTCAATTCGCAAGGCGCGCTGGAGTACGATCGCCCGGCGACCTATCGCAAGCGCGGGACATTGGCGTAAGGAGACCTGATTGGAAACGATTGTCGTTGGCGTCGCCGATTGCAAAGTCAGCGCCAATCCGGATTCCCGGCTGGTCACGTACGCGCTGGGCTCTTGCATCGCCGTGGCCATCCACGATCCCTGGTCGCGGGTCGCGGGGCTGCTGCACTTTATGCTGCCCGAGAGCGGCGGGGATGCGAACCGCGGCGCGGCCATGCCTTACCGCTACGCCGATACCGGGACGCCGCTGCTGTTCCGCGAAGCCTACCGGCTCGGCGCGGATAAGCACAGGCTCGTGGTCAAGTTGGTGGGCGGCGCGACGGTTTCCGATGACAGCGGAGTCTTCAACATCGGCAAGCGCAACCTGGCGGCGGTGCGGAAGCTTCTATGGAATGCGGGGGTCATGGTGCACGCCGAGGAGGTGGGAGGAACACAATCGCGCACCGTCCGGATGGACGTCGCGACGGGCCGGCTCGTGGTGAACGGTCCGAGCGGAAAAGAGAGAGAGTTAGCCGCTCAGAAGGTGTGGCAAGGAGTTTCAAAATGCCAACTCGATTGCTGATCGTTGACGATTCGCCGGTGATGCGGTCGTTTGTGAAGAGGATTGTCATGATCTCAGGATTCCCGGTCAGTGAGTTGCTGGAAGCAGACAACGGCGCCGAAGCCCTGCGGCAACTCGCTGGGAAGCCAGTCGACCTGGTGCTGACCGACATCAACATGCCCGTGATGGACGGCGAAGAGCTGATCCGGCGAATGAAATCGGATGAGGCGCTGTGCCGGATCCCAATCGTTATTGTTTCCACGGATGCGACTCACCACCGCGTGGAAACGCTGTTGAATCTGGGCGCGCGGGGATACCTGGCCAAACCGTTCCCACCCGAGCGGTTGAGCGAACTGTTGAGCACGCTGCTGAACTATGCGGCCTTGTGAGGTACTGCGATGAATCCCGACACTGTTGATCTATGCCGGCAGACTGCGGAAGCGGTCCTGGAGAACATGTTTTTCGAGACGCTGATGGCCGTGCCCACATATCACGCGACGAGTCCCGGGGGCGCACTCCGCGCCGAAGTAAGGTTTACCGGCTCGGAGCGCGGATCGTTACAGGTGGCGGCAGATGCGGTGATGGCCCGCCGGCTCACCGCCAATTTCCTGGGTGAAGACCAGGCTGACATCTCAGAAGAGCAGATCGAGAACACGCTCCGTGAACTGGCCAACATTTATTGCGGTTGCCTGCTGAGCCAGGCGCGGCCGGAAGCGCGGTTACGGATCAAGCCGCCGGAGATGGTCTCTAGGGCGGACGAAGGCCGGGAGTGGGTTGAGCTTCCGGTGGAGACGGGCCTGTTGGCCGTGTCGCTCCAGTGGGAAGGCCGGCCGGAGTGACTTCCAGACGGCGAACTCGCGTCCTGATTGTCGACGATTCGGCGATTGTGCGGCGCGTGCTGTCCGGCATCCTGGAGGCCGAGCCGGATATCGAAGTGGCCGGCGCCGCGCCGGACCCATACATCGCGCGCGACAAGATCGTGGCTCTGCAACCGGACGTCATCACGCTCGACATCGAGATGCCGCGTATGGACGGGCTCACGTTTCTGGACCGGATCATGGAGCACCGGCCGACGCCGGTGGTCATTATCAGCTCACTCGCGCAGGCATCGTGCGAGGCGGCGCTGGAGGCGGTACGCCGGGGCGCGGTAGACGTACTGGCCAAGCCGGGCGGACCTTATTCGGTCAGCGACCTGAAGGGTGATTTGCCCAGGCGGATCCGGGCGGCGGCGCAGTCTCGTCCGAGGCCGGCGGAGCCCGCATCGTCTTCGCCGCTAGCCGGACGCCGGCCCACGGCAAGGGATCATTGCGAACTGATCGCTATCGGCGCGTCAACCGGAGGAACCCAGGCGATTGAAGCGGTGCTGTCGGGTCTTCCGGCGGATATGCCTCCCATTGTGATTGTTCAGCACATTCCACCGGTGTTTTCCGCCGCCTTCGCGCAGCGGCTCGATTCAACCTGCCGTCTGCGAGTGCGGGAAGCGCGTGACGGTGACCCGTTGCGGAGCGGCACGGCGCTGGTGGCGCCGGGCGGCTTTCACATGACGGTGGAGCGGGGCGCTTCGGGTCTGGAGGCGCGGCTCAACCAGAGCCCCAAAGTCTGCTTTCAGAGGCCGGCGGTTGATGTGCTGTTTCACTCGGTGGCGCGGGCCGCCGGACAGCGCGCGGCCGCGGTGCTGCTGACCGGGATGGGAAAAGACGGCGCCGAAGGAATGCTCGCCTTGCACAAGTCGGGCGCGTTCACAATCGCCCAGGACGAGGCGACCTGCGTCGTATTTGGAATGCCCCGCGAGGCGATCCGGCTCGGAGCGGCGTCAAGGGTGGCGCCGCTGGACCAGATCGCCGGCTCGCTGTCAGCCGCCTAGCAGGATCCGCGTTGTTCTCCTGAACTTTGTTCTGAGAGCCAACTTCAGCCCAGACGCCACTTGGTTCGCGTGTAGGCGACGCGGAATCCGCGGCGCTCTGCGTTGCGCTGAGACTGGCTGCCGGCCTCGGCCACCATCATGGCGAGATCGCAGCCATGGTCCGCTGCATATTGCATCCGCGTTCTGAGCAGGGCGGCTTGTAATCCGCGGCGCCGCAACTCCGGCACAGTGGACGATCCGGCAAACAGCGCCACGCCATCGTGCAGACACAGCGAGCCGGAGGCTCCGGGCGTGCCGTTCCACTCGGCGAGGAAGCAGACCGAGTTCGGACGGTTGGCGATGATCTGGCCGGTGCGGCGGAGAAAGTCGACCGCACCGGGCAACTCATGCGCCCATCCACGCACGCATACGTCCGTCCACAGGCCGATGTCCGGGCCCGTCACGGCCCGCACCGTGATGGGTCCCGGCGGCTCACCGCTTTCGGCTGCAACCGCCTGATACATCACGTTACTGATTTCGGCGGCGCGGTAGCCTCGCTCGCAGAGCAGGTTTATCGTGGCCACGCCGGCCAGCGGACTGACCTCATGCATGATTGGCGCAGCGCGGTCCACAAAGAAGCGCTCGAGCACCGCCATGGTTTCCGGCGTTGCCGTCTCGAAGACCCCCAGACCGAACGTTTGGGTGATGGGCGATTCCGGTCCGTCGTAGACGGCGATCGTGCCCGCACACCGGATCCATTCCGAACCACAGCCAGGCTGCAGGCTGCGCCGGGCGTCGACGAACTCCGCGGATGCGTACCCCTCGGCGGGTTCCAGGCGGCGGGCGAGAGAAAGGTCTGCGAATGTCATGGCTTTAGCCCACGGTGGACGGACTCTATCAGTATTGTCAGGCCCCTGAGGAATCGGATTCGCAATTCCGCAGGGGCAGATCGGTTCCGGCTGTGCGAACACGTCACTACGGGACGAAAACCGGTGGGTCGTCTGGATCGACCGGGGGAGCGCCTGGACTGCCCGAACCGCAACCGGCTGGTGCGTTTCCGGGGCATTTGAGCGTGCGAAATGCCGCCACGCGCCCGGCTTCTTCCCGGATTCTCCGCGCGTTGTCCGCTTTACCAGCCACGCCGGCGGGCTGGCCGGTGAGGCTCCAGCCCCGAATCATAGGATCGATCCGGACCGCGGGATTGGAGAAGTAAGGAATTTTCTTGCAACCCGAACAGGAGTATCCGCCAGACATGATGGTGTAGAAGCCGGGACTACCGTCCGCGTCGAAGACGTGACCGCGAGCATAGGAGGGGCCTTCGACGTCGTCGTGATCCACCGAATGATGGGCGCCAAAGTTGTGAGCCACCTCATGAGCGAAGGTCAGTCTGCTGTCTGTGGCTTCAACGGCTTTCACCACCGAGAATCCGCCCAAGTAGTTGCCGACGCCATTCTCCCTTCCTCCGAGCCTCCGAGAGTCCATCCAAAGGCTCACCAGATCCGCGCCGGTGCTGTCCCGGAATGCCTTTACTCGATACGGGTCCGCACTCGTACCCGAGGGTGCGATGATCTTCAACGCATCCTGCGGATCGGTAAACGCTTCCTCCAGGATGTTATTGAACTCTTTGGTGTTGACCAGCCGCAAAGCCGCCGGAACACCGCTGGCCCCCAATACCGAGTTCAAGTGATCCACAGCGAGCTGCAGTGAAGCTCTCATGTAGGCCACCGCCGTCATCTTGGGCCAGATGGAGGGATGTGAAATTCGGTTCAACATGGCGCTTTGTGACTCCAGGACGCTTGAGGTGTAGCCAATCGCGATATCGATCGCCGGACCCGGCGCCGCGGGCGAGGAAGTTGGCGGAACGCGGCCTTCAAATATGGCGTCCCTGGACATTCGCGAGGGGTCAACCAGGTAGTCGCTCGTCGACGAATAGCGGCCTACGACCCCGGTATCGCAGATCGTGATCACAACATCGTGCGGATTGGCGCCGGCCACCGTGCCGATCCAAGAGTACCGGCAACCGCTCGCCGCGAGATCCGGGTGGACGACGAAGCTGGTCTTGTAGGCGGTCTCCACCCTGTCCTTGGGCCGCGAGTCCGATCCTGAAAACACGGGAATGCTCAAAGCCTGCGCACCAAAATTTGGATCGTTGGCCGGGAAGACGTAGCCTTCCACGCGAACGAATGTATAGCCCGAGTTCTTCTGGTCGGTTTCGCTGCGGGCCTCGGCGACATTGGCATGGTCTCCACGGGCCGAACGCCAGTAGGTCTTTAGCGGAACCATCCCAGGTATGGGGCCTTGGAAAATGTAACCTTCGTTCCGGACGAACCGGTAGCCAGTGTCCTTGGCCGACTCTTCGCTTTCCGGATTGGCGAGAAGCCAGTGGTCGTCACGGGTTGGGCTGTAGTACAGCTTGAGGGGGAGTGTTCCCGGCCAATTGTTCTTCGAGACCGAGCCTTCGGTCCGGATGCGCTCGTAGCCGCTGACGGCCGCGGTGGTGGTGTAGTTGTCGTCAATGCCATTCCAGTACAGGACAATAGGCACGCGAATCAGAGGTCCGGTCACTTGGGCTGTCCCGATGTCGCCGGCGCTCAGCAGGGCGAGGGGAACGAGAAAAGAAAAGGCAAACATAATCGATCTCCTTGGCAGAAATTGAATGGCTCGTGCTCTTGCACATCACCCTCGGGAGCTTGCCTGCGCGGCTTCTTTTTTCAGCCGCCATGCTCCCGAAACGCATGATGGAGCACGGGCAGGCCGGGGAGCATCGGCAGAAAGGATGATTTTGCGTTCCGGGAGGATGAGTTGGCTGCTCTCGCCGCGAGTTCGCCGGTGCTGACGCCGCGGGCGGAACAGCCTGAAAGCTGGGAATCGAGTGGATGCGCCGTTTGACGCTGTGCTCGCTTGAAAATCGTGGAATTGTTGCCGGCCAAACGGGTTCGGCGCAAAATAGACGTGTTTGACACCGACTTCCGGCGAAAACCGGCATTGGCTGGCGGCATCGAAGCTGCATGCCCCGGCACGCCGGTCCGACGCTCTATCGCGAGGGCGGCTGCTGGAGCGGATGAGAGCGTGCCTGGATCAGTCGCGCATCACTCTGATCTCGGCTCCGGCGGGCGCCGGGAAGACGACGCTGCTCGCCGAACTCCCCCATGCGTTTCCGGAAATGCGTTGGGTATGGTTGCGGCTGGACAGTGAAGACAACGATCCTGTGCGCTTCGCCGTGGCCTTGGCAGCCGCGTTCGAATCCACTGGCGTCTTGACTGCGCCCGCCGTCGCAGGTGAACCGCGAAATCTGATTACGCAGACGCTAAACCACGTGGGAGGCGCAGCCCAGGAGCGCGAGGTCGCATTGGTGCTGGATGACCTGCACACGATCTCCGAAGCCTCGGTGCTCGATTTGCTCGATTACTCAGCCGACCGCCTGCCCCAAAAGCTGAGCCTCGTGATCGCAACCCGGCACGATCCGCCCTTGTCCCTTGCTCGCCGGCGGGCGCGCGGCGAGCTGAGCGAAATTCGGATGGCGGATCTGAGCTTTACACAGGAAGAGACCGGCGTCTTGGTGAACGAACGCCTCGGTCTGAATTTGCCGGCGCAGGATATCGCGTTGCTTCAGTCACGGACCGAGGGCTGGGCGGCTGGCCTGCGGTTGCTTGCGACGTCGCTCACCACGCTGCCGGGGAACACCTCGGCCATCCTTCAGCACGGCATGCAGGGGCGGCGCCGGGTCTTCGATTTCTTAGCCGAGGAGGTTCTCGACCGGCTGGCGCCGGATCTGCGTAACTTTCTGTTGGAGACCTCAATCCTCTCCTCGCTTGATCCGGCAGTTTGCGACGCGCTCACCGGACGGCGCGATTCGGCCCGGCTGCTGGAAGATCTATATCGCCGGAACCTGTACGTGGTGGCGGCGGATTCAAGCGAAACAACGTTTCGATATCACGATCTGTTCGCGGACTTCCTGCGCGACCGCGTGCGGCGAGACCGTCCGGACGACTGGGTGATGCTCCATCAACGGGCCTCGCGAGCCGAGACGTCTCCCGATCGCAGGATCCGGCACATGCTGGAGGCCAAGTCCTGGGACCTGGCCGCTACCGCGATTGAGGAAACGGGGTTTGAGTTCGTGCAACGTGGCTTCCTGGTTACGGTGCAGCGCTGGATCGGAGACTTGCCCGAGCCGGTCCGCAGCGGGCATCCAAAGGTCCTCCATCTGCTGGCAAATATGACTTGGCTGCGGCAGGAATTCGCACAAGCACAGCCGTTTCTGAAAATGGCGCTGGAAGGCTATCGCCGCGAACGGAACACGGCGGGTCAAGCTGACATCCTCGCAGCTCTGGCCGGGACTGCCATCATGACCAAGCGCTTTGACGAATCCGGCGAACTGCTTGGTGAAGCTCTCACGTTCGATGGGCTGCCAGCACCAACGCTGCTGTTAATCCACTCATTGAGCACCTGGCACAATGTGCATACGCTACAGCCAGCCCGGGCGCGCGCCCATGTGAGCGAGGTCTTCCGGATTCTGGAGAGCGGGCACGGATACTCAGACCCGCTGGCGCTCGTGGTAGTTCTTTGGTCGGCCGCGTGGCCTGGCGGCGTGGACGACATTGAGAACTTGTGCTCGGCGCTTGGTTCCCGTCTTGGAGGCGCCAACCTGGCCGGCGTGTCGTACCACATCCTGGCCTCCTATGTGCTGATGCATCGCGGCAACGTACCCGAGGCGGGCCTGCAATTGGAGCGCGCTTGGGACCTGGCCGGCCAGACAGGACAAATTGCGCTGCTGGGCATGACGCTTTGCTATGGCAAGATGCTGCTAGCCGCGATGCGGGGGAATTGGGCGGAGACGGAAGCGTGGGCCTCGAAAGTGCTGGGTGCGGAGGAAGAGTACGGGCTCATCATCCGGAACTGGCGACTCCATTACCTCTATTTCTTGGCCCGCGCACGCTGGCACTTGGGGGATGCGGATGGGTTGCGCAAGGTGTACGAAGATGCAATTCAGCCCAACCCAGCGGAAGTGCCGGCAACGACTCCCTACCGGGCTTTGATCGCGGCGATGTCCGCCATGGCGAGGCGCACCTATGCGAAAGCCGAAGCCGCGGCGCGTGAGGCGTTGAAGCAGGAGGAGGCGTTCGTGGTTACACGCGCCACTTGTAGCGCCCGGACAATGCTCGCATACGTGCTGCTGACAAGAGGCCAGGCCGATGAGGCATTGGAGGTCTTCCAGCCGTTTCTAGAGGAGACGCGCTCCGGTAATCTCACCGGCTTCCTGTTGCGCGACAACCCATTCGTGATTCCACTGCTTCGCCGTGCGCATGAAAAGAAACTGCAGCGGGAGTACGTGGAGAAGGTGCTGGAATTGCTCGGCGCGCCGCTCGATCCTGTTGCCGCCACCCACGGAGAAGCGCTTTCCGAACGCGAGTTGGAAGTACTTCGTGTCCTGGCCGAGGGTCTGCCGAACCGGGAAATCGCCAGCCGCCTATTTGTCAGCGAGGCCACGGTCAAGACCCACGTCCAGCACATCATGCAGAAGCTGAACGCGCGATCCCGCACCGAGGCTGTTGCCCGTGGACGGGAAATGGCGCTCCTTTAGCGCTAGGGACGCAGGTGGGGATTCAGGCTGGACCAGCGCTAGCGCTGGAGCAGGATCCGGGCTACGCGGTCCGCGCTGCTGGAAAACGGGCGTGCCGCGGCTTTGGCGGCTTCGCCCATCTGGCGCAGACGTTGTGGCGCGCCGAGCAGACGCTGGAGTCCGTCGAGCAACGCGGCTGGGTGGAGATCGACAATCTCGCCATAGTCCGGCTGCATGACCTGGAGAGCGCCTGCGGTGCGTGTGCAGAGAGCGGGCAGCCCCGTTGACAGCGCTTCGAGCAGCGTCAAACCGAAGCTTTCGTGGCGTGACGGGAAGACGTACAGGTCCGCCATTTCGAAGAACGCGCGCTTGCGTGCGCCCGTCACGTAACCGGGAAAAACGACGCGGGTCCGTTTTAGCTTGGCCGCCAGAGCGTGCAGACGCCCGAGGTGGTCTCGCCCGCGCATGAAGGCGGCGTCCCCACAAATGAACAGCCACAGCGGTTGGGTGGGATAGTCGTTCCGTTGCTCCCACTGCGCCAGCGCTTTGAGCAGCAGGTCCTGACCCTTCTCGGGCGAGATACGGCTCAAGGTGAGCAAGACGGGAGCGCCAGCCGGCACGCCGAACTCGCGGCGCAGATCACCGTTGCCGCAGTCTCCCGCCCGGTCGAGCGCGGGAGTCCCCCACGGCACGACGTGCACGCGATCCGGATGCGCCTCGCGGTAGCAGGCGAGCAGCGTGTCTTTCATCGCCTGAGAGGGCACAATGATGCCGCGTGAATGCAGGATGCTGCGGCGCTGGTTCTCGAAGACGAGGCGCAGAACCAGCGGCGTCACGGGCAGGCGCCGGAACGTCTCCCAAGCCCGGGTCAGCCAGGGCGGCGGGATTCGCCCGTGGAGGTAGATGGCGGCGATGTAGGCAACCACGTCGACGTGATAGATGGTGAAGACCGGATAGCCTGCCGCATCGAGGGCCTCGAAATCCGGCGCTTCGGAAATGTCGTTTACCAGGACGATCGAGTCCCGGGGATCGTACTTGCTCACCTCGTGCGTGGCGGCGCGCGAAAACTCACGGCAGAAGCGCGAGTACTGGGGAACGGAGAAGGCGACGATGTCCTGGGCTCGAGGCGGCCGCGCGCCAAGGATCGAAGGACTGATCAAGCGTAACGGAAATGGCCGTGTCCGCGCCCACTCCGCCGTCAGGAGGTTGGCAATGGCGGCGCCGCCGCCCAAGGGGATGGCGTGATCTTCAAAGCCACCGTGGGCGGCGACGTAAAGAACTTGCGGCATCCTCCGGGCGCGAACCTACGTCGTCGCCACGACGGCCGAGGTGTCCTGCTGGTAGAGATAAAGGAGGTACCAGCCCATGGCCAGCAGCACGGCCAGATCGGTGCGGCTTCGGGCGCCGGGCTCGACGTCAATATCGGCGCCGTGACGCAGAAATCCGCGATTGTGAAATCTGACCAGGGTTCGTTCTTCGGCATCGATCCAGGCCCATTCCCCGCCCCAAAAGCTGGTGGAGTTCAGATGCAGGACGGTCCCGTCCTTGAAGGTGAGCAGACCTTTGGAGCCCGTCCACTTGGGAACATAGACGGCGAGATCCTCATCGAAGCTCGCGCGCCGGAGGGTGACTTGCGGGCTGAAGAAACCTTGCCGCTTCATGGTCCACTTTTCTTCCCCGACCTCCGCCATGGCGAGCGAACCAAACGCGCTCTGAAATTCCAGCCTGCCGATCAGGGTTTCTCCGGATCGCAGTTCAAAGCTGCGGGTCCAGCCGTCTGGCTGCAGCCAGCGCAGGGCGCTAACGTTGTGCGGCTGCAGGGCCGCTAAGTCGCTCATGAAGAATCTCCTCCACCACCGATTTGATCGCGGCGCGCTCCCTGGCGTCAATCCGGGTGTACTGCACCTGGCGGTTAGCGGTGGCGATTTGAATCCCTTCGCGATCCAGCGCCTTTTTGAGCAGCAGGTTGAAGGCCCTGCCGACCGCCCATTGGTGGTTTGGCAAGGTCTTGATGCGCGCCTTGATCATGACTCCCTGCTCGGTAAAGCGGTCCACGCCAAAGACCTCGACCGGTTCGAGAACAAGCTGGCGAAAAGCCGGATCTTGCGACAGTTCAGCCGACACGTGCTGGAGCACGGACATGACCCGGTCCGGGTCTTCTTCGAATTCGACGGGCAGATCGACCACATGATACGCGTAGGTCTGGGTCAGGTTTGTGAAGTTCGAGATACCGCCATTCGAGAAAACATGGGTGGCTCCATCGGTTCCACGCAGGACCGTGGTCCGCAAGGTCAGTTCCTCAACCATACCGGAGACATTGTCGATCTTTACGACGTCATTGATGCGGATGCGCCCTTCGGCCAGCAGGAACAGGCCGCTAAATACGTCTTTGAGCAGGCTTTGGGCGGCAAATCCGATGGCCAGTCCGGCGACTCCGGCGCCCGCCAGCAGCGGACCAACGTCGAAGTTCAGTTCGCGGAGGGCCAGAATCACGGCCATGGTCCAGACCAGCAGGATCAACGACCGCCGCGCCGTCGTGGCGATGGTAGCACTCTGCTTTTCGAACTCCACGTGGGCCGGGCTGCCGCGGTCCCTGCGCATCTGGTCGGTGAAGCCCTGGAATCTTTTGAAGGACCAGTTGATAAATAAGGTAACCAGCGCGGCTCCGATGACATAGACAAGAGCGTGGAACGCTTTCCAAAAGAGCGGGTACAGCGCCTCCAGAGGAGGCAGGACGTCCTTCATTTCTCCATCTTAGCGGCTGCCCTTTGATAGGCTATGGGAATGAATCGCAGGGAATTTCTGCCCGCTACCGCGATGGGCGCCGCAGCCGCAGCCGCCGCCGATGGCACACAGGGCCGGATCAAACAATCCGTCTGCCGCTGGTGTTATCGCAACGTCAGCACCGAAGACCTCGCAAAGGAATCCGCGCGCCTGGGAATCCAGGCGATCGATTTGCTTGAACAGAAGGACTGGGCGGTGGCCAAGAAGTACGGCCTGATTCCGACCATCGTTCCCGGCCCGACCAACATTCCAAACGGTTTCAACCGGCTGGAGAATCACGACGAGATAGAGAAGAAGTTCAGAGACCTCGTCGTCGTGGCGTCGCAGGAGAAGATCCCGAGCATCATCGTCTTCTCAGGCAACCGCCGCGGGATGTCGGATGAACAAGGCGCCGAAAACTGCGTGACCGGCCTGAACCGGATCAAGAAGTACGCCGAGGACAAGGGCATTCTTGTCGTCATGGAACTGCTCAACAGCAAGGTCGATCACAAGGACTACATGTGCGACCACACGGCCTGGGGCGTCAATGTCATCAAACAGGTGAATTCGCCCAACGTGAAACTGCTGTACGACATCTACCACATGCAAATCATGGAAGGCGATTGTATCCGGACCATTCGCGAGAACTTCCAGTACATCGGCCACTATCACACGGGCGGCAATCCGGGACGCAATGAAATCGACGAAACGCAGGAATTGAATTACCGCGCGATTTCGAAGGCCATTGCGGATCTGGGTTTCCAAGGGTACATGGCGCACGAATTCGTGCCCAAGCGGGAACCGCTCAAGAGTCTTGCCGAAGCGGTGCAACTCTGCACGGTATAGTCAGGCGCGCTCGGGCGGACCGGCGGGCGCTTTGCGGCCGTGCTCGCCGCGCGTCCACCACAGGTTGAGCAGCAGCAGGACGGCGCCGGCGGTGATGGCGCTGTCGGCGACGTTGAAGACCGGAAAGTGCGCGCTGCCCCAATAGAAGTCCAGGAAATCGGTGACGCTTCCGAACCTGAGCCGGTCGTAGACGTTGCCCAGGGCGCCGCCGAGCACGAAGGCCAGCGCCAGGATCATGGTCCAGTGCTCCTCGCGCAGCGCGTCGGTCTGGCGCCAGAGCAGGCGGAAAACGAAAATCAGCACCGTGACCGAGAACCCCACCAGCAGCCACGTGCCGAGAGAGGAACCGGCGTCATTGAAGATGCCGAACGCGATACCCTTGTTTCGCGTGTGGACAATCTGAAAGAAGCCCGGGATGATGGTGTGAGTTTCCCAGAATCCGACATTGGCCTCGATCCATGCCTTGGAGGCGCGGTCGAGCGCAAATATGATCGCGGCGACGAGAAACGGATACCAGCGGGTCATCACAAGGCAACGCCATGAGGCCGTCACACGTCACAGCGATAAGGCCATGAACGCAAGCGGAGCGTCGAAGCGGCCGTCGCTTTCATCGTACACGATCAGGCTCGTGTTGCTCGGTTTTTCGGGCGTGGCGGGAGCGCAAACGCAACTGATCGTGGCCGATGCCGGTGGCGCGGCGATACGGACCGCGCCCGCTGTCGTGCTTTCTGGCGGCATGGTTGCCGCCGACCGGGCGGCGCTGGTGGGCGCCAACCGCGCCTGGCGGCTTTCGACCGATGTTGCGGCCATACTGAGCGATGACCAGGATGCCGGAGTCGTGCTGCTCCGGTTGCCGGGCGTCCGGCCCGTGAGCCGCTTTCACGACGGAGAACTCGAGAGCGGTATGGTGCTGGCCGGAGCCGGCTTTGCATCGGTGGTTGAAAAGGCTGTGGACGTGCCCGGGTTCGGTCTGTTGTTTCGCTTGCGGAACGAGAAGAACCATCCCGCCTACGGCGCGCCGCTCTGGAATGAGAAGGGTGAGGTCGCGGCCTGGTACATACCCAAGAACGTCGACGGGCAGCGCTTTTCGTTCGCGATTCCGATTGCGAGGTTGCGGTGCCTGTCGCCGGGCAAAGCGAGGTCCATCGCGGATTGGAACCAAAATGTCAGGCCGCGCGCCGAGGAGCAGTTCAGCCGCTCGCTCGGATACTTCTGGGTACAGGACTTTGAAGGGGCGGCGTATCACTTCGGACAGTTCGTCCGGGACAACGGCGGCCACGCCAGGGGATGGTTCTACCTGGCCTTTTCAGAAGGCAAGGTGGGGCACGACATCAAGAAACTCGCGGCCTACCGCAGAGCGATCGAGCTGTCGCCGGCCTGGGGTGAGCCGCGGTACAACCTCGGTCTGGGTCTGTTGCTGAACGGCAAATCCGAGGAGGCGAGCGCGCAGGCGGCGGAACTCAGCGGGATCGATCCAGTGATGGGGGAACGGCTGACGGCTTATATCCGTCTGGCGCACATCGATCCGATGCCGGTCAAGGCGCGGAAGGACTCAGCGCCCGCTTCCCCGCCTCCAGCACCTCGATAATGCGATCGACGTCATAGACGCTGCCGCCCCAGGTTCCGCCGCTGACGTCCTGGAGCGCCGCCCACAGCCGTGTGTCGGCTGGAAGCTGGTCATCGGGCTTCAAGTCGGGCCGCGGAGAGCGGCCGTCCAGCACTTCGGTTCCGAACGCGGCGCCGAACACCTCATCACCGTGACCAACCAGGTTGACGCTTCCCTGCTGTGTCTTGCGATCGATGATGATTTCGATGAGGTCGCCATCGAGAATCTTCGACAAGGGGCCGCCGGCGAGAGCCTCGGGAGTGATGTGCCCGATGCAGGCGCCGGTCGAGACGCCGCTGAAGCGGGCATCGGTGAGCAAGGCGACGTGCTTGCCGAAGCTGAGGTACTTGAGCGCGGAGGTGATCTGGAAGGTTTCTTCCATGCCCGAACCCATGGGCCCGCGGCACATCAGCACCATGATTTCGCCGGCCTGAATCGCGCCGTCCTTGACCGCGCGAACCGCCGCGGATTCGGTGGTGAAGACGCGCGCCGGACCGCGTTTGCGGTAGACGCCATCGGAGTCCACGACGGACGGGTCGATGGCGGTGCTCTTGACCACGGACCCGCCGGGCGCGATGTTTCCGGCCGGGAAGCAGACTGTGGAAGTGAGGCCGTTCTTGCGCGCGGCGTCCGGGCTCATGATCACGGTCCCGGCATCGATGCCATCGCGTTCGAGCAGGAGCTTGCGCAGCGCCGACCGCCGTTCACTTTGCTCCCACCAATCGAGTGTGGTGTCCATCGACTCGCCGCTGGCATTCAAGGCCGATGTCTTGAGCAGCCCGGCGCGCCGCAGGTGGAGCATCACTTCCGGCACGCCGCCGGCGAGAAACACCTGCACGGTCGGATAAGACACCGGCCCGTTGGGGAGCGCGTCGACCAGTCTGGGAATCTGGCGGTTGACGCGGTTCCAGTCGTCGATGGTGGGCCGCTTCAACCCGGCGTGGAATGCAATGGCGCTGAGATGCAGGATCAGGTTGGTGGAACCGCCGAAGGCGGCGTGCACGGCCAACGCGTTCTCGATCGAGTCCTGGGTTACGATGTTGCGGAGCACGAACCCGCGCGACTCCAGCGCCAGCACGGCGCGGGCGCTGCGCACGGCCATATCCCGCCAGATGGGATGCCCGGAAGGCGCGAGTGCGGAATGCGGCAAGGACATACCGAGCGCTTCGCCGACCACCTGCGAGGTGGCCGCCGTCCCGAGAAACTGGCAGCCGCCGCCGGGCGAGGCGCAGGCGCGGCACCCGACTTCGGCGGCATAGTCAAGCGTGATTTCACCGTGCGCAAAGCGCGCGCCAATGCTTTGCACTTTGCCCGAGTCTTCACCTTCTTCGGCCAGCAGAGTGACTCCGCCGGGAACCAGGACGGAGGGCATTCCGGGCGACCCGGCGAGCGCCATCATCATCGCGGGCAGCCCCTTGTCGCAGGTGGCCACGCCGACAACGCCGCGGCGTGTTGGCAGCGACCGGATCAAACGCCGCATGACCGTGGCCGCATCGTTGCGGTAGGGCAGGCTGTCGAACATTCCCGTGGTGCCTTGTGTACGCCCGTCGCAGGGGTCGGTGCAGTATCCGGCGAAGGGCACGGCGCCGAGCGCGGCCAGTTCCCGTGCCGCGGCTTCGACCAGCAGGTTCACTTCCCAATGGCCGCTGTGGTATCCGAGGGCGATCGGAGTGCCGTCGGGAGCGCGCAGCCCTCCGTGGGTGCTGAGGATCAGCACCTCCGCACCACCCAGGCGGGAGGGTTCCCAGCCCATTCCGGCGTTCATGGTCCAGCCGAAGATGTCGCCGCTCGGCCTGTCGACGAGCATTTGCGGCGTGAGCGGCAACGCCCCGGCGGGTCCCTTGGCCTTGCTGGGCACGTCGAACAGTGCGCGGTCGCCGGAATCGAGAATTCTGGCCAGAGTTTCGTTCATGGTGAGACTGTCTTAAACATAGCCAAAATCTTGAGGCGGAGAGCTTCCCGCTTCCGGACGAGGGCGCTTGCGCGCGCGGCCGGCAGACCTGGATGATAGAATTCCCGGAATGAGCATTACACGGAGGGCGGCGATGAGTGCGCTGACAGCCGCCTCCTGGACGCGGGTGAAAGGCGCGAACGACCGGGTGGGCGTGGGCTTCATCGGCTACGGCCTGATTGGGGCGCGCCATGTTTACGACTTCCGGGCGCAGTCCGACGCCGACCTTGTCGCCTTGGCCGACACCTACCAGCCGCGGCTCGAACAAGGTGTCGCGGCGTGCGGCGGCAAGACCAGGGGCTATCCAGATTTCAGAAAGCTGCTGGATGACAAAGACGTCCAGGCCGTCGTGGTATCGACTCCCGACCACTGGCACGCGCTGATGACGATGATGGCGTGCGCGGCCGGCAAGGACGTGTACGTCGAAAAGCCGCTGACCGTTTTTGTGAAAGAAGGGCGCTGGATGACCACGGTGGCGCGCAAGCACAAACGCGTCATTCAGGTCGGCACGCAACAGCGCAGCGGCAGGCACTACCAGGCGGCGCGCGCGCTGGTCGAGCAGCGGTATTTCGGAAAGGTCCATAGCGCGCGCATGGCGTCGTTCCGCAATATCATGCCGGGCTTCGGTAAACCTACGGGAACTCAGCCCAGCGATTTCAATTACGACATGTGGCTTGGACCGGCGCCGGCGCGTCCTTATCAGCCGCACCGCGGTTTGTACCACTTCCGCTGGTTCTGGGATTTTTCCGGCGGCCAGATGACCAACCTGGGCGCGCACTCCATCGACATCGTGCACTGGTACCTGAACCTGGATGGTCCCACGGCGGTAAGTTCCAGCGGCGGGCGGTTTGTGCTGGAAGATGACGGCGAGACGCCGGACACGCAGGATGCGATTTTCGAATACCCTGGCCTGACCACGGTGTGGTCGCACCGCGAGGGAAGCGCCGGCCAACGCCGGGGCGGCGGACTGGAGTTCTTCGGCACACAAGGGTCGCTTGCGATCGGCCGCGGCGGCTTCGACATCTATTCGGAACTGAAGATGTCTCCCGAGAACGCGGTGCCCGTATTCAAGGGCCAGCCGGCAGGCGGACCGCAGCGCCAGGACGTGAAGCCGGAACCTTATATCAAGCCGGTGCACCAGGACGGCAGCCAGGAAGAACAGTTCGACCTGCACGTGAAGAATTTTCTCGCGTGCGTCAAGACCCGCCAGCAGCCGGTTTCGGACGTCGAAGGAGCACACCAGGTGGCGACGGCTTGCCACCTGGCCAACATTTCCCTGCGCACCGGACGTAAAATTCGTTGGGATCCGAAGAAAGAAGAAATTCTGGGAGACAAGGAGGCTGCCGCGATGCTGGAGCGGCCTTACCGCAAGCCGTGGGACCAGGTTTTGCGAGGCTTGCTGGCATGACCAGGGGGAGGACCGGGCTACGCTTAGAGGCATCGCGGGAGATGGCAGACCAGTGATCAGAGCGATCTACCCAGGTTCGTTCGACCCCATCACCAACGGTCATCTCGACCTGATACACCGGGGTGCGAGCCACTTCGACCAACTGGTGGTGGCCGTGCTGATCAACGACGAAAAGCAGGCGCTTTTCTCGGTGCAGGAGAGAATGGAGATGCTGCGCGACGCGGTGAAGGGCTTGTCCAACGTCGAAGTGGACTCGTTCAACGGGCTGCTGGTCGACTACACCGCGCGGAAAAAAGCGAGCGTCGTAATTCGTGGAATCCGGGCCATTTCCGATTATGAGTACGAGCTGCAGATGGCTTTGATGAACCGCAGGCTCGCACCGGACATCGAAACAATGTTTATGATGTCAGGAGAGGCATATTCTTTCATCAGTTCGCGTTTGGTAAAGGAAGTCTTCCGGCTGGGCGGTGATATTACAGGGCTGGTCCCGCCTTCTGTGGCAACGCGGCTCAAACAGCGGCTCTTAGTTAAAGTCTGACGGTACTCATGCAAGCAGCATCGCTATCGCTCGCGGAGCGAATCTCACTCATCAGTGTTTCATCGACGGCCAAGGTATCGGCGGAAGCCGAGAAACTGCGGCGTCAAGGAGTCGATGTGGTCGACTTCGGAGTAGGGGAACCCGATTTCCCGACTCCCGACAACATCAAGCAGGCCGCCATCGACGCCATTCACGGCAACTTTACGCGGTACACCGCCATGGGCGGGACGCTGGAACTGCGGCAAGCGGTATGCGACCGGCACAAGGCGGATTTCGGTACTTCGTATGCGACGCCCGAGTGCGTCATTTCGGTGGGCGGCAAGCACGCGATCTTCAACCTGATGCAGGTGTTGATCCAGCCCGGCGACGAGGTGCTGATTCCCGTTCCGTACTGGGTGACGTACAAAGACGTCGTCAACTACGCCAGCGGGCAGTGCGTGTTTGTCGAAACCGAAGAATCACAGGGATTCAAGCTGACGGCGGACATGGTCGAGCGGCATCTGTCGCCGCGCTCGCGCATGATCATCATCAATTCTCCGTCCAACCCGAGCGGCGCGGTGGTGGACCCGGCGGAGTTCGGGAAGATCGCCAAGCTGGCGCAATCGCGCGGCGTGTGGCTGATGACGGATGAGTGCTACTGCCAGTTTCTGTATGGGGAAAAGCCGTACTCGGTGGCCAGCCTCGCCGGCATGAAGGAGACGGTGGTGGTCGCCGGATCGCTATCCAAGACTTATGCGATGACGGGCTGGCGCATTGGTTTCACGCTCGCGCCGCCGTCCATCTGCAACGCGATTCTGAAGTTGCAAAGCCACAGCACCTCGAACCCCACGTCCATCGCGCAAAAGGCGGCGATTGAAGCGCTGAACGGGCCGCAGGACTCGGTGGGCGTGATGCTGGCGGAATACGAGAAGCGGCGCAATTACGTGGTGGGCCGGCTCAGGGCGATTCCCGGCGTGACCGTGGCCGAGCCGAAGGGCGCCTTTTACGCCTATCCGAACATCAGCACGGCATTCGGCCGCGGCGGCATCAAGACGTCGATGGATTTTGCGGAAAGGCTTCTCGCCGGCGCGCATGTGGCGGTGGTGCCCGGCGAAGCGTTCGGGACGGCTGAACACGTCCGGATCTCGTATGCGGCGTCGACCGAAGAGTTGAAACGCGGGCTCGACCGCATCGAGAATTTCATCCGGAACCTTCAATAGCGCCCGCGGCGGCTCCCGCTTCGGTACCATCGAGGTGAGAACTCCAGCGTTCGATTTCGTGTTCCAGCAGAAGCGTCTTCTCCTTGCAGCCCTGCTCGCTGGCTTGATGAGCGGGTGCTCCAACACGTCGGATATCGACCCTGATCGTGAGCTGGGCGAGGCGTATGTCGCGCCCATGTCGATGCCTTTGTACAACGAGCTATCGGCGCGTCCCAAGGTGGTGGCGACGGTCAAGCACGGGCAGAAACTCGTCATCGTCGGCAAGCGGCGGCGATTTCTACGGGTCCGCGCTCCGGGCGGCAAGACAGGCTGGACCGATTCCCGGCAACTGCTGAAGGAAGAAGGGATCGAGTCGCTGAAACGTCTGGCGGACCTGGCGGCAAAGGCGCCCGCGTTCGGCGCTGCTATGGTCTACGAACCGCTCAACGTTCACATACAGCCCAACCGGCAATCGCCCAGCTTCCTGCAAGTTCACCCCAACGAGCGCGTGGACGTCGTGGATTACGAACTGCTGGAGCGAACGCCGTACGTCTTTCCCGAGATTCTCCCGCCACCGCCGAAGGTTCAGCCGGCGCCGAAGAAGAAGCGTGACAGCAACCGGGTTCCGCCTCCGGAGCCGCCCGATCCGCCGCCGCTGCCTCCCAACTGGATGGAGCTTTCGCGGAGCGCCGAGCTGGAAGAGGAACCGCCGGCGGCGGAAGCCGTCCACCACCCCGCCGCTGTGATGGAAGCCTGGAGCCTGGTCCGGACGAAGGACGGGCGCGCCGGCTGGGCGCTCACGCGCCTGCTGACGATGGCGATCCCGGACGATGTCGCGCAGTACTCCGAGCGGCAACGCATCACGTCCTATGCGGCACTTGGCTTTGTGGACGATGAAGGCGAGAAGAAAGGCATCTGGCTTTGGACGACACTGTCCGACACCAGGGCTCCGTACCACTTCGACGGCTTTCGTCTGTTCACCTACAGCCTGAGGCGCCACCGCTACGAAACCTCGTACCGCGAGCGGGATGTGCGGGGCTACCTGCCGGTCGAGACGAGACCGACCGCCAACGGAATCGGGGCGAGTTTCTCGCTGCTGCTGGAGACGGACGCGGGACTCGTGAAGCGCGACTACACGTTCAATGGCTACCGGGTTCAAGTGACGGGCGAATCGCCGGCCAAGCGGCCAAAGAACGAGTTTCTGGCGCTTCCGGCCGAGACGCCGGGAGAAGCCACGCCCGCCGTGACATCCTTTGAAGAAGACATCAAGAGCAAGCTGAAGGGCTTGCTCAAGTAGGCCGCACGCCGCCGGGCTTATAGTAGTAACTGTTACGTCAGGGCCTGGGAACCTTGTCAATGCGCCGTACAGCCAACATACTGATCCTTTTATCCGCTTCCGTTGCGATGAGTTTTGGGGCTAATCCGCCCAAGCCGAATGCGGCGGCGAACCGGGTGGCGCCGGTGGATTTTCAGAAAGATGTCCGGCCGATACTGGCCGATGCGTGCTTCGCGTGCCACGGGCCGGACAAGGCCACGCGGCTGATGAACCTGCGCCTGGACACGCGGGACGGCGCGTTTCAAAAGCGCAAATCGGGATCGCCCATCGTGCCTGGAAACCCGCAGGCGAGCCTGGTCTACCAGCGAATCACGCAGGAGAAAGCCGCGTTGCGGATGCCGCCCGCGATGTCGCATAAGACGTTGACGGACGCCCAGAAGGAGATTATCCGCCGCTGGATTCAGCAGGGCGCGCCGTGGAAAGAGCCCTGGGCCTTCTCCGCGCCCAAGCGTCCGGCGCTGCCTCCGGTGCGGCACGCGTCCTGGCCTAGAAATCCCATCGACCGTTTTATTCTTGCCCGGCTTGAGGCCGCGGGTCTGAAGCCGGCGCCTGAGGCGGACCGGCGGACGCTGGCGCGGCGGGTTTCGCTCGACCTGACCGGTTTGCCGCCGGAACCCGCCGCCGTCGACGCTTTTCTAAACGACAAGTCACCGAAGGCGTACGAGAAATACGTCGATCAAATGCTGGCGTCACCGCGCTGGGGTGAACACCGCGCGCGTTACTGGCTGGACGCCGCGCGTTACGGCGACACGCACGGCATCCACGTGGATAACTACCGTGAGATGTGGCCGTACCGCGACTGGGTGATTGCCGCGTTCAACCACAACATGAGCTTCGACGAGTTTACGAAGGAACAGATTGCGGGTGACCTGATGCCGAGTCCCACCATGGATCAGTTGATCGCGACGGGATTTCACCGCTGCAACGTCACCACCAATGAAGCGGGAGTCATCCTGGAGGAGATCGATGCCATCTATGCCAAGGATCGCGCCGACACGACCGCCGCGGTGTGGATGGGCCTGACGTTGGGATGCGCCACGTGCCACGATCACAAGTTCGATCCGCTGAGCCAGAAAGATTTCTATGCCATGACGGCGTTTTTCCGGAACACGCAGCAGCACACGATGGACGACAACATTCCAGATACCCCTCCGGTGCTGGTGGTGCCGCGCGACGAAGACCGCCCCCGCTGGGAACGCCTGCGCCAGGAGGAATCGGAAACCCGGGCACGGATGCTGACTGTGCGGGCGAGTTCGGAGCCGCAATTCGAGCGCTGGCTGGCCGGCGGTGAATACCGGGAGATTTCCGCTCCGGTTCCACGGCGGCCGGAAATCCTGCGTCTCGACATGCGCGACGGTCCCGCCGTGGTGACCGAAGACGGCCGGCGGACGCTCGACACGGGCGCTGGCGTCGCGGTGGGCGATGCCTCGACGGCGGAGCGCAAGGCGCTGCACTTTGCCAAGAAGGCATCAGCCGAACTCGGTCCGCTCGAACGGATCGAGCCCGACAAACCATTTTCGGTAACGGCGTGGTTCTACTTCCCGCGGAACGAAGACAGTTTTGTGGTGGCCAGCCAATCGGACAACCTGGATAAGAACCGGGGATGGGTGCTCCAGATCGGCGCGCGCGTGCCTTCGTTCCGCATGGCGGGCGATGACGGCCGCGGCATCTCGATCGCGGCCGGGCACCTGGAACAACTGCAGCCCGGAACCTGGAATCACCTGGCGGTGACCTACGACGGCAGCCGCGAACAGGCCGGGCTCTCGCTGTATGTCAACGGACACACGGTGACGACGCAGGGCGCCGGGGACCAGAACACAAACCTGCGGGGATGTTTCAACACGCGCGTCCCGGTGAGGCTGGCAAAGGAAGGCGAACGAGGCCTGGGCGATGGCGCGATCGCCGACTTCCGGATTTTCGACCGCGTGATCACTGAAGAAGAAGCGCACATGGTTTCGCAATGGCCGCGCCTGGACACGGCGCGCCACAAACCGGTTGCCATCCTGACGCAGGAAGAGCGCGACGCTCTGCAACTCTACTTTGTCAGTAACCGCGACGAGGAGTACATCCGGCTGGCATCCCGGCTGCCGGAGTTCAAGGCGGAGCGAAGGGAAATCCGGCAGCGCGGCGCCGTCACTCATATCATGCAGGAGCGGACCGACACGCGTCCCTACGCCTATGTCCTGTTCCGGGGAATGTACGACCAGAAACGCCAGAAGGTGGAACCGGATACTCCGGCGGCGCTGCCTTCGATGCGCGCCGACATGCCGCACAACCGCCTTGGACTGGCCGAGTGGCTGATTGATCCGGCGAACCCGCTGACCGCCCGCGTGACGGTGAACCGGTTCTGGCAGGAGACTTTTGGCACTGGCCTGGTGAAGACGAGCGAAGATTTCGGTTCCCAAGGGCAACCACCGGCGAATCCCGAGCTGCTGGACTGGCTGGCGGTGGATTTCCGCGAGTCCGGGTGGGACGTCAAGCGGTTCTTCCGCCAGATGGTGCTTTCGGCCGCCTACCGCCAGTCTGCCCAGACCACACCGGAGAAACTCCAGAAGGATCCGGATAACCGTCTGCTGTCGCGTGGTCCCCGCTTCAGGATGGACGGCGAAATGATTCGCGACATGGCCCTGGAATCGAGCGGACTGCTCTCGCCGAAGATCGGCGGGCCGAGCGTCAAGCCGTATCAGCCAGAGGGAATCTGGGAAGCGGTCGCGATGATCGGCAGCAACACGCGCTTCTACAAGCAGGATTCCGGCGACAAGCTCTACCGGCGAAGCCTGTACACATTCTGGAAACGTTCCGCGCCGCCCGCCTCGATGGAGATCTTCAATGCGCCGACGCGCGAGACCTGCACCGTCCGCCGCGAGCGCACCGACACGCCGTTGCAGGCGCTGGTCACGTTGAACGATCCGCAGTTTGTCGAAGCCGCGCGCTACCTGGCGGAGAAAGCGTACCAGTCGTCACCGGACTTCGACGCTCAGATTGATTTCGTCACGATGCGCGTGCTGTCCCGGCCCATGCAAGACCGGGAACGGGAGATCGTGCGGCGCGGCTACGGGGAGTTTTCGTCGTACTACAAAGAAGAGCCTCAAAAAGCCGAAAAGCTGCTTGCGACCGGCGCATCTCCGTACGACCACAACATCGACCCAGCCGCGTTTGCGGCGCTGACAATGGTGACGAGCCAGATCATGAACCTTGACGAGGCATTGAACAAATGAGCCGGCTGAACCTCAATCCCCACGACCAGGCGGTGCTCAACGAGACCCGCCGCCAGTTTTTCGCTAAAGGCGCTCGCGGGCTGGGAACGGTCGCGCTCGCGCAATTGTTTGGCGAGGCGGCGCGCGCCGCGGACGGGTCTTCCAAACCGGGGGCAGGCGGACTTCCCGGGCTGCCGCACTTTGCTCCCAAGGCCAAGCGCGCCATCTACCTGCACATGGTGGGCGCCCCGCCGCAAATCGAAACGTACGACTACAAGCCAGGGATGAAGGAGTGGTTCGACAAGGACCTGCCGGAGTCGATCCGGAAGGGCCAGCGGCTGACAACGATGACGTCCAACCAGAGCCGCTTTCCCATCGCGCCTTCCGTGTTTCAGTTCGCTCAACACGGCAAGAGCGGCGCGTGGGTTTCGGAGTTGCTGCCCTACACGGCGAGCATGGTGGACGACCTCGCCATCATTCGTTCAATGCACACCGAGGCGATCAATCACGAACCGGCCATCACGTTCATCCAAACCGGCTTTATGATCGCCGGCAAGCCGTGCATTGGTTCGTGGATGGCGTACGGTCTGGGCAGCATGAACCAGGATCTGCCGACTTTTGTCGTGCTCAATGCCAGCCACTCCAATCCCAAGGCGAACGTGCAGGCGATCTCGGCGCGCCTGTGGAGTTCCGGATTCCTGTCGGCGCAATATGCGGGTGTGGCGCTGCGCTCCGGAGGCGACCCGGTGCTCTACATCAACAACCCGGAGGGCGTCACGACCGAAGTCCGCCGCAAGATGCTCGACTCGCTGGCGCAGTTGAACACCATCGAGCAGGAACGGCTCGGCGACCCGGAAACGCGGGTCCGCATTTCTCAGTACGAGATGGCGTTCCGCATGCAAGCCTCGGTCCCTGAGTTGACGGACCTGAGCAAGGAGCCCGAGAGCACGTACAAGGCGTACGGCGAAGACGCCCGCAAAGGCGGCACGTTTGCCAATTCCTGCCTGATGGCGCGCCGCCTGGTGGAGCGTGGTGTGCGCTTCGTTCAGGTGTATCACCGCGGCTGGGACGTTCATGGCAACCTGCCTGAAGTACTGCCCAGCCAGTGCAAAGACGTCGATCAGGCGTGCCACGCCCTGGTGGGGGATCTGAAGCAACGCGGGTTGCTGGACGACACGCTGGTGATCTGGGGCGGAGAGTTCGGGCGGACGATCTACTCTCAGGGAAAGTTGACGGCAACCGATTACGGACGGGACCACCATCCCCGCTGCTTCAGCTTGTGGCTGGCTGGCGGAGGCGTCAAGGGCGGTGTCGTTCACGGCGAGACCGACGAGTTCTCGTACAACATTGTGCGCGACCCGGTACACGTCCGCGACTTCCAAGCCACAATCATGCACTGCTTCGGCATCGACCACGAGCGGTTCACCTACAAGTACCAGGGTCTCGATCAACGGCTGACCGGCGTGGAAAAGGCGCGGGTGGTCAAAGACATCCTGGCTTAGCCGGCCCTTGCAAAGCCCGTGTCTCGTTCTATGATGAGCATGGGTGAAAATGGTGAACCGACGAGTCTTTCTATCTTCCCTGCCCGCGGCTTCGAGCGTCCTCGCCGCCGGCGCCGATCAAGCCCCACTCAAGATCCGGCACGTAGACATCGTGCATCACACACATACCGACGTCGGATATACGGAGTTGCCCTCAGTCGTACGCGAGTTGCAGAAGCGCTATCTCGATACGGCGATCGATGCGTGTGTGGCTGACGCCGGGTTCCGCTGGACGGTCGAGTCGCTGGTGGAACTCGACGATTGGTGGAAGACGGCGCCGCCCGCGCGGCGCAATCAGTTTCTGGCGCTGGTAAGGAGCGGACGGATGGACGTTATGGGCATGCCGTTTAACCAGACGCCGTTTCTGAACGCGATGCAGTGGACCCAGATGATGCGCTGGATTCCGGAGAGTTTGTGGAAGGCCTGCGGCATTCGCGCGGCGATGCAGAACGACGTCAACGGATTCCCGCGGGCCGGAGCGTACGCGCTGCTGAATCATGGCGTCAAGCACCTGCTCATGGGGCTGAACGCTGACAGCGGCGGACCGCCCTTCCGGCGTCCGGACGCCTTCTGGTGGAAGCTGCCGGATGGACGCCGCCTGTTTGTCTGGCATGGTGAGCATTACGGCAGCGTGATGCGGTATCTGCAAGCCGGCCGCAAAGGCGATTTCATGCAAACGGACGAGACGTTGGTGCGCGCCGCGCACGATGGGTTTGTCAAGCGCATGCGCGAGATTGAAAGCGAAGGCTATGGGTTTGAGAGGCTGATCCTCACATTTACGCATCCGTCAAACTATGACAACGGCGGGCCAGTCCCGTCGCTGGCGCCGTTCATCGCATCCTGGAACCGCCTGCGGCTGCAACCATCCTTGCGTCTGGCCACGGCCACGTCCGCCGTGCTGGAAATGGAGAAGCTGGTAGCCAGCCGGATTCCGGAAAAGGAAGGCGAGTGGACCGACTGGTGGGCCAACGGAGACGCCTCGGGTCCGCGCGAAGTCGCGGCGAGCCGGATTGCCAAGCGGGACATGGCGGCGGCGATGTCGCCGCTGTTTGGGCCAATGCCGGCGCGCGCCAACCGGGAGGTGGAGGAAATTCTCAAGGACCTGTGCCTGTTCGACGAGCACACGTGGGGCGCCGCCGCGTCCATCTCGGCGCCCTACAGCTACAACACGCTGGCGCAGTACGTCGAGAAGAGCGACCTGGCGTACAAGCCGATGGGACGGGCGGACATGCTGCTCCGCCGGCGCGTGCGGGCCAAAGTGGATCCGCTGCCGGCCGGTGTTTACGTTCTGAATGCGACGCCGGCTCCGATGACCGGTTGGGCCTCGATTCCGGTGAGCGCGGCGGGCGATCAAGCGCGGGTCCTGGTGGACCCGAAAAACGGTGAGCGTGTCCTGCTCACGCGGGAGAACAACCGCTTTCGCTTCTGGGTGAACAATCTTTCCGGCCAATCGATGCGCATGTTTGAGGCGGACACGTCCGTGGCTCCGATGACGGCGCCCGCCGGCCGCCCCGAAGTGCAACTCGATTCGCGGGGCTGGCCTGTTGCGGCATCCTGGAGCGGCATGAAGCAGCCCCTGTTCGACGGCGCGATGGGCGATTTCGTATGCACCGGAGTTGTGCCGCCCGCCGACCGGAGGACCCTGGCGCGGCTTCACGATAAGTTCGATGAAGGGGTGCGGAAGGCCGCGCTCCGCGAGTCCGCGGCCGAAGGCGCCGGTGCGACATCCCAGGAAGCTCCGTTCACCGTGGTCTACTCGCAGGAATTTCTGCACCCGCGAATCACGCACGCCCGCCGCACGCTGGAACTCTGGAAACAGGAGCCTCGCGCCCGGCTGACGGTGAAGTTCGACCGGATATCGTCCCTGGCTCCAGAAGTCCTCTTTCTGTCCTTTGCGTTGCCCGCTGGCGTGCCGCTGCCGGCCGTCTCCAGCGGGGGTGTGCCCTTCACTCCATATCGCGATCAACTTCCCGGCGCCTGCCGCGACTACATCGCCATCGACGGGTGGGCGCACTATGCGACGGCCAACGGCCACTGGCTATGGGTGACGAAAGATGCGCCCCTGGTGGCCATCGGCGCGCCGCACGTTGTCGAACTTCACCAGGCAATTCCGGCGCACACCAACCGGATGCTGGCAATGATCTTCGATAACTGCTGGCACACGAACTTTGTGGCCGACAGCCACGGCACGATGGAGTTCGGGTTCGAACTCGTCTGGAAGGAAAGCATCGCCGAACCCGCCGCGCTCGCCGAGACGCTGGCCGCCAATCCGATTACCATCGTCACTCCCACTGAACGCGAAACACCGGCGGTCGAGAATAACCAGTTCCGGCCCTAATTGCGGAGAGCTTCGTACATCGCAATGATGTTGGACGGCGGCACGTTGCCCATGATGTTGTGTACCTGCTGGAAAACGAAGCCGCCACCCGGCGATAGCACGCGGACCTGTTCGCGCACGTGAGCGCCGACGTCGGCGGGCGTGCCGCCCGGCAGGATGCGTTGCGTGTCACAGCCGCCGCCCCAAAAGGCGAGGTCCTTGCCGAAATCGCGCTTGAGGCCGGCGGCATCCATGCCACGGCAACTGATCTGAACAGGATTGATCACGTCCAAGCCCGCGCCGATGAGGTCCGGCAGCAGCGGGCGCACCGCGCCACAGCAGTGCAGCATCACTTTGACCGGCGCCAGTTGGCGGGCTCGCGCCCACATGGCCGCGTGGCGCGGCTTGAAGAATTCGCGATACATCCCAGGTGAAATCTGCGGGCAGTTCTGGGCGCCAAGGTCATCGCCGAAGTTGATGACATCGATGTAGGGTCCCACCGCGCCGAGATACTTTTCCAGATTCTTGAGGTGAACTTCCACCAACCGGTCGAGGAAGCGGTGTGCGCGCGCGGGTTCTCCGGCCAGCATCATCAGGAAATTGTCCATACGGTAGTAGAACTGCCCCATCTCGATGAGGTTGCCGCCGAACAGGCCGACAATGGCCCGGCTGGTGGACGCGCGCAGAGCTTTGGCGCCGGAGGCGAATTGTTCGGACGAGGACACGGAAGGTCCGGGAGGGGATGCCACGCCCGTCCACATATGTTCCGGATACAACTCTTCGATGCGATTCAGGTCCTCGGCGCCGTCGAGGAAGGGCCACCATGTCTGATCGAAGTGCAGCGAACCTTCCGGCATGCGCGCCATGATGTGCCCCTTGGGCGCGCGCAGAATCCAATCCGCGCCGTCCGGCTCAGGAACGGCCCACACCGGCATCCGGCACGGAATGCCGCCGGGCAAGGTCCAATCGGTCCACCACTTTTCCTCGCGGCAAAAGCCGCGGCCGAGTTCGACGGTGTCGGCGCCAGCCCAGTCCAGCACATCGTCGTCCACGATGGCCAACTGTTGAACGGGGTCGTACACGTATATGGGGCGCGGCGGAAGGCCCAGCGCCTCACGCAGCGCGGGATAGGCGACGGCCGAGATTCCCGACGAGCGATGTCCGCTCAGGTCGATGGGAACCCGGTCGGGCTCCTGATGATTCAACGCGCGGAGGATTCGTTCTCGTCCGGTCATGGTCGGCCTGCCTGAAGACCACAGTATATGAACCGGCGCAGCTTGGATGGCGGCGCGGGGAGTATGAGACGCTAAGAGGTTTATGCTCTGGAGTAAGCTATTCATCCCGACGCTTCGCGAAAATCCGGCGGAAGCGGAGGTGGTGAGCCACCAACTGCTGCTGCGCGGGGGATACATCCGCCAGCTTGGCGCGGGAATCTATAATTACCTGTTTCTGGCCAACCGGTCGATGCTGAAGATCATCGGCATCGTGCGGGAAGAAATGAACGCGATCGGCGCGCAGGAAATGCTGCTGCCCGCCCTTAATCCCGCCGAGGTGTGGCAGGAATCCGGGCGCTGGGACCTGATGGGCGACAACATGTTCCGCCTGAAGGACCGGTTTGGACGGCCGCTCTGCCTGGGCATGACACACGAAGAGGTGATGACGTCCATCGCACGCGGGGAACTGCGCAGCTACAAGCAATTGCCCCAGATCTGGTACCAGATTCAGACCAAGTTTCGTGACGAACCGCGCCCCAAGTCGGGCCTCTTGCGAGTGCGGCAGTTCATCATGAAGGACTCGTATTCGTTTGATCTCGATGCGCAGGGGCTGGATGCGTCTTACGAGAAGCACCGCGCCGCCTATTGCCGCATCTTTGACCGCTGCGGATTGGAGTACATCACCGTCGAAGCCGATTCCGGCGCCATGGGCGGAAGCGCCTCGCAGGAATTCATGGTGCGGTCTCAAGCCGGTGAGGACTATGTGGTGGCGTGTAAGGAGACCGGGTACGCCGCGAACCTGGAAAAGGCGGTCTCGCGTCCGGCGCCGCCGCCGGCCGCCGACCCGGAGGGCGACCTCGATCCGGAAGAATTTCACACGCCGAACCGCAAGACCATTGAGGAAGTCGCTGATTTCACCGGATTGCCGCGGACGTCGCAGATGAAGAGCCTGGTGATGGTTGCCGACGGCAAGGGCGTGCTGGCGTTGCTGCGCGGGGACCATCAGTTGAGCGAGACCAAATTTGCCGCGGCGCTGAAGGCTCAGGAAGTGCGCCCGGCGCATCCGGAAGAGATGCGTGAATGGCTGGGCGCCGATGCCGGGTCGCTCGGACCCGTGGGCGTCAAGAGCCTGCGCATCGTCGCCGACCTGGCGCTGACAGGCCGCAAGAACATGATCTGCGGCGCCAACCGTGACGATTACCATCTGCGCAATGTCACCCCGGACGAAGATTTCCAGGCCGAGTACTTCGACTTACGGCAGGTTGCCGACGGCGACACCGAGATTGAGACCGGAGCGCCGCTGCAGATTCACAAGTCGGTCGAAATCGGGCATATTTTCAAGCTGGGTTACAAGTACTCGCACTCGATGGGTCTGAACGTGCTCAATCACGACGGGGTCGAAACTCCGGTGATCATGGGCTCCTACGGAATCGGAATCGAACGCATCCTGTCGGCCGCGATCGAACTGTATGCCGACAAGAACGGCATTTCGATGCCGGTTTCCATCGCGCCGTTCGAGGTTGTCGTTACGCCGGTCAAGATCGGCGATGCCGCTTTGAGAAGGGCGGCGGAGGAGATCTACGGCAAGCTGCAAGCGCTGGGAGTTGACGTGCTGCTGGACGACCGCGACGAGAGCCCCGGAGTCAAATTCAAAGATGCCGACCTGATCGGCATCCCCTACCGGGTTACGGTGGGCAAGAAACTTGCTCAGGGCAATGTGGAGATTGCCGAGCGCCGCAGCGGCGCGGTGCGCGAAGTTCAAGTGGCGGAGGCGCCGGGATGGCTGGCTGAAAAGATCCACGCCGCCAAGAAATGAGCATCGACTGGCAGGGGGTTCGAGCCGAGTTCCCCGCCCTGCAAGACTGGACGTTCCTCAACACCGCCACGTTCGGCCAGATGCCCAACCGTGCGTTGCGCGCGGTCCAGGAACATTTCGCGCACCGGAACCGCACGGCGTGCCACGATTTTCTGTCGTGGTTCGACGATCACGACCGGTTGCGCGGCAAGGTGGCGCGACTGGTCCACTGCTCCGCGGCTGATGTTGCGTTCCTGCCGGCCGCTTCCACCGCCCTGAGCGTACTCCTCAACGGCCTGGACTGGCATCCGGGTGACGAGATTGTCACCCTCGAAGACGAGTTCCCCAACCAGATCTATCATCCCAGCGTTCTCGCCGGCGTCACGTTAAAGGAGGTTCCTTTCGACAGCATCACGGACGCGGTAACCGCCCGCACGCGGGTGGTGCTGTTCAGCACGGCGAACTATGTCACCGGGCTCCGCCCGCCGGTGGAAGATCTGGCTTCGTGGCTGCGCGAGAGGGGCGTGCTGCTGGCGCTCGATGGTACGCAGACGGTGGGTGCGCTGCGCTTCGATTGCGCAGCGGCGCGGCCAGACTTTCTCGCCGTCGATGCCTACAAGTGGATGCTGACGCCGAACGGCGCTGGTTTCGCCGTCATCGGACCCGAGTTCCGCGAACGCTTGCGCCCACAGGTGATCGGCTGGCGAAGCCATAAGGGCTGGCGCGATGTAGACGCGCTTCACCACGGCCCGCCGGAGTTTGTTTCCAGCGCCGAGAAATACGAGGGTGGAATGCTGCCGTCGTCGTTGTTGTACGCGATGGAAGCGGTCATCGACATGATGCTCGAACTCGGCGAGGAAAACATCGAGCGGCGCGTCTTGGAACTCGCCTCGCTCGTCCGCGAGGCGCTGCGCCGCCGCGGCGGAAGGCTGTTGTTCGATGAAGGGCCGTACTACGAGTCCCCCATTGTGGCGGCGCGTTTCGAGCGAGACTCGGCGGCGATTTCGCGCGCTCTCAAGGAGCGAAGGGTGCTCACTTCGGCGCGCCACGGCTATCTGCGCATCTCCACGCACTTCTATAACAACGAGCAGGACATCGATGCGCTTGATGCGGCGCTCGGCGAGATCCTCTAGCCGGACCGGTTCGGCTGATAAGATGCCAGCATGGTTTTCGCAGTACTGCTGCTGGCCGCCGGCGGCCTTCCTCAATCACTCGCTTCCCTGCCTTTGGAACGTACGATCCCATTGGACGGTCCGACGTACCACGTGCAGGGGTTGGCCGTGCGAGGCGGCAAACTCTGGGTCACCTCGGTCGACCGGCGCAATCAGCGTGGCTACCTTTCAGAGTTCGACGAAGCCACAGGCAGGCTGCTGCGCTCGGTTCAGGTGCAGTCGGGTAGCAAGTATCATCCGGGCGGCGTCGCCATCGATGGCGAAACGATCTGGGTGCCGGTCGCCGAATACAAGCGGGACGGAACGTCCACGATCCAGCAGCGTTCGCTCGCCACGCTATCGGTCGTCCGTGAGTTCGACGTGGCGGACCACATCGGCTGTGTCGCGGCCACGCCCGCCGGCCTGATCGGCGGCAACTGGGGCGCCCAGACGATCTATCAATGGACACGGGACGGATTGCAGACCGATTCCAGGCCCAATCCGGCGCCACTGGCCGTGCAGGACTGGAAGTTCGACTCGGGATCCCTGGTCGCGTCCGGGCTGTCGAAGTCCGGCGGAGAGATTCGATGGCTTGACCCCGAAAGCCTGGCCACGCAAAGGAAGCTTGGCGCCGGCGTCACCGACCGCAATGTCGCCTACACGCACGAAGGGATGGAGATCGCCGGCGGCAAGCTCTACCTCCTGCCCGAAGATGAGCCGAGCCGCGTGTTTGTCTTTGCGCTCGCGGCGCAACAGCGCTCCGGAGGAAGCACGCACGCGCTTCAGGAGGGTTCGCTGAACAAGCCGGAGCGGCTGGAGTGGTTCCGCGATCTGGGCTTCGGCATGTTTATCCATTGGGGCGTGGACGTGAGTCTTGGCTCGGTCATCAGCCACTCGCTGGTGGGCGCTTCGGCGGATTACCAGAAGCGGTATTTCGAGGTTCTTCCGCGCTACTTCAACCCGGACAAGTACGACGCCCGCAAGTGGGCGGCACTGGCCAAACTGGCAGGCATGCGGTACGCCGTGTTCACCACCAAGCACCACTCGGGCTTTGCGATGTGGGATACCCGGACGACACCGTTCAGCGTCATGAACACGCCGTACGGCAAAGATATCGTGCGCGCGTTTACCGAGGCGTTCCGGGCTGAAGGGATCGCCATCGGTTTCTACATTTCGCCCGACGACTTCTGGTGGTTCCATCAGAATGGTTATGAAATCAAGCGTCCGCCGGCGCCCATGACCACGACGCGTGAAATTCCGGCGATGCGGGAATACGATGTCCGGCAGGTGCGCGAACTGTTCACCAATTACGGCAAGGTCGATGTCTTTTTTATCGACGGGCCGCCGGACGGACTTCGGGAAGAGGCCTGGAAGATCCAACCCGACGTGATCGTCACGCGCGGCGCCATCGAGACCCCGGAGCAGCACGTTCCCGGCATCCCGATGGACACCGCATGGGAAGCGAACCTAACGGTAGGCGACGCGTGGCAGCACAAGCCCGCCGATCAACCCAAGTCTTCCGCGGTATTGATCCAGACGCTGGTCGAGGTTCGCGCCAAAGGTGGAAATTTCCTGCTGAACGTGGGCCCCAGACCGGACGGCGAGCTGTCACAGGCCGAGGAAGCGCGCCTCCGGGATATCGCGCTGTGGAACTTTGTGAACCACGAATCATTGGAAGCGGTGCGCCCGTGGGTGATCACCAACGAGCAGAACATCTGGTTCACCCGCAAGAAGAACGAGCCGACGGTCTACGCGTTTGTGACGCGCTCGCCGTGGAAGCTGGGCGAGAAACGAACCATCACGCTCAAAAGCGTCCGCGCGACGGCACAGACACAAATCGAAATCCTCGGACAGAGCGGCGAGATTCTGGAGTACCGGCCGGACGTGAAGCCCAAGACGACCTTCACACAGGACCAGGACGGGCTGCACATCACGGCGATGACCGCGCAGCGCATGTACGACGACCGCCGGTGGGACAAGCCCGTGGTGCTGCGCATCACCCATGCCGAAGCCGCGCTGAAACCGCCGCGGGTGGTGACGCTGGACCGCAATGGACGCGCGGTTCGGGGCGAGTTGCTCTCGATGGGGGATGCCAGCCAAGTGGACACCGGCTTCGAGTACCGGCCGCGGAAGGGGTTGACCGACCTGTACGAAAAGACCGAGCCATGGCGCTCTCTACCGTTGACCCCCCGCACCACGACGGGTGTGTTTACGGCAGAGCTGCCCGAAGGCGACTGGGAGTTCCGGGCTGTGGTCAAGCACCCGCTGCTGACGCTGTACGGCGCGGAGAAGTGAGCCGCGCTCGCTCTAATGTCCCGCGGACATGCGGAGGAATCGCTGGACGGTGCTCATCAGCTCAGAAGGTTGGACCGGCTTGGTTAGAAAAGCCGCCATTCCTTCGCGCCAGCACTGCGCACGCGTGTCATCGTCGCAGTTGGCCGTCAAGGCGACCACCGGGACGCTGCGGCTATCCTTCAACTGCCGGATGCGCCGCGCGGTTTCGAAGCCGTCGATGCCTGGCATGCGCAGGTCCATCAGGATCAGGCTGTAATCTCCGCCGGCGACCCGTTCGAGCGCCGAGAGCCCGTCCGCAACCGTGTCACAAGGTATGTCCGACTTACGCAGAATCGCGGTGATGATCCGCTGCGAAATCCGGTCGTCGTCAACCAGCAGAATCCGCTTGAGCGATACCGCGGATTCCGGCGCCTCGCCGTCCCCCGCGGACTGCTCGACGTTGAACTTCAGGGTGAAGCTGAAGCGGCTTCCGCGTCCCAGCGTGCTCTCGACGTTGAGCGATCCTCCCATTAGTTCAACCAGACCGCGGGCGAGAGCCAAGCCGAGTCCCAGACCCGAGGTCGACCTAACCGCCGAGTCGCCCTGGTAGAACGGATCAAACAGTTCCGGCAACCGTTCCGGCGGTATCCCGATGCCTGTGTCCCGGACCGCGAAACGCAGGCCATCCGGAGCGGGCTCGACCGAGAAATAGATCCTGCCCTTTGTGGTGAACTTGAGCGCGTTATTCAGCAGCAAGCCGCAGACCTGTTTAACGTGGTATTCGTAGCTCCGGACCGCATCGGGAAGCTGCTGGGAAAATTCCACTTTGAGTTCGAGACCTTTTTGCGCGGCCCGAACCTGGTACTCGGCGGCGAGTGACTCCAGCATCTCGGACGGGCGGAATTCGACCGCCTCCAGTTTGATGCCGCCGGACAGCAGGCTGTTGTAGGCTAGCGTCGTGTTGAGCAAGTCGAAGAGCTGCGTGGCGCATTCGCGCGTGGCCGCCACATACTCCCGTTGATCCAAAGTCAGCTCGGTTTCCAGCAACAGATCCGTCATCCCGAAAATGCCGCTCAGCGGGGTGCGGATCTCATGATTGAGACTGGCCAGAAACTGGAGTTTCAGCTTGGTGAGATCGTCTCCGTTCCGGTGGAGCAGTCCGGTCTGATTGCAGTCTCTGGCCACTTCTAGAGGTACATATCGGTTGAAACCGGGCCGGCAAATAGACCCGCCCTGTAATCCTTTACATCCAAGGAGGTTGGGGCGGCGGGTGTATGGTATTGTGGCTGCGTCGGATGCGTTTCGAATGTCTCCTGCTGCTGGCGGCAAGTATTCCGCTGCCCGCCGCTCCACACCGTCTTCACGTCTGCGGCGGCAACTCCAAGGACTACGTTGTAGGCGCCAAACTGCCATCGAGCGGCCTGTTCCGGCGCGATGCGGCCGGCTGGACCCAACTGGGCTTTAATCATCCTCAGATTACGGCGCTCGCCTGGGACCCGCGAAACAGCAACATCCTGTACGCCGCCGCGGGAAACGGCTGCCTGCGGTCGGCCGATGGCGGCCATAGCTGGCGCATCACCACCGGCTGGGATGTCACAGAGCCCAGGGATATCAGCCTCGATCCCAACCGTCCTGGCGTAATCTACCTGGCGCTGCCGGACGGCATCGCCGTGTCGAGAAATGAGGGCCGGAGCTGGTCACGCGCCGACACCGGGATCCGGCGCAAGTACACAGAGACGATCGAGGTGGACCGCACCCGTTCCGGCCGGGTCCTGGCGGGGACGGAGCTTGGAATCTACCTGACCGAAGATGGCGGCGCGTCCTGGCGCGCGGTGTCGGACCGCGCGGCAATGACGCTCGATATTGAGCAGTCTCCTCACGATCCCAAACTCTGGATGGCCACGACGCAGCGCGCCGGAGCGTGGGTTTCCAGAGATGGCGGCGAGTCGTGGACGCGCCTGGAAGGGATCGGCGCATCGCAGACTCTTCAGAACGTCGCGTTTGACGCCAGCGACGCCCACAATGTCGCGATCGGCGGGTGGGGCCCCGGCGTACTGCTTTCGATCGATGGAGGCCGGACCTGGCTGCCGCGCAACGCCGGCCTGCCCACAACCCGCGTGTGGCGCGTGGCATTCGACCCGGATCATGCCGGACGGCTCTACGCGGTGGTGCACGAGGATCACATCTACCGCTCGGATGATTCCGGCCGGACGTGGGCGGCCGACGGTCTGGAAGGCTTCATCGCCACAGACCTGGAGTTCGTTCCCGAGCCCGCATCGCCCGCCGTCGCGCCCAAACTGGCCGCCATACCCGCCGTCCCAATCGTTCCGCGGGACCCCGGCGCGCTCCAGGGACGGGCCTTTGGCGACCGGGTCCGCCGCGTGATTACGGCTCACTCGATTCTCCAGCCGGGTGGTTTTACGACCATCGCCGCGCGCTTATGGCGGCGGCGCGACGCCGCCTGGTGTTCTCAAACACTCCTGCGCCTGCTGGAAGACCCAAGCGGCGACATGTTCTGGATGTTCCCGGCCACCGCGGTTGCCTACCTGGACCGCGGCCAGTTGAGCCAGGAGGCCCGGACCGCGCTCCGCCGGGCATGGCGCACCTACATGCCGTATCGCGGCGACACCGAGAACCATTGGCTGCTCTACTATTCGTGCCTCTACCTGATGTCGCAACTGTACCCGAACCAGCCAGGCGAGACCTGGTACACGGGCAAGTCTTCGGAAGAAAATCTGCGCGAGGCTCGCGATTATCTTTATCACTGGATGGACTTGACGCTGGACAAGGGCCAGGGCGAGTACGACTGCACGCATTACATAGGCGTCTACTTTCTGCCGCTGTCGTACCTGGCGGCGTGGTCCAACGATGCGGTCATGCGCGAAAAGGCCAGGATGATGATCGAGTTCATCATGGCGGACTTTGCCGCCGAGAGCCTCAATGGGATTTACGTGGGCGCGCACGCCCGGACCGACGACAAGCAGGTTCTCGAAAAGTGGAACGGCGTGTCGTCGGACTTCGCCTGGCTCTTGTTTGGCCAGGGCCGGCCTCTGCCCGGATTTGCATCCTACACGCTGTATTACAGCATCGCCGCCGCTTACGAACCTCCGGCAATCATCCAGCGCATCGCCACCGGCCGGGCGGCGAACTACACGCACCGCGAGAAGAAACGAACCCGCCACCGCTGGCGTTTCTTCGACGAGCGCAACGGTCCGGTCTACAAGACCACTTACATGGGACAAGGCTACGCGGTCAGCTCGGACCAAGGCGGCATTCTTCAGCCTATCCAGCAGCACTCCTGGGATGTGACGTGGGCGGCGCCCGATCCGCGCGGGGTTGAAAACACCTTGTTCGCAACCCATCCTTACTCATCGACGTTCGAACTGCAGACCTACTTCAACGCGCAAGTTGATTTCATTACCGAGGCGGTGGTGCGATCGAAGAAGACCTACGATTCACCGGATAAGTTTCTGGGCGGTTCGCCATACGAGCAGATTTTCCAGGACGAAGATACGATCGTGGCGTTGTACGACATTCCGCCGGGCACCCGTTTCCCGCATATTCACGCGTTCTTCTCCAAGGACCTGTCGCGGCTGGAGGAGGACGCCTCGGGCTGGATCTTCGCACAGGGCGGCGAGGCTTTTCTCGCCTACTACCCGCTGGCGCGCTACGAGTGGCATAAGATGGCTGACGGCAGCCGCGAATTGTTCAGCCCCCACTTGAAGAACGGGTGCATCGTTCAGGCGGCCTCGGCGAAGGAATTCGAGAGCTTTGACGCCTTTAAGAAGGCGATTCTGGCGCTGCGGCTGAGCACTACGGTCGACCCGGTTCCCGCCGCGCAGTTCCGTTCGCTGCGGCGGCACGAGATCAAGTTCACCTATGGACAAGCGGTCCCTCGCGATGACTGGGAGATGTTCGCAGGCCCCTATGTGAACATGGCGCGCGGCAGCCGGGTCATGAAGCTGACACACGGGGGCGAGACGCGGACTCTCGACTTCCAGTCGTGGCGGATTGAGGATTCCGGCCCCGGCGGGCGGTAAGGCGGGTGCGCCGCTTGGAATGACCTTCAGTGGCCACGCGTGACCGAGACGCCGTTCAGCGACTCGGCCTTAGAGAAGCGCGGCCAGTTGAACCCGTAGAAGGCGACGAAGGCGAAGCAGACCATCGGCACGATGAATCCGCGCGACATGTCCCACTGGTCCGCCACCCAGCCCATCAACTTCGGCAGCACCGCTCCGCCCATGATAGCCATCACGATGAACGCCGACGCTTTCTTGGCGCGGGCGCCGAGTCCAAAGATGCCCAGCGCGAAGATCGTCGGGAACATGATCGACATGAAGAAGTAGCTGAGAAACACGCACAGCACCGAGAGCCAGCCCAGCTTGAAGAAGACCAGCAGGGTCGCAACGACGTTGGCCGCGCCGTACAAGCCGAGGATCTTGTGCGCCGAAAAGACCTTCAACAAGGCGGCGCCGCTGAAGCGTCCAATGAGAAAGCAAACAAACCCGAGCGAGGCCAGATTGGAGGCGCCTTTGTTGCTGAACATGAGCACGCCGTCTTTGCTGGTTTCAAACCAGCCAAGCAGCCAGTCGCGCAGCGGACCCGCCGAGCCGGCCGCCCGCGTCATCGCCGCGTCCCAGGAAGCGGGAATCGGCGGCACGTCGGCCGTCATGTAGTTGATGAAGAAACTGAAGATGCCCGCCTGCGCCGCGACGTAAAAGAACTGCGCCGCCACCGCCAGCACAAAGTGAGGATGAGACCAGATCGAGTGCGACACTCCCGGCGCCGAATCATCCAGGTGATAATCATCCTCGGTCTTGATATCCGGGATGTTCGAAAAGTAGAAGACGATGGCAAGGACGATGACCACTACCGCCACACCCACGTAGGGAATATAGAGCGTTTCGCTCCCGGTGCTGCGGCCCGCGGCGTCTTTTGAGTAGAAGTACATGCTTCCCACGATCGGTCCCAGGATCCAGCCGATGCCGTTGCAGGATTGCGCGAGGTTGATGCGTGTCGCGGCGAAGCGCTGGTCGCCAAGGACGGTGGTGTAGGGGTTGGCGATGGTTTCCAGGAACGTGAGCCCGGTGGCAATCGCGCAGACGCCGATCAGGAACGCGACAAATGCCGTGTTGGGAGTCACTCGCCCGTCGCGGACCATCGCGTTGATCTCGGTTGCGGGTATGAACCAGAACCCGCCCAGGGCCACAATCAGCAATCCGACCACGATTCCGCCCTTGTACCCGAGCTTACTGGCGAGCCACCCGGCTGGAATCGACATCAGAAAATACCCGAGGTAGTGCGCAAACTGCACCCACGCCGACTGTGCCTTGGTAAGCCCCAGTTCCTCCTGGAAATGCTTGTCCATCACGTCGATCATGCCGTTGCAGAATCCCCACAACAGGAACAGAGAACTGACCAGGATGAACGTGAAGACCAGGTTTCTGCCGTCAGCGGTGACAAAGAGCCCTCGACCATTTGAAGCCATAATGCGTGTGAGCCATGATTCTAACAGGATTGCTCCGCGGCCTTCGATATAATCACCCTGGCTGAACTATGCAACTCAAGAGATCATCCCTATCCTCCGTTTCGACCGGCGCGGCGCTCGCGCTGATCTTTTTCGCAGGGGCGGCGGCGGTGGCGCTCCTGGCGCAACAGGCCGCGCCGCCCAACTTCCTCAACACGACGGACGCCAACAAGGATGGCTCGATCACACGCGACGAGCTGCGTGGAGCCATGGCGAAGTGGGTGCCAGCGGGCGGGTCCGCCACACTGGAGCAGCTCGAGGCCAGCCTCGACAAGGCGTTCCCGGAATCGATGGTCATGTCGCTGTTCTCGCGGCCCGGACCGCAAAATCAGACGCCGAAACCGGAAGACGTCACGCCGATGATGGCCGCCTTGCCCGCGCAGGCGCCCGCGAAGCCGAAGAAGCCGCGCAAAGTTCTGGTGCTGTCCAAAGCCGCTGGATTTGTGCACAGTTGCATTCCGCTGGCGGGCAAAACGGTGGAGGAGTTAGGGAACAAGACGGGCGCCTGGAGCACCACGATCTCATACGATCCGGCGGTCATCACCGCGGCGAACCTGAGGCAATACGACGCGCTGTTTCTGAACAACACCACCGGAGCGTTTCTGGACGATGCCGACCCGGCGGTGACAAACGCCCGCAAGGCCGCCATGCTCGAGTTCGTGCGATCGGGCAAAGGACTGGCGGGCATCCATGCGGCCAGCGATTCCTATCATGAGACGGCGCGGACGGGTGGCGCCTCCGGCCCCGCCGTCATGTTTGGGGAACGGATTCTTTCCGGCGCCGACAAGGATTCCGACAAGAAGGTCAGCACGGAAGAGATGGGCGCGTTAAGTGACGCCTGGTTCGACCGTCTCGATACGGCCAAGGCGGGCAAAGTGAGCGTGGCCGACTTCAAGGCGCGCCTGGCGGGGGTGATGTTCAGCACTGGAGGCGCGCGCCGCGGTCCGCCGCAACCTCCTCCCGCACGGGCCGGCCGCGACAATCAAACCGGCACCTGGCCCGAGTTCAATCACATGATCGGCGCCTACTTCAAATGGCACTGGTTTGATCCAACCCATATCGTCTATAAGATTGACGACCCGGCCAGCCCGCTGACCGCCATGTTCCGCGGGATCCAGTTTGAAATCGACGATGAAACTTACACGTTCAGCGTCAATAGTTGGTCGCGCGAGAACGTACACGTTCTTACCAGCGTCGATTACTCGAAAATGAGTGAGGCCGACAAGCTTAAGGAAGACTATCCACGCGAAGACCATGACTATGGCCTGAGTTGGATCCGCCGCGAAGGGAAAGGACGCGTCTTCTACGAGGCGCACGGCCACAACGAGCGGGTCTATGCCATCAAGCCGATGCTCGAACACCTGACCGCGGGAATCCAATACGCCTTGGGTGACCTGAAAGCCGACGACTCACCGAGCGTGAAGCCGAAGAAGTAGCGGGACGTTTGCCTGGCGCCGGGCGATCTTACTCGGTGGATCTATGCGAATTACTGACGCAAGGTGTAGCAGAGAATCTTGACTGTAGTATAATGCTTCGGCACGGACGCTGGTTCCAGCGGGCCGCGAGCCATGACCGGCAATGACCGGCTGGTCAGGGCGAGGAGGCAAGATGAAAGCCAGGCGTCTTCAGGGCATCGGCTTAGCCGTGCTCTCGTTTCTTGGGTTCGAAGGTGTTTCCCTTGCGGGAGCTGTGACCATCGTACCTCCGGGGTTGAACCCGGGGGATCATTACCGGCTCGTATTTGTCACCTCCACGGCGCGAGACGCCACAGACTGGTGGGACATTACGCGCTACGACGACTTCGTAAACAGCGCCGCCAATGCGCCAGGATCGCTGTTGGCGGCTTACGGCTTGACCTGGAAAGTGGTCGGCTCGACCTATTACGACAGTGCGCGAGACCACATCGGCGCTTTCGGGGCCGTGCCGGTGTTCCGGTTGGACGGCGTCCAAGTCGCCAGCGGCGAGGCGGACTTTTGGGATGGGACGCTGCAGGCCGCCATATCGATTGACGAGCACGGCAACAGCGCTCCCCGCTTCCAGTTCGTGTGGACGGGAACCAGAGA
>JADZCI010000247.1 GCA_020851655.1 Bryobacterales bacterium
TATCGCGGCTCGGTCCAGGTGATCGACATTCCCAGCCCGTCTCAACTGGCGAGCTATACCAGCGCGGTGGCGGAGAACAATCACCTGACTCTCGCCGGCAACCCGCTTCCCAAGTTGCAGCCTTCCTCGATGCCCACCGCCATCCCGGCTCGCGCCGGCGATCCGTCGCTGATCGAACACGTCGTCTTCATCGTCAAAGAGAACCGCACCTACGATCAGGTCCTCGGCGGATTGGGTAAAGGGAACGGCGATCCGTCGCTGGTCATGTTCGGAGAAGACGTCACCCCAAACCAGCACAAGCTCGCCCGGGAGTTTGTCGTCCTGGACAACTTCTACGCTACCGGCGGCAACAGCGCCGATGGCCACCAATGGCTGACCCAAGCCAACGAAACAGCCTACTGCCTCTGGCCAGGGTACGAAGGCCGCAGCTATCCGTTCGACGGGACCGACCCCATCGCGATATCGAAAGGCGGGTTCATCTGGGAAACGGCGCTGGCCCGCAAGAAGAGCGTGAAGGTGTACGGCGAATACGCGCCGCGTCTCAGCGAAGTCCGCTTTCAACAGAGAGCCGAATACCTGGCGCGATGGCGTAAGGGCGATTCATTCCGCTCCGATTTCCATTCCAAAGCCGCCATTGAACCGCTGAACTCGATTCTCGTCAGCCACTTCCCCACCTATACCATCGCCATCCCGGATGTCGTGCGCGCCCGGATCTTCCTCGACGACCTGAAGCAGTGGGAGTCCGAGGGCGCAATGCCCAATCTGGTCATCATGCAGTTGCCGTCCAATCACACTTATGGGACCCGGGGCGGCGCCTCCACGCCCAAAGCCATGGTGGCCGACAACGACTTGGCGCTCGGCCAGGTCGTCGAGAAACTGAGCCACTCTCGGTTCTGGAACAAGATGGCGATCTTCGTTGTGGAAGATGACGCGCAGAATGGTGTCGATCACGTGGACGGGCACAGGACGGTGGCGCTCGTGGCCAGCCCTTACGCCCGGCGCGGCATCGTGGATTCGACGTTCTACTCCCACCAGAGCATGCTCAAGAGCATCGAACTGATTCTGGGGCTGCCGACGCTCTCGCTGTTCGACCTGATCGCAAACGACATGCGCGCGAGCTTCCAGAACGCCGCGGACGCGACGCCGTACACCGCGGTCGTGCCCAAACAGTCACTCGACGAAACGAACCCGCTTCCGCAAGCACTGAACGGCGCGCCACGCCAGGCGGCGCTGGACTCCGGCAGGATGCGCTGGGATGTTCCCGATGCGGTTCCAACCGAGCGTCTCAACCGGATCCTGTGGGGCGCCATTCGCGGCTGGAACGTCCCGTATCCCGGCACGAAACGCTCGGTCTTCTCCCCACTTTCGCTGGACATCGACGACGACGACCGCTGAAAACGGAGAACCTGGTCCGTTCCCGCGCACTACCTCGGTGGTATGCGCCGCGTACTCCTGCTCCTAGTGCCCCTGTTTCTCACCGCACAGCCAAAAATCTCGCCGGAGATCGAGCGCACGGAGTCAATGATCCAGCAGCTTACCGAACTCAAGGCCAAAGTTTCCGCCATCGAGAGCCAGATTGACGGCTTGATCGCCGCCTTGTCCGAGCAACGGGGCGCGCTGGCCTCCACCAAGTCATACAACGCGTTGGAGCACGTCCAGGATAGTCCGGCGGACCCGAAGAAGACCTCCGTCCGCTGCGCCGCCGTCACCTCAAAAGGCGCCCGGTGCAGCCGGCCCGCGGTCGAAGGCAGCCGCTACTGCAAGCAACACCAGTTAGCGCACGCCAAGTAGCCGCCCCGTGCCTCCGAACTCCCGCTAGTAAAGAGGCCGGTCCCTGGCGTCGAACCCAGACTTGCCGAGCACTTGCAGCAACGGTTTCGAACCTGCCGCCATCAGATTGACGTCCGCCGGAGCCTGGAAGAACAAGAAGCCTTCCTCGAGATACTGCTCGATCTGTTCCGGAGTACCAGCGGGGCGGCCGGACGGCACCCCGTACTTCTTGCAGGCGGCAACGATCTTCTTGAGCGCATCGCACAGTTTGGGCGAATCCATTTGTCCACCCACGCCGAGCGAGTAAGACAGGTCGCTTGTGCCAACGAAGAGGACGTCAATTCCCGGGGTCGCGGCGATTTCGTCGATCTTGTCTACAGCGCAGGATTCTTCAACCATGGCGACCACCATGACGTTGCGGTTACCGAACTCTCCGTAGCCTTCCGGCGCCGGCCAGCGAAAGCTCGCCAGACCAGGGCCGAACCCGCGCCGGCCTTCGGGCGGATACTTGCACGCCGCCACCGCCTGCCGCGCCAGTTCCGGTGACGAGGTGAAGGGGAAGATCACGCCAATGGCCCCCTGGTCGAGAGCGCGCTTGGCCGTCCAAAGTTCATTGACAGGGACACGAATGAACGGCATGGCTTTCAGCCCGCGTGTCGCCAGGATCATGTTTCGCGCGGTTTCCAGCGTGATGGGCGAGTGCTCCATCTCAATCCAGAGGAAATCGTAGCCCAGGTTGGCGGCTTGCGCCGCCACTTCGGGACTGGCCACCGTGATTGTCGCTCCAATCACCGGCCTGCCCTGTTGGAGAAGCGCGCGCACCGGGTTGTGCCATTCCGTCATGTTTTCAGAATGTCAGATGCGCCGCGTCCGCCGCCGGGCCTGCCGGGCAAACGGTACAAAACCGTACGGCCGGAAGGCTTGCATTCTTATTAAGGATATGATTGTCTGAAATTGAACAGGACAACGCGTCGTCCATGACCTCCTCAAATGAAGAAATCGACCGCGTCATAGCCCGGCACGACGGGCGTCCCGGCGCGCTGCTGAGCATGCTGGAAGAACTGCAACAGGCCCATCCGGACAAGTATCTGCCGGTTGAGACACTGGACTATCTGGCGGAAAGGACCGATTTGCCGCGTGCGCGGATTTTCAGTGTTGCGACATTCTACGCCCTCTTCAACCTCAAGCCCCAAGGTGAACACACGGTTTGCATCTGCCGTGGCACGGCGTGCCACACCCGGGGTTCGCGCGACCTGCTGGAGCGCACCAAGCTCCAGTTGGGCTTGAAGGAGGAGGACGAAGAGGGGAGCGCCGACAAGCTATCCGTCACGACGGCGGACAGGCAGTTCACGGTCCGCACAGTGGCCTGCTTTGGCCAGTGCGCGCTGGCGCCTGTCGTGGAGGTGGACCACGCGATTCTGGGTCACGTCAGCGAACGCACCCTCGACCGTGAGATCAACACCCTCAAGAGGGGAGGCCGCGCATGACGCGGATCGCCGATCTCTCCACTTTCAATACTGTCCATGAAGACGGCCTCGCCAAACTGCTTCCGCCCAGGCCGCGGATCGCGGTGGGAATGGGGACCTGCGGAACCGGCCACGGGGCCGAGGGCGTATTTCATGCTTTCTCGGCGGAGATCGGCAACCGCGGTTTAGGCATCAGCCTGGCGCGGACGGGCTGTTTCGGCATCTGCGCTGAAGAACCGCTCGTCAATGTCTGGATACCGGGAAAACCGCTGGTCATCCTGCGCAAGGTCCAACCGCACGACGCAGGCGCCATTCTGGACGCGATCACATCAGGCGCGGTTCCGTTTGACCTGGCGCTGTGCCGGATCGAGGAATGGGACCACATCACGGCGCACATCAAGTACGGAACCGGCTTTGAGGAGATTCCGCTGTGGAGCGACGTGCCGTTCTTCAAGGGCCAGAAGAAGATTGTCCTGCGGCATTGCGGCCTGATCAGCCCCGGCGACATCGAAGAGTACATCGCCGTGGGCGGATACCAGGCGCTGTACAAGGTGCTCATTGACGGCAACCCGGTGGGGGTCATCGAGCAGATCAAAGGCTCGAAGCTGCGCGGGCGTGGCGGCGCCGGATATCAGACCGGAATCAAGTGGGAGTTCCTCCGCGCGGCGCAAGCGGAGCAGAAATACCTGATCTGCAATGCCGATGAAGGCGACCCCGGCGCCTACATGAACCGCAACGAGATTGAAGGCGACCCGCACTCGCTGCTGGAAGGCATGATTATCGGCGGGTATGTAACGGGCGCCACGGAAGGGATCATTTACATCCGGGCCGAATACCCGCTGGCGGTGCACCGCCTGCAAAGCGCCATTCAGCAGGCGCGCGACTACGGCTTGCTCGGCCAGAACATCTTGGGCCGCGGCTTTGATTTTCACGTCAGTCTTGTGGAGGGCGCGGGAGCGTTTGTGTGCGGGGAGGAGACTGCTCTCATTCGCTCGCTCGAGGGGAAGGCAGGCCGCCCGGCCCCGCGCCCTCCATATCCCGCCGAAAAAGGACTCTACGGCAAGCCAACCAATATCAACAACGTCGAGACTTGGTACAACATCGCCCCGATCATTATCAAAGGCGCAAGCTGGTTTACCGATACAGGCAGCCCCAGGAGCAGCGGGACAAAAGTGTTTTCGCTGGTCGGCAAGGTGAATTCGACGGGGCTGGTCGAGATGCCGCTAGGCACGCCACTCAAGACATTTGTCTATGCCATCGGAGGCGGCGCTCCGAACGGTAAGAGCGTCAAGGCGGTCCAGACGGGCGGTCCCTCGGGTGGATGCATTCCGCAGGAAATGCTGGACACGCCGGTCGATTACGAGTCACTGGCCGCGCTCGGGTCCATCATGGGTTCGGGCGGGATGGTCGTCATGGATGAAGACAACTGCATGGTGGATGTGGCGCGGTACTTCATCGAGTTTACGCACTCGGAGTCCTGCGGCAAGTGCGTGCCTTGCCGCGTCGGACTCGATAAGTCGCTGGCGCTGCTCAACCGCTTTACGCGCGGCGCGGCAACCGTTCAAGACCTCGCGATGCTGGACGAACTCAGCCGCATGATTCGCGACACGTCGCTGTGCGGGTTGGGGCAGACGGCGCCCAACCCGGTGCTGACCACGATGCGGCACTTCCGGCACGAGTTCGAAGACCATATCCGGGCGCACCGCTGCCGCGCCGGCGTCTGTCAGGATCTGGCGCTCAGTCCTTGTGAGAACAGTTGCCCGCTGCACATGAACATCCCGCGCTTTCTCGAGTTGTACAAAGAGGACAAGATCGAGGAGGCGTTTCTGTCGGTTGTGCTGGACAATCCACTCCCGGCATCGACGGGCAGAGTATGCCAGCACCCGTGCGAAAACCGCTGCCGGCGGGTAGGTATCGACGAAGCCGTGAACATGCGCGAGGTACACCGCTATATCGCCGACGCGATTTACGCTTCCAACCGCTACCCGGCGCTGATCGAACAGGTGCGCGCGCGAATGCTTCCTCCGACAGGCAAGCGTGTGGCGGTGGTCGGCGCGGGTCCCACGGGACTCGCCTGCGCGTATTACCTGGCGCTCCTCGGCCACGAAACAACCGTGTATGACGGCAACGCCGAAGCAGGCGGCATGCTCCGCTACGTCTTGCCCGATTACCGGCTGCCAAAAGAGGTCCTGCGGAAGGAACTGGAGCTGATTGAAGCCATCGGCGTCAAGTTCGTCTTCAACACGCAGGTGGGCCGCGACCTGAGCCTGAACGAGATCGACGCCGCTTATGACGCCGTGTTCCTGTCGATCGGCACATGGAAAGAGGCGTGGGTCTACCTGCCTGGAACGGAACTCCGCGGCGTAATCCCGGCGCTCCCCTTTCTGGAATCGGTCGCCAAGAACGAACCGGTCGCGCTGGGAAAGACTGTTGCGGTCATCGGCGGCGGGAATGCCGCCATCGACTCGGCGCGCACAGCACTCCGGTTGGGCTCCGGCGTGACCATCATCTACCGGCGCGAACGCAAGGACATGCCAGCCATTCCGGAGGAAACTGAAGCGGCCGAGGCCGAAGGCGCCGAGATGGTGTTTCTGGCCGCTCCGCACCGCATCATCGGCAACGCCGCGGGCGGAGTCCAGGCCGTCGAAGTGGTCAGGACAACGCTGGGTGAATTCGATTCCTCGGGCCGGCGGCGCCCTGTTCCGACCGGCGAAGTTATCCGGTTTGAATGCGACACCGTGATCCTGGCGGTCGGCGAGACGGTGGACCTCGATTTCGTCAAGGCCTCGGGGCTGAAGATCAAAGAGGCCGGAACCATCGAAGTGGACCGGTATACGCTCGAGACCAGCCGTGACAAGTTCTACGCCGGCGGCGACGTGATCTCGGGCGCTTCCAACGTCTCCAATGCCATGGGCTACGGCAAGAAAGCGGCGCGCAAGATCGACGACCGGCTGATGGGCGCGCACCGGTTTGGGCAGTTGCTGCCCGAATTTGACTATGACAAGTCTCCTCCCTCATGCCCGAGCGGCAGCGGCCGGCACCGGGTGAGTGAACTCCCGGCACTGGAGAGGGTCAAGACCTTTGCCGAGGCAGTGGCCGGGCTCTCGCCGGTGGAAGCGATGGAGGAGGCCTGCCGGTGCCTCCGCTGTGATGCCAGGAACGGAGACAACTAGGAACATGGCGCATCAGATCTCGATTCGTATCGACGGCAAGTTGGTGAAAGTCTCCGCCGGCAGTTCCATTCTCGATGCGGCGCTGGCGGCGGGTAAAGACATCCCGGCTTTGTGCCACATGAAGGGCCTGTCCGCGGTGGGCGCCTGCCGGTTGTGCGTGGTGGAACTTGCCGGCGTCGGGCGCCTGTTGCCCGCCTGTACGACTCCCGCGGCCGACGGGATGTCGGTGACCACCGTCTCGCAAAAGCTGACCAAGTACCGGCGCATGATCCTGGAGATGCTGTTTGCCGAGCGCAACCACGTCTGTTCCGTTTGCGTGTCGAACAACCATTGCGAACTACAGGCCCTTGCCGCCAGGTTGGGCGTCACCAATGTCCGCTTCGCCTACAGCTATCCCAAGCTGAGCGCGGACACGTCCCATCCGCGTTTTGTACTCGATCACAACCGCTGCATATTGTGCACGCGCTGCGTGCGGGTATGCGCCGAACTCGAGGGCGCGCACGTGTGGGATGTGATGTCCCGCGGAACCGGCTCGCGGCTGGTTTGCGACATGAACCAGCCGTGGGGCGCCTCGAAGGGTTGCACGTCATGCGGCAAGTGCGTGCAGGCCTGCCCGACCGGAGCGCTCGCCGAGAAAGGCTGGTGCGTTGAAGAGATGGCCAAACAGCCCGCGCGCGTCAGCCGGCTGGCGGTGATTCGTGGAGGCGGACAATGAGCAAGGCGAAAATCGCAACCTGCTGGTTGGATGGCTGCTCCGGCTGCCACATGAGCCTGCTGGACCTGGATGAAACGCTGATCCAGGTGGCGCGCAAGGCCGACATCGTCTTTGGTCCTTTGGTGGACGCGCAGGAGTTTCCCGAAGGCGTCGATGTCGCGCTGGTTGAGGGCGCCGTCAGCAGCTACGACGACCAGCGGCTGCTTCAGACCATCCGCAGGCGCAGCCAGGTTCTGGTGGCGCTGGGCGACTGCGCGGTCACCGGCAACGTCTCGTCGATGCGGAACGGCATTCCGGTCAAGAAGCTGCTGGAGCGGATTTACGTTCAAGGCGCGGCCGAGGCTCAGGCCGTCCCGTCCGACGGCGTCCCGGGCCTGCTCAAACAGGCTGGACCGCTGCACGAGACGGTGAAGGTCGACCTGCATATTCCGGGGTGTCCGCCGAAACCAGACGCCATCGGCTTTGCCGTCCTGGAACTGCTGGAAGGGCGGAAACCGGACATGGCGTCAAAGGTGAAGTTCGGCTGAGGAGGAATGCGGTATGGCAAAGAAGATCACAATCCCCCACGTCTCCCGAATTGAAGGTCACGCCAAGATCACGATTCACCTGGACGATAGCGGCGAGGTCGCCGGAACGCAACTGCACGTTACGCAGGTTCGCGGGTTTGAGAAGTTCATCGAGGGGCGCCCATTTTACGAGATGCCTTCGATCACGGCTCGCATCTGCGGCATCTGCCCGATCAGCCACCTGCTGGCATCGGTGAAAGCCTGCGACGACATTATGGCGGTCCGAATTCCGGAAACGGCCGCCTGCCTGCGTGAGTTGCTGCACTGCGCGCAGATTGTTCAGTCGCATGCGCTCAGCTTCTTCCACCTTTCCTCGCCCGACCTGCTGCTGGGCATGGATTCCGACCCGGCGGCGCGCAACGTGATCGGGGTCCTCGAAAAGCATCCTCAACTGGCCAAGGACGGAATCGCCTTGCGCAAGTTCGGCCAGCAGACCATTGAGCGGCTCGCCGGCGAACGCGTGCATCCATCCTGGACGGTTCCCGGAGGAGTCAACGCTCCCCTGGACACCGGGACGCGTGATCTCATATTGAGTGATTTGCCGATCGCGAAGTCCATTGTCCGCCGAACCCTGAAGTTCTTTAAGGGCGCGATCGACGGATTCCAGGACGAGATCGCCAATTTTGGCAACTTTCCGACCCTGTACGCGGCCTTGACCGGGCCCAATGGCGAACTGCGATTGTACGACGGCAGGCTCAGGTTCCAGGACCCGGAAGGGAACACGGTTGCCGAAGTCGTCGACCCGCTCGAATATCAGCACTATATCGCCGAAGCAACGTTGAAGTTTTCATACCTCAAAGCTCCCTACTATATTCCAGCGGGCTATCCGCAAGGCGCTTATCGCGTCGGTCCGCTGGCGCGGCTGAACGTGTGCGGCCGCTGCCTCACGCCGGAAGCCGGCGCGGAATTGGCCGAGTACAAACAACGCTTCGGCCCCGTGGCGCACAGCGCATTTCTATACCACTATGCGCGCCTGGTCGAGGCGCTGTACTGCGTGGAACGAATGGAGCAGTTACTCGAAGATCCCAAGATCACCGGCAAGCATGTGCGGGCGCAAGCCGGAGTGAATGCCTTGGAAGCGGTGGGAATCATGGAGGCTCCCCGCGGAACGCTGATCCACCATTACAAGGTCGATGAACAGGGAGCGATGCGGTGGGCGAACCTGATCATTGCGACGGGCCACAACAATCTGGCCATGAACCGCAGCGTGGAGCAAGTCGCCAGACATTACGTGCGCGGAGATACGATTCCGGAGGGTATGCTCAACCGGGTTTCCGCGGTCGTGCGCGCCTACGATCCGTGTCTCAGTTGCTCGACCCACGCCATGGGTCAGCCTGAGCTTGACGTGCTGCTGCTGGACCCTGCCGGAGAACTTCTGGACCGGCGCCGGACCTGACTCCCCGCCCGAGTTCTACCGCTCGCGTCAGGGCTGACGCCTTTTCAGCACCGGGTTGACCGCCGAGCGGCAGTTTTCGAACGGAACATATCCCGGCACGGGGTCGCCGTACTGCTCAAACGTCTCTTTCTTCCACCGGTACCGGATACGCTTGAAGCCGAGCGAGCATGACTCGCCTAGGCGGCGCTCCGGGTCGTAAAGGTCCAAAACGAGGGATCCTCCGTCGATGGCCAGACCTTTTAGGCCTTGGCTGAAACGGTGACCGGCTTCGAACCATGCCAGGAGTTTGGGCTTGTCGTTGTCTGTCGAGTAGAGGTAGACAATCTGCCAGCCAAGCTTCGGATTCGGACTGAAGGTCAGTACCACTGCCGCCAACTCACCTCGCAATCCGCTGACTTTGCCATATTCCGTGAACTCATAAGTGACCAGCGGACATAGGCCCGAGTCCTGACACCCGGGAATCTCGAATCGATGGATTCCTCTCGCCAAGGTGACGGCTGAACCGTCTGAAGTGATCTTGTGCCAGTGCAGTTCTCGTGGTAGCGAAGCGTGGCTGAGGAAAGGATACGTGAAGTTGGCCCAATCGACATTTCGCAGAGTTGTGTGTCCGGAAAGTGATGGCTGCGCTTGGATGGCTAGCGACAGCGAGGCAAGCGTGACTAGTCGGATACGACCGAGAGTCATTAAGTGAGCCATCCTGAGGTCAGATTAGAGGAGTATCGGGTAAGGCACGCAAACGTTCGGCGGCGGATTCGGCCGTAATGTCCCGCTGCGGCATCGCTAGAAGTTCGTATCCCACCATGAACTTGCGCACGGTGGCGGAGCGGAGGAGTGGCGGCATGTAGTGTAGGTGGAAATGCCATTCTGGATGAGCTTCTCCGTCCGACGGTTGCTGGTGTATCCCCATTGAGTACGGGAATGACACCTGGAAAAGATTGTCGTAGCGCGCCGCCGTGCTCCGGAGAATGGATGCCAAGCCAGTGCGTTCCGCAGGAGAAAGGGAATCGATCCCCGGGACGGGTCTCTTGGAGACCACCAACGTCTCGAACGGCCAAACGGCCCAAAAGGGGACCAGCACGGCAAAATGCTCGTTCTCGGCCACCATGCGGGTTTGTTCCTGCTGTTCCCATTTCAGGTAATCCGCCAGGAGCGTTCGCCTGTGGCTACTCCAGTACTCAGCTTGGGATTCCTGTTCCTTCTGCAACAGAACCGGGATACTGGCGCTCGCCCAAATCTGGCCGTGGGGATGAGGATTACTACATCCCATCATCTCTCCGCGGTTTTCGAAGATTTGGACGTATCCCACGTACGGGAGGTTGCCGAGTGTACAGAACTCATCGGCCCAGCAGTCGACGATCGGAACGACGTCTTCCGCCTGCATCTGACCAATGGTCAAATCATGACGCGGCGAGAAACAGACCACCCGGCAAACGCCAGGCTCACCCGCTGCCCGAACCAGTTCGTGACCCTGCCAGGATTCCTCGGGGGTAGTGTTCTTGAGCGCAGCGAAATCGTTGGTGAAGGCGAATGTCCGGGCGTAATCGGGATTCCGGACGCCTCCCGCCCGTTCATTACCGGGACAGAGATAACAGCCGGGGTCGTAGGCGGGTCTCGCAGCCTGCGCCACCTTTTCCACTTGGCCCTGCCAGGGACGCTGGGTGCGGTGGGGCGAAACGAGCACCCATTCGCGGCTCAACGGATTCCAGCGGCGGTGAGGTTCCTGCTTCAGGTCAAGCACGGCCGTACCCTTCAGGATGGGATTGATGCCATTTCCAGGCGGTCTCGATAATGGCATCCAGACTTGTGAATCGGGGGGTCCAGCCGAGTTCCCGCCGTATCCTTTCGGAACTGGCGATCAGGATGCCCGGGTCGCCGGGGCGGCGGGCCTCCTCGACCGCGGGAATCGGATGCCCGGTTACCCCGCGGGCCGCATCAATCACCTCGCGGATGCTGAATCCGGCGCCGTTTCCGAGGTTGTAGATCATGCAATCTCGCTCGGCGAGCGCCTCGGCCGCCAGGACGTGCGCCGATGCCAGGTCCAGGATATGAATGTAGTCGCGGATACAGGTGCCATCCGGGGTATCGTAGTCGGCGCCGAAGATCTTGACCTGTTGGGCCGCGCCCAAAGGCACTTGAAGGATTCTCGGAATCAGGTGCGTCTCGGGCTGATGGTTCTCGCCGCGCGCCGGCGTTGCTCCGGCGGCATTGAAGTACCGCAGGCTTGCGTAGCGCAGTCCGTGGATCCGGTGCAGCCAGCGCAGCATCTGCTCGACGATCAGTTTCGACTCTCCGTAGGCATTGGACGGCTGGAGGCGGGCGTCCTCTTCGATCGGGGTCTTCTCCGGATTACCGTACAGGGCGGCAGTCGAGGAAAAGACAAAGCGCTTTACGTTGAACTCGAGCATCGTCTCCAACAAGACCAGCGTGGTAGCGGAATTGTTGCGGAAAAACTGCTCGGGATACTTCATGGATTCGCCGGCCTCGATGAGCGCCGCAAAGTGCAGGACGCCGTCAAAGGCGCCGCGGGCGAAAAGGCCGCGCAACAGGAACTGGTCGGCGACATCGCCTTTGACGAAGACCGCGCCCGGCGGAACCGCCGCCCGGTGGCCCTTGAGCAGGTTGTCGAGGACCGTAACCTGGTGGCCCGCTTTGATTAATTCATCCGCAACGGTGCTTCCCACATAACCGGCGCCGCCGGTGACCAGAAAACGCAAAGAGCGCAGGACCTCCTCGTGTGAACCCTCATCTTCTCATAGCGGCGCTCGACTACACTAAGAAGTGAATCCGCTGTGAAGCCGCGCCTGAACGCCGCGTTAATCGCCCTCGCCCTGTCCGGCTTCCCCGCCGGAGCCCAACAAGGGCAACTCGACGCCAGCGAACCGCTTTTCACCGTCATGGCGGCGCTGAACTGCGCCGGGTTTGATGCCGAGGCCAAGTCTCCGTCCAACAGCCCCCTGCGAGCCGAAGTGGTCCGGGCGGTTGAGGCCAGGAATCCTCCCGTGCTCGCCGAGTTGAAGAAATTCTACGATGAGCATCGCCGGGACGATGCGGCGCAGGAAGTCAGCCAGTACATCTCTTACGCGCTCATCCTGGGCGACGCTCCGCTGTTCAAGCCGAAGATGAGCGGCCAGAACACCCCTCCGGATGCGCTCGCGTTGAGCGGGTTGGACCAACTCCTGGCGCGCTTCTACGAGGAAGCCGGCATCGCCGAGTTGTGGAAGCGGTCGCAACCCGCATTCGAGCAGGTCATTGCCCGGTACCACGAGCCGGTGACCCAGGCGGTCTTCGACGCAAACACCTATCTGAAGAACCCGACCAGCGGTTTCCGCGGAAAGCGATTCCAGATCTATATCGATTTGCTGGCGCCGCCCAATCAGATCCACACCCGCAGTTACGGCGACGACTACTATGTCGTGATCACGTCTTCGGCCGAAACGAAGGTGAACGAGATCCGCGCCGCCTACCTGCACTACCTTCTCGATCCGTTGTCCATGCGCTACGCCGCGAATTGGGAAAAGAAGAAAGCTCTGGGCGACTTTGCCCAGGCGTCACCCATCTTGGACGAAGCGTATAAGACCGATTTCGTGCTGCTTGGCGGAATGTGCCTGACCAAGGCGGTCCACGCGCGGTTGAGCCCCGCTCCGCGGCGTCAGGCGCTGGTGGACCAGGCTATGCGCGAAGGCTTTATTCTCACAGACTACTTCTATCAAGCCCTACCCGCCTACGAGAAGCAGGACCAGGCGATGCGGCTGTATCTGCCGGTGATGATTGACGGCATCAATCTGGAGAAAGAAGACCAGCGCATCGCGAAAATCGATTTCGTGTCGCAGCGCGAGGTTCACAAGATCAAGCCTCCCGCGCCGCCACCGCCTCCGGAAGTCAGCGGAATCGAAAAAGAAGTCCAAGCGGCTGAAGCGCTCTACGAGAAGCGGGACTTGCCCGCCGCCAAGGAAGCCTACCGCAAGATCGCTCAGTCCTCCGCCCCAAAGCCCGTGCATGCAAGGGCGTATTATGGTTTGGCAAGGATAGCGGCGCTCGAGAAGAATCCGGAGTTGTCGGAGCAACTGTTCCAGCGAACGCTGGAGCTGGAGCCGGAGCCCGGGGTGAAGGCGTGGGCCCATGTCTACCTGGGGCGTTTGTCCCAGGCGGCACAGGAGCCGGCTGAAGCCCGTAAGCAGTATGACGCTGCGCTCGCGGTAAGCGGCGCTTCGGAGGCGGCGGTAAACGCCGCAAGGAAAGGGCTGGCATCCATGGCTGGCCCCAGGGATAACTAATAGGAGAGTTCACGATGAAACGACTGCTGACGGCAGGAATTATTTTCAGCCTTTCTAGCGGGCTATTGCTCGCGCAGCCGAAACCAAAATCGCAGAAGGAACTGGATGCCGTAATGGCCATCTTCAATGCGGCGGACCAGGATTCACGGATCGCGGCGGCGCAGAACCTGATCACCAAGTTCGCCGACACCGAATTCAAGGGCACCGCGCTGCAGATCATGACGATGGCCTACTTCGAGAAGAACGATGCCGACAACGTTCTGCTCTACGGAGAAAGAACCCTCGAGGTGGATCCCAAAAATTACACCGCGATGCTGCTGATGTCGCGCGCCCTCTCCTACCGCACGCGGGAGTTCGACCTGGACAAGGAAGAGAAGCTCGCACGCGCCGATAAACTGGCCAAGCAGGCGCTCGAAATATTGAAGACCAGCGCCAACCCCAACCCTACACAGGTGACTGCCGAACAGTGGGAGACGGCGCGCAAGGACTACGAAGCCCAAGCGTACGAATCGATGGGCATGGCTTCGATGGTCCGCAAGAAGTACGACGCCGCTATCGAGAACTTCAAGCAGGCGCTGACGCTCACCGCGCAGCCGACGCCGGAAGTCCTGGTCCAACTCGCGCTCGCCTACAACAACACGGGCAAGTATGACGAAGCCATCGCGGCCGCCGACAAAGCGATAGCGGATCCCAACGCCAGCGGCGTCACCAAACAACGCGCGTCGCAGGAAAAGGCCAAGGCCAACCAGAACAAGGCCAAGGCCGCCGCTCCCCCGAAACCGTAACTTCTAGACACGACTAGTGCAAGGCGCTGATCTTGCCGGGCTGGAGCAACGGCTCGGGCATCGTTTCACAAACCGCGGCTTGCTGTCCCGGGCGCTGACTCACAAGTCGCACCTTGTTGAGGAACCGGGTGCGGCGCCGGCCGTGCCGGCCGACAACGAACAGTTGGAGTTCCTCGGAGATTCGATCCTAGGCTTCCTGACCAGCGATCTGCTGCTTGCCCGGCGGCCGGAACTTCCCGAAGGACAATTGTCCAAGTTGAAATCGCACCTCGTGAGTGCTTCGCGGCTCTACGCCGTCGCTCAAAACCTTGATTTGGGCGTCTACCTGATGCTGGGCAAGGGTGAGGAGTTAAGCGGCGGACGGACCAAGCGCGGCCTGCTGTCCAATGCGGTCGAAGCCATCATTGCCGCGCTGTACCTGGACTCCGGACTGGAAACCTGCCGGCGGTTCGTCGAAGAGCGGATTGTCGGAGACCTGGATTTAGGGCAACTGGAAAAGGCGCCGGTGACCGTTGACGCCAAGAGCGCGCTGCAGGAGTACGCGCAGGCGCGCGGAATGCCGGTGCCCCGATACACGATTGTGCGCGAAACCGGTCCGGAGCATGCCAAGACCTTCACGGTGGAGGCGCGTTTGGGACGGGAGCGGGTTGCCAGGGCGGAGGGACACTCCAAGAAGGACGCGGCCCAGCGCGCCGCCCGCCACCTGTTAGCCGAACTCAAAGCCGAACCGTCAGCCTCCTGAGGAGGCAGTGTTCGCCACAGATGGCGCCTGTTGCGGCTCGGCCGTCCTGCCCTTGTCGTTCAATACGACGATGTCCACGCGGCGGTTGCGCGCGCGGCCTTCTTCGGTGTCGTTGGGCGCCACCGGGGACGTCTCGGCATACCCGCCAACGGCCATGCGCGTCATCGGCAGTTGGAACTCCGCGCGAAAGAGGTTGAGGACCGCGATGGCGCGCGCCGACGACAGATCCCAGTTGCTGCGGAAGCGCGCGGTCCGGATCGGGACGGAGTCGGTGTGGCCTTCCATGCGAATGGCATTTGGAAGCGAGCGGAGTTCGCGCGCAATCGTCTCGAGCATCGGCAGAGTGGAGGGCTCGATGGCGTCGGTGCCGCTCGGGAAGAATTTTCTCTGTTTCAGGCTGATAATCAGCCCGCGAGGGTCCAGGCGGACCTCCACCTCACCCGCCTCAATCTCATTCTTGAGGCTGTTGCTGAGTTGCACCAGCGAGTCCATGAGTTCGGGCGGCCCGGTGGGTTTCGCCAGATCCGTCCGCAGCGGCGGCGCCGGTTCGGCAACGTGGGGCTTGGGACCCGTCTTGAGAAACCGCGAGATCATCCCGTTCACCGGGCCTTCTTCCAGCGCCTTTCGCACCGAGACCGAAACTTGCTGCGCTTTGCGGCGGTCCGACTGGGATGAAGCGAACATCACCACGAAAAACGCAAACAGAAGCGTGATGAAGTCCGCGTAGGATACGAGCCAGCGCTCGTGATTTTCCGGCTGCGGCGGCTTCTTCCTGCGCGTCATACTTGGCCTTTGGCCGGCGCCTCATGAGCAACCGCTGTCACGGCCTTGCCCCGCGCGGGCGCCTGACCCCGCGTGAAGGCTTCCAGCTTGCTTCGGATCAGCTTCGGGTTCAGGCCTTCCATGATGCTGGTGACGCCTTCGAGCAGGAGTTCGCGGCACTGCGTTTCTTCCTGCGCCCGGGCCTTGATCTTGTTCCCGGCCGGAAGAAACAGCACGTTCGCTGAGCCGACGCCATAGATGGTCGCCACAAACGCCACCGCGATTCCGGGGCCGACTTTCGAAGGGTCGGACACTTCCTTCATCACCTGTATCAGCCCGAGCACAGCGCCAATGATGCCGATGGTCGGCGCATAGCCGCCCGCCGACTCAAAGACCCGGGCTTCCTTCTCCATCTCCTGCTCGGCGACATGGATCTCCAGGTCCATCATGGAGCGGACCTCCTGAATATCGGCGCCATCCACCGCGAGAGTGAGCGCTTTTTTCAGAAACGGATCGCTGATTTCGGCAACGTCTTCTTCGAGCGACACCATCCCGTTCTTGCGCGCCTTGCTCGCAAAACCCACGATGTCTTCGATCAGCGCGCGCTGATCGACGGATCTTTCGAACACCACGGAGCGCAGCCGCCGCATGGCCGCAAACACGGTTCCCATCGGCGTGCCCACCAGCATCGCGCCCAACGTCCCCCCGAAAACGATGAATGCCGCGGTGGGTTTGATGATGTCGGTAACCTGGCCGTGTTCCAGCGCAAATCCGCCGACAATCCCGCCGAGCGCCATGACGACCCCAAGGATTGTCGCGACGTCGATCTTGCTGCGACCGCCCGAGCTAGCCGTAGCCACGTTCGATCACTCCTTCGGCTCCGCTGCCGCCGGCACTTCAAACTGGCGCACATCTTTCAACGCCGAGGCATAAATCCAGCGCTGGCAGTCCATAAACTTGCTAACGACCTCCTCAGCCGTCTCGGCAACCAGGTACTTTTGGCCCGTCGTGAGCGTAATCATCGTGTCCGGCGTGCTCTCAACCAGCTCAATCAGCCCGCTGTTGAGATAGAACGAAACACGGTTAAGACGCGTGAGCTGGATCATAGCCTAAGGGTCTTATCGGCCCGGGCCATGCGGCGCAAGAGCGCGGCTCAATTTTCGAGAAGGGAGAGTATGTCCTTGAGTTCCTTGCGGATACGGTCCACGTTCGGCGTTGCGTCGCTGAATAGTACCGCTTGGCTAGGCACGGACGCGGGTCCTACGGGTTTGACCTGTTCGCGCTTGGCTTGCAAGTGCGCTCGCGCGCCTTCGATCGTGAACCGTTTGTCATACAGCAAGTGCTTGATTTCAAGAACCGATTCGACATCCTTCCGCCGGTACAGGCGCTGATTTGTGCCCGATTTTTTGGGTGACAGGGTGGGAAATTCGGTCTCCCAATAGCGCAGGACGTAGGCTTTGATTCCGGTCAAACGAACGACGTCGCCAATGCGGAAATAGAGCTTGTTTGGAATCTGAACCGATTCCCCATTCGAGGGTTGCATCTGTGGCGCCGTAACCAAGTTCCTATCAACATCCTAGGGAGCATGCCCCGTGGAGTCAAATAAAACCGCTAGCATCAAAGGCACAATGTCGTGGATTGCCGGAATCCATCCCGTGCGTGAAGCCCTTGCCGCGGGCCGCCCCCTCGACCGAGTCCTGGTGGCCAACGGGATGCGCAGCCCGCGCCTGCGGGAGATCATCGAACTCTGCCATGAAAAAGGAGTCCCTGTACGGTTAGAACCCCGGCAAGTGCTGGATCGTCTCGCCAAAGGCACGCCTCATCAGGGTGTCATGGCTACCGGCGCGGCCGAAAAGTACGTTGAATTGGCTGAGCTAGTAGCGGGCGCCGGGTTGCTGGTTGCTCTCGACGGCATCGAAGACCCGCACAACGCCGGCGCCATCATCCGCACAGCGCATGCCTGCGGCGCCAGCGGCATCATTCTCCCCGAAAGGCGGGCCGCCGGATTAACGGAGGTGGTGGCCAAGGCATCGGCGGGCGCCATATCTTTGATTCCCGTGGCGCGCGTCACCAACCTCAACCGCGCCCTCGAGGAACTCAAGCGAGCCAACTTCTGGATTTACGGATTGGATGAACGGGGCGTTTCGATTTACTCCACACCGGAATTCGCCACTCCCACAGTCTTTGTTCTGGGCGCCGAAGGCAAAGGACTGCACCAGCAAACCAAGGCTCATTGCGACGTGCTGCTCAGTATTCCCATGGCCGGTCAGATCGCGTCGTTGAACGTGTCGGTTGCGGCGGGGGTAGTGCTCTTCGAGTGGCGCCGCCGCCGCGGATAGTAAAATCAGATTTCATGCGCATTCTGGCGAGTCTCCTGCTGCTGCTGACAGGCGCGGCTTGCCTGGCGCGCGAACCGGTGCGCACTCGTCATGCCATGGTCGTGGCGCAGGAACCGGTGGCCGCCGGCGTGGGCGTGACGGTTCTCAAGAACGGCGGAAACGCGGTGGATGCCGCGGTCGCTGTCGCATTCGCCCTGGCGGTCACGCATCCTGAAGCCGGCAACATCGGCGGTGGCGGTTTTGCCCTGGTTCGAACCCCGGACGGAGTGGCGCGTTTTTTCGACTTTCGGGAGCGCGCGCCCCGCTCGGCCGGACGGAACATGTACCTCGATGCGTCCGGAAAGGCGACCGCGGACAGCGTCGTGGGTTGGCGCGCGGCCGGGACGCCGGGAACCGTTGCCGGTCTGGAGCACATTCACCGCATTTACGGCCGCAAGCCCTGGGCCGAACTCGTGGCGCCCGCCATCCGCCTCGCGGCCCAAGGCGTCGAACTGTCCTATTCGGAAGCCACCGCGATGAAGCAGGGCGCCCGGTTGATGGAGCGCTTTCCGGAGTCGAAACGCATCTTTCTCAAAGGCGGCGAGTTTTTCGAGCCGGGCGAGGTCCTGGTGCAGCCCGAGTTGGCGGAGACTCTGAAGCGGACCGCCCAAGACGCCGCCGATTTTTACCGCGGCGAAACGGCCAGACGCCTGGCCGAAGCGTCGCGGGCCAACGGAGGCGAGATCACGCTCGAGGATTTGCGCGATTACAAGGTTGTCGAGCGCAAACCGCTGGAGGGCGGCTACAAGGGGTACCACATTGTTACGGCCCCGCCGCCGAGTTCGGGTGGCGTCGCCATGCTCGAAATGCTCGCCATGCTGGAAGGCTCGGGCTATGAGAAAGCCGGGGCCGGGTCGGCCGCGGCCAGCCACTATCTGGCGGAAGTGATGCGCCGCGCCTACGCGGACCGCGCCGCCTATCTGGGCGATACCGATTTCGTCAAAGTCCCGGTAACGGGCCTGGTGAATCCCAAGTATGCGGCTACCCTGAGGGCGAGTATCGATCCCGAAAAGGCCACTCCGAGCGACAGCCTCGGCGCCGGGCAACCCGTGCCCTACGAATCGGCCGAAACCACGCACTTCAACGTCATCGACTCCGATGGAACCGCCGTGGCTCTCACCTACACGATCAACGCATGGTGGGGCAACGGTGTCACCGTACCCGGGCTCGGATTCCTGCTGAACAATGAAATGGACGATTTTGCCGCGAAACCGGGCGAGCCCAATGCCTTCGGCCTGGTGCAGGGCGAGGCCAACGCCATTCAGCCTTTTAAGCGGCCCCTGTCATCGATGACACCCACCATGGTTCTGCGTGACGGAAAACTCTTTATGGTCCTGGGTGCGCCCGGAGGCGCCCGGATCATCACCGGCGTGATGCAGGTCCTGTTGAACGTGGTCGATTTCGGAATGTCCGTCCAGGAAGCCGTGGACCAACCGCGTCTGCACCACCAGTGGAAGCCCGACAAGCTGTACCTGGAAAAGGGTTTTTCACCAGACACCAAGGCGCTGCTCGAAAAACGGGGCCACGTCTTGGAGGAAGCCGACACGGTCGCGCGCACCGAGGCGATTCTCATCGGCGAGGGCTGGCTGCAAGGCGCTCAGAACGGCCGTTCGACCGGGAAAGTGGCAGGCTACTAGAACTCTTTCATGGATCGCGTTCTTTCGACACATCTGATTGTTCAACACCGGCTCAATACGGTCTGGCTTGACCGCATCTGGCAGGCCGGGATTCCCGCGGTGGAAATCTTTTGCGCCCGTCAGCACCTTGACTATCGCAGCCGGTCGCAGGTGAACGAGCTGGCATTCTGGTTCAGGGACGCCGAGCTCAAGCTGCATTCCCTGCATTCGCCCATGTATACGGACGACTGCTGGGGCAAGACCGGACCGCACGCCACGATTACCATTACCGAGCCCTCCAAACCCCGGCGCCTGGAGATGGTCGATGAGATCAAGCGCGCCCTCGACATCGCCGAGCGAATCCCGTTCAAGTACCTGATCCAGCATATTGGCACGGGGAAGGAAGAATGGACCGAGCGGAAAATGGAAGCCGCCTTTACGGCGCTGGAGGAAATCTCGTTGTTTGCGAGGAATCGTGGCGCGCGCGTGCTGGTGGAGAACATTCCAAACAGTCTGTCCAGCGCCGAGCGGCTGCGTCATTTTCGCGAGTATACGCACCTGGACCTGCATTACTGCTTCGATGTCGGACACGCCAACATGAATGAAGGCGTGGAGACCGCTTACCAGATACTGGGCGACCGCATCCGCTCCACGCATGTGCACGACAACAACGGGATCGAGGACTCGCACCTGTTTCCAACGCTTTCCAAAGAAGGAACGGTGGACTGGAAGAAGACAATGAGCCTGTTGCGTTCCCGTCCCGGTCAATACCCTCTCGTGCTGGAGTTGAAGGAATCGCCGGAGTTCCCCAACTCAATCGACGCCGCGGCGCAGGTTTTCGACCGGCTGGAGGCGCTCTGATGTCCGATATTCCCAGAATCACGATTGACCAATGCGGCAGCCACGCGGGCGAGACGGTAGAGATCGCCGGCTGGCTGTACAACCTCCGCAAGTCGGGCAAGATCATTTTCCCGCTCATTCGCGACGGACGCGGCATCATACAATGCGTCGGTTTGAAGAATTCTCTGCCGGAGGATCTTTTCAATGCGCTGAAGGACCTGACACAGGAATCCTCGGTCATTGTGCGGGGCAAGATCCGCGCTGAGCAGCGCGCTCCGGGCGGATACGAATTGGACCTGGAGAGCGCTGAGATTGTGCAGCGCGTTCCGGAATCGCATCCCTACCCGATTACGCCGAAAGACCACGGCATCGAATTTCTGATGGATCACCGCCACTTGTGGCTGCGTTCGAGGAGGCAGCACGCGATCCTCCGTGTCCGCCACGAGATCATCAAGGCGATTCGCGATTACTTCGACTCCAACGGGTTCACGCTGGTGGACACGCCGATCTTTACGCCCGCGGCGTGTGAGGGCACCACCACGCTGTTCGAGGTAAACTACTTCGACGAGGAGAAGGTTTACTTAACTCAGTCCGGGCAGTTGTACAACGAGGCGACCGCGCTCGCTTTTGGAAAGACGTACTGTTTTGGCCCGACATTTCGCGCCGAGAAATCCAAAACGCGCCGGCATCTCACCGAGTTCTGGATGGTGGAGCCGGAGATGGCCTATGCGACGCTGGAAGATGTCAAGAACGTCGCCGAAGGCCTGATTTGCTTCGTCGTCCAGCGTGTGCTCGAAAACCGCAAGAACGATCTGACAGACCTGGAGCGCGACACCGGCAAATTGGAATCCATCAAACCGCCATTCCCGCGCATCTCCTACGATCAGGCGGTGGAGATTTTGCACCGAAAGGGGAGCCAGATCGAGTGGGGCGGCGATTTCGGCGGTACCGACGAGACGCTGTTGAGCGAGGAGTTCGACCGGCCCGTTATGGTGGACCGCTATCCATCTCAGGTGAAGGCGTTCTACTTTCAACCCGATCCAGACCGGCCCGAGGTGGCGCTGGGGGTGGATGTTCTGGCGTCGGAAGGCTACGGCGAGATTGTCGGCGGCGGGCAGCGCATTCACGACCTTGCGCTGCTGGAGAAACGCTTGGAGGAGCACAACCTGCCGCGCGAAGCTTTCGACTGGTATCTCGATCTGCGCCGGTTTGGCAGCGTGCCGCACGCCGGCTTCGGCATGGGCGTGGAGCGGTGCGTGGCGTGGCTCTGCGGCATCGAGCACATTCGCGAGACGATCGCATTCCCCAGAATGCTGTATCGCACGCGTCCCTAGGACACCATGCCGTACTCTCATCTAGCCATCATCGGTGCGCCGCTAGACCTGGGCGCCGGGCGGCGCGGCGTGGACATGGGGCCGTCCGCGTTACGGCTGGCGGACTTGCACGAGCGCTTGAAGGCGCTCCACTACACGGTCGAAGACCTGGGCAACATACCCGTGGAACAGCAGGAAAGCGCCGAGCCCGGCCACGGACGGGCGCGCTACCTTTCGCAGATCACGGCGAGTTGTACGCACCTGGCGCAGCGCGTGGAACAGGCCGCCGATGAGGGCAAACTCCCCGTGGTTCTGGGAGGCGACCATTCGGTGGCGGTCGGCACGGTGTCGGGACTGGCCCAGTCTTACCGGAAGAAGGGCGAACAAATCGGGCTGATCTGGGTTGATGCGCACCCGGACATGAACACGCCGGAAACCTCGCCCAGCGGCAACGTACACGGGATGCCGCTGGCGTGCATCCTCGGCGAAGGCCCCGAGGAACTGGCGAACATTTACGGGTTCTCGCCGAAGGTCGAGGCCCGCAACGTCGTTCTGGTGGGCCTCCGGGACGTGGACGAAATCGAAGGCGAACGCGTCCGGATGTCCGGAGTCCATTACTTCACAATGCGGGATATCGACGAAAAAGGGATGCGTTACGTCATGAAGGTGGCGCTCGATCTCGCCGGCCACGGGATGGCTGGCATCCACCTCTCGTTCGACATGGACTCGGTGGATCCCAATGAAGCGCCGGGCGTCGGGACCCCGGTTCGAGGCGGCTTGAGTTACCGCGAGGCGCACCTGGCTATGGAGATCGCTTGCGATTCCCGGCTCATTCGGGGACTGGAAGTCGTTGAGGTGAACCCGGTCCTTGACGTTGCCAACCGCACGGCCCTGCTGGGGGTCGAATTGATCGCATCGGCCCTGGGAAAGAGGATTGTTTGAAGACTACGGTTGCGGTTCTGCACGGCGGGCGTAGCGGCGAGCACGAAGTTTCGCTGCGGTCGGCGGAGGCCATCATGGCCGCGCTGGACCGGGAACGGTTCGAGGTCCGTCCATTTCTCATCTCCAAAGAGGGACGGTGGAAACCGGGCCCCATCCTGCCCGAACCCGGCGCCAACCCCGGCATTGATGTGGTGTTTCCGGTGTTGCACGGGACGTTTGGCGAGGACGGCACCATACAAGGTCTGTTGGAACTGGCCGGGCTGCCTTACGTGGGCGCGGGCGTGTTTGCGTCGTCGGCGTCGATGGACAAAGAGCACATGAAGCGGCTGTTCCAGGCACGCGGGCTTCCTGTTGTCGAGTACATCGTGCAGCCGTCCGGGGCGCTCAACGTGGACGCCGCGCTCAAAGCTTTCGAATTGCCCGTCTTCGTCAAGCCTGCGAATCTCGGCTCGTCCGTGGGCATTTCGAAGGCGCATACCCGGGCTGAACTGAATGACGCATTGAAGCTTGCCGCGCAGTTTGACCGCAAGGTGATTGTAGAGCGCGCCATCGCCGGGCAGGAAGTCGAATGCGCCGTACTGGGCAATGACCGTCCCGAGGCCGCGACGCCCTGTGAGATCCTGCCTTCGCGCGAGTTCTACGACTACGAAGACAAGTACATCCTCAATACTTCCAAAGTCGAACTGCCCGCGCGAATTACGGCCGCGCAGATGGCCGAGGTCCGGCGGCTTGGTGTGGAGGCTTTTCTGGCGGTCGAGTGCTCGGGCATGGGCCGCGTCGACTTCCTGCTGGAATCCGCCACGGGCAGAATCTATTTGAACGAGATCAACACCATCCCGGGCTTCACTTCGATCAGCATGTACCCGAAAATGTGGGAGCATGCGGGCTTGCCGTTTGCGCGCCTGGTGGAACGCCTCATCGAACTGGCCCTGGAGCGCCACGCCGCACGCCAGTCGCTCCGTTACTCGCTCTAGATGCGCCACGCCGCGATCCTTGCCCTGATGTTGGCCGGCGTTCCGCTGTGGGCGCAGAAGTACGTTTCCAACGCCGAGGAATTGGAGCGCGAACTCAAGCGGATCATGAGAATCTACGCGCTCCTGGAGCGTGAGTCGGCATCGGAGATCGATCCGGATCAGGCCTTCTTCAAGGGTGCGATTCCGGGAATGCTTCGCAAGCTGGACCCGCACACCGTCTTCTTCGACAAGGAGCAGTACGACCAGCTCAAGGAGATGGAGAAGGCTGTTTCCAAGGGGTTCGGAACGGTGGTGAGCGTCATGCCGGGGCGGGTCATTGTGCTGCAAACCCTGGCCGGCGCGCCCGCGCAACGCGCCGGGTTGCAACCGGGCGACGAGATTGTAGGCATCAACAACATCCCCCTGGCACGGCTGGACATGGACCAGTTGGTAGGCTTGCTCAGCCAAGCCCGGACTCAGCCCGTCATGCTCTATGTGCGGCGTGCCGGAACGTCCGCCCTGATGCCCTTCACCATGACGCCGGAGGAAATGCAATCGCCCAGCGTGGACCGCGTCTACAAGCTCGAATACGGCATTGGCTTTATTCGCGTCAACGGATTCGAAGCCAAGACATCGCTGGAGATCCAGCAGGCGATTGAGAAGCTCGGAGGAGAACGGCTGAAGGGGCTGGTCTTGGACCTGCGGGACAATCCCGGCGGAGTTCTGGACACGGCGCTGCAAACCGCGGCGCTGTTTCTGAAGCCGGGGATGAAGATTCTGTCCGCCAGCGGACGTTCCGCCCCGGACAAGCCGGTGGTGGTTCCTGACGGCGCGTCTCCGTATGAATTTCCCCTGGTGGTGCTGATCAACGGCAAGAGCGCGAGCGGTTCGGAAATCGTCGCCGGAGCGCTCCAGGATCATGACCGGGCCACGGTGCTCGGTGAGCCGAGCTTTGGGAAGGGCCTGGTGCAGAGCGTGTTCTCGCTTTCCGAGGGCACGGGGCTTGCCCTGACCACGGCGTTCTATTACACGCCCAGCGGCCGCTCGATTCAGAAGCCCTTGCGGGGCGGCCAGTTGGACGAAGCGACGCAGGTGGTCAAGCGGCCGGAATATAGGACCGACAGCGGGCGGGTGGTCCGTGGTGGCGGCGGGATCGATCCTGACGAGGTCATCTACCCGCCGCAACTTTCCCGGCTCGACTACGTGTTGGAGATGTCGGCTTCCTTTTCCGCCTTCGCCACCGAGTACCTCAGGCCCAGACGAAGTACGATCACGGCCGAGTTTGAGGTGACCCCGGCGGTACTGGATGATTTCCAGTTGTTCTTGTCGCAACGAAACATCAGGCCGGGAGTTGCGGATTGGACGGCGGAGCGAGCCTGGATCAGCAGCCGTCTCAAGCAGGAGATCTTCAATCAGAGCATTGGCGTCGTGGCTGGCGATGAGATCGAATTGAAGCGGGATCCGGTTGTCAAGCGTGCGCTCGCCATTCTGGCCAACACGGCAAAGTGAGGCCTGCGCGAACTCCGGCTGGCCGAATCGCGTAATCAAAGGTATGGGCCTAAATCAGTTTGTCGAAGAAATCCAAGTTCTCGGAAAGGACCTGGTTGAGAGAGTCAAAGCGTTGATTCATGAAGGGAACGTCAACCGCATCATCATCAAAGATGAGAAGGGCAACACTTTCATGGAGATCCCGATCGCGATCGCCGCCGTAGGCGTGATTGCCGCGCCGTTGCTCGCCGGCTTGGGCGCGATTTCGGCGCTGGTGGCGAAATTCAACATCGTCGTGGAGCGCGCCTCCTCGGACCGCAACGTGAAGCCGGAGCCCGAAGCCAGTAAGGACGCGTCTCAGCAGGTGTAGGTCATCGTGGCGCTTCCAGACCTAGTCAGGTTTCAGGATCCGCAGAACAGCCAGCATCGTACTCCAGCTGCGCGTTGTGGCGGGCGCGCCGAAAATTTCGTCGATCTGACCGAGACTGCCGATCGTCTTCATGTGACGGCGGTACACTCCATACACAAGCCGGCCCCTTGCGCCGATGATTCTTACGAACCACTCTCCATCTTTGGGAATATGTAGTGGAACCGGAACCTTTCTCTTGGCGGCACTCGAAAGCACTGTGACGAATTGCACAAGATCGGCACGCCGCGGTTCGTCGTTGAAGGGGATCTGTCGTTCGAGCCGCATGAGAGCACGGCTATCGCACGCGGCGACAACAGTTTCGGGGGGAAGTTCCAGACGCAGATGTGATAGGAACTCCGAACGCGGGCCCGGGTTCCTGACGACGAGCGTGCCTGCCGCACCGACGCTGACGGCATCATAAAGGCTGAGTTTCTTGGCGAGGATCCTTGGACGCAGTATCCCGTGCCCTCCAACGTTGATTCCGCGGAGGAGAACGACTAGAGCCATGGCCACGCAGCGATGCCTCTATCCTCGCGCCTCTCCCGGGCGGTGCGCAACGGCCATGGCGTGATTTCGCCGGCCCCTTCGCCAGCAGTACAAGGAAGCACCTTCGTGTTCCAGAGAGATGGGTGAGGCAACGTGAGATAATTTTGCCGGATGAACTCGCCCCTCGCGCTGCTGGCAACCTCCGCCGAGTCCGCGAAGCTGCCGTTGGAGATGTTGACCGTGTTCGGCGCGGCCAAGATTCTTGGCGAGATCGCCGAGAAGATCAAGATTCCGGCCATTGTTGGCGCGCTCGTTGCCGGCGTCATCATCGGACCTTCCTGCTTTGGGTGGATTAGCGACAACGATCTGCTTCACGCCTTGTCCGAGTTGGGTGTCATGTTCCTTCTCTTCCGCGTGGGGTTGGAAGTCAAGGCGTCGGAATTCTTAAGTGTCGGACAGGTGGCCCTCATCGTTGCGATGTTGGGCGTCGCCACTCCCATGCTGCTGGGTTGGGTCATCATGGTGGCATTCGGCCACAACTCGCTCGAATCCGTATTTATGGGGGCGGCGATGGTTGCGACGAGCGTCGGCATCACCGCCCAGGTTCTGAAGGATAAAGGCCTGCTCAGCCATCGCACAGCCAACGTCATTTTGGCCGCGGCGGTAATCGATGACGTGCTTGGCCTGCTGATTCTCGCCGTGGTGAGCAGCATGGCCGACGGAGGCGTCGACATTGCGGGACTGGCGACGACTACCATCGTCTCCGTCTTTTTCGTCGTGATCACGATCAAGTTCGGAACGCCCACCGTAAATCGCGTGCTGCCCAGGCTGATGCCGAAACTCCGCGCCCCCGAGGCCGAGTTCGGACTGGCGATGATGTTCCTGTTCGCGATGGCTCTGGTCGCCGTCTATTCCGGTGTCGCCGCCATCATCGGAGCATTTCTCGCCGGAATGGCATTGGCGGAAAGCGTGAGCCACCGTGTTCACGACCTCGCTCAAGGCGCAACCGAACTGCTGGTGCCCTTCTTTCTTGGCTCCATCGGGATGAAGCTGGACCTGAGAATCCTGGCGCAAGGCGAGGTCCTGTTGGTAGGGATACTGATCTTGGTGGCGGCTATTTTTTCGAAGTTGCTCGGGTGTGGACTCGGGGCCATTCACATGGGATGGAAGGACGCCAGCAGGGTGGGAGCGGGCATGGTGCCGCGTGGTGAGGTCGGCATGGTGGTCGCCCAGATCGGACTGGCCAAAGGCGTCGTCGGCCAGGATGTCTACGGCATCGCCGTCTTCATGGCGGTGCTGACCACCGCCATTGCTCCCTTGCTCCTCAGCATCGCCTACCGAGGCGTAATAACGCAGCCCGGCGCGGAACCGTTACAATCTGATCCATGAAATTACTCTTTCCCGTGGCGCTGGCGGCGGCTTGGTGCGCCGCGGCCGCCGATACCGGCAAACCGCCCGTTCTGCCTCCACCCTTCCACACTCCCTCGGCGAGCAACCCTCCAAAGGTGGTTCCACAGCCGGACGGAGTGCAATTGCAGATTCCGCAAGGCTTTCACGTGGAGGAGTACGCCAGTGGCTTAGAAAAACCTCGCTACATGGCGGTGGGACCGTCCGGCGAAATCATTGTTTCCAGCAGCACTCCTAAAGGGTCGGTTTATGCCTTGGTCGATCAGGACAGGAATTTCAAGCCCGGCGTGCGCAAAAAGTTGATCGAAGGACTGGACCGTCCCTACGGCGTGGCATTCTGGAACGGCTATTTGTACGTCGGCGAGCCGGGTTCGATCAAGCGCTATAAGTACGAGGCCAAGTCAATGTCCGCCGGTCCGGGTGAGGAAGTGGTTTCGCTTGCGGGGATGGAAAAAGGGCATTGGACGCGCACGATCCTGTTCGACAAGAAAGCGGCCAAGATGTACGTTGCGATCGGTTCGCAGGCCGATGTCGCGCCCGATGTTCCGGAGATGCGCGCCGCCATCTGCCGGTTCAATCCGGATGGTGGCGGCAAGGAGATCCTGGCTACCGGACTGCGGAATCCGGTCGGCATCGATTTCCACCCCGGCTCCAATGACCTTTGGGCTTCGGTCCAAGAGCGTGACAACATCGGCGATGACCTCGTGCCGGACTACTTCACGCGCGTTCAACCGGGAAAGTTCTATGGGTGGCCTTGGGCCTATATCGGTCCAAACGAAGATCCGCGTAATAAGGGCGCCCACCCGGAACTGGTTGCCCGGACCGTCGTGCCGGACGTGGTCTTGCCGGCGCACGTGGCGGTGATGGATGCGCGCTTCTATCGCGGGAAAATGTTCCCGGCAAGGTACCGGGGCGGCGCGTTCCTGGCGTTTCGCGGGTCCTCGAACCGCGCCAAGCGCGTCGGCTACGCCGTCGTCTTTGTACCGTTCCAGAAAGGCAAGCCGGCGGGCGAACCCGAGAATCTGCTCACAGGTTTCATGCTGGGTGAAGACAAGAAGGAAGTCTGGGGCCGTCCTGTGGGGCTGCTGGAGCTTGCCGACGGAAGCCTGCTCGTTTCAGACGATGGCGGCAACCGCATCTGGCGAATCAGCTACAGGAAATAGTCCGCTGTGAACCGGTAACACACACATGGCCGCTCCGGGTCAGGAAGTGCCTCGGCAATTTCACGCCGCAGTCCGGCGCGACGACGTAGCTCAGGCCAGGCAGTTGCTGGAGCAATACCCGGAGCTGAAGGCCAAGCTCAACGATCCGGCGGAGGAATTCGATTCTCCTGTGATTCCGCATGTCCGGAGCAAGGAGATGCTTGACCTGCTCTTGGACGCCGGCGCCGATATCGATGCCCGCAGCCGGTGGTGGGCGGGAGGCTTCGGGCTGCTCGACACCGCGCCGCCCGGCATTGCCGAGTACGCCATCACGCGCGGGGCGGCGGTGACCGTTCATGCCGCCGCCCGTCTCGGAATGCTTGCCAGGCTGAAAGAACTCGTCGAAGCCAGCCCGGCGTTGGTTCACGCCCGCGGCGGCGACGGCCAGACGCCACTCCACTTTGCCTCGACAATCGAGATCGCCGAGTATCTGCTGAGCCGCGGCGCCGGTATCGATGGGCGCGATGTGGATCACGTTTCCACGCCTGCCCAGTACATGGTGAAAGACCGGCGGGAGGTTGCCCGGTACCTGGTTGAGCGTGGCTGCGAGACGGACCTGCTAATGGCATCCGCTTTGGGCGATTTGGAACTGGCGGCTCGCCTGCTTGCGGCGGACCCTGAGTGCATCCGGGTCCGCGTCAGCGACGAATACTTTCCGCTAATCAGCCCGAAGAACGGCGGGACCATCTATCAGTGGCAGCTCGGATGGCATGTCTCGGCTTGCCAGGTGGCGCAGAACTTTGGACACCTGGATCTGTTCCGCTTCCTGATGGATCGATGTCCCGCCGAGGAAAAGCTTCTGAATGCCTGTTGGCTTCACGATGATGGGCTGGTCCGGTCGTTACTTGCTCAGTATCCGGACCTTGCCGCGCGGCTCACGCCCGCGGCGCAGCGCCACGTGGCTCACGCGGCGCGCAACAATGACCTGGCCGCGGCTCGCCTGATGCTGGAATCAGGCTTCCCGGCCGGCCAGCACAGCCAGCACCATGCGACAGCGCTCCATTGGGCGGCGTTTCATGGAAATGCCGGGTTGATTCAATTGCTGGTGGGCCGAAGTCCGATCGACGAAAAAGACAACGAATACGAGTCCACCCCGCTCGGATGGGCCATCTACGGTTCGGAGCATGGTTGGTTTGCCGCCACTGGCGATTATGCCCGCTCTTCGGAACTCCTGCTCGAAGCCGGTGCGGGCAAGCCCGCGGGACTGGGCGGGACGGAAGCGGTTCGGACGGTCCTGCGCCGTTTCGGTGTTTCCTGACGCCTTGACGGAAACTTGACGCCGCCGGTATTGATAACCAGCGTTTCCCTGTGCGCCAGACGTATGCTGGTTGCGGAAATGTTATCTGCTCTTATTCGTAGCGCCTGCCTGGCGGTGGCGCTTCTGCCTAGCGTCCATGCCGCCAAGGGTCCGTTCTCACACAAGTATCACCGCACCCAGGTTTCCGGATGCGAGGTATGCCACAAAGTTTCGTCCGGCCCGATGACTGCTGAAAAAGAATCCTGTGTGATCTGCCACGACGACGTCACCATCAGGGAGCACAAGCGCGCCGTACCCCGCTTCAACCATGCGCAGCACCTGAAGATGGGCAACATCGCCGCCGTCATTGCCAAGGCGATCGACAGCGGAACCTATCTGTCACCACCCGGAAACATTCGCGCGCAGCTCGACACCAAAGACCCTTGCGGCGGCTGCCATCGAGCGGTCGAAGAGAGCGAAACGATTACGGCTTCGCTCCATCCCCGTATGGCCGACTGCCTGGTATGCCACACTCAGGTGGAACCTGTGGAAAGCTGCGCCAAGTGCCACGAAAAGGGATTTACGCTGAAGCCTGCGAGCCACACCGCGACTTATCTCGATGATCACGCCAGCGGCAAGGCAAAGTTCGACAAGAGCACCTGCGCGGTTTGCCACGGCCGTAAGTTTACTTGCCGCGGCTGCCATTAGTTCCCTCACTTTGCGCGCGCAGATTCGAGGCGCGGCGGCCACCAGGCACGGCACGATCCTGACCTGGGGCAGTGAAGTGACCGAGTGGACCAACGGACACGCTCGCGTGCTCCGGCGGAACGTGAATTTCGGCGAGGGCGGGTGCGCCGCGCCGGGCGCGCTGATTGCCGCCGAAAGCCCCGGACGCTCCGCGATGATCCGCCTCCCGCTCGAAGGCGAAGGGAGTCCGGAAGTGATCGAGCCGGATACGGAGTTCTCCGACTGCCTGTGGACACGGCTGCTCGGCCATGCCGGAGTGTTGGTCGCGCACCGTTATTCGCAAGTACGTTTCTACGAGCCCGGCGCCACGACGCCGTGGCCCTATCAGGAGATCTACTCCATCTACACCGCGTCACAACAGGGAGGGCTGCTGGAGTCGGACGTGGACGAAGACGGCTTCCCCGACCTGTACGTGGGCAACTACTGGATGAAAAGCCCGGCGGCGTTCGAACTCCCCTGGCGAATTTTCGCGATCAATCTCTACCACGAGACCGAAACGGCGGCGCTGGCGCGGCTCGCACTGTTCGGTTCAAAGGACTTGATCTGGGCGGCCCGAACCGGCGAGCGCGTAACCTGGTTCGAGCGGCCGGCGAACGTGCGCGACCAATGGATTCCGCACCCCCTGGACCTTGGGCTCGATCACGTGAGTGGCTTAGCCGTCGATGGCGGCACGGTTTTCGCCGCGGATGCGGCGCGGGTGGTCCGGTGGCGCAACGGAACGGTGACCGAGCTTGCCGCCGGGTTCCGGACCTTGCAACTGTTCGTCATTCAAGGCGAATTGTGGTCCGTCACGCCGGGCGGCGTGCGCCGCGTCCCTCAGCGGCGCAAGTAGGCGTCGTCTCCGCGCATCCAGTCTTCGCGCTTTGGCGCGAACAGATCAACCGCCACAGAATCTTCCAGCGCCACGACGCTGTGCGGAACGTTCGGCGGGATGGGCAGCATCTCCCCGGCGACAACGGTCACCTCCTGTTCGGGGAAGGTGAACCGCAAGCTTCCGCTCTCGACGGTTGTGATCTGCTCATTCTCGTGGTGGTGGGTCGGAACGACTGCGCCTTTCTTGAGAATCAGGCGCGCCACAGTCATGTTCTCGGTATGCAGAGCCTGGCGCTGGGCGAGAGGATTCAGTTGCTCCAGCGGCATGTTACTCCAACTCTGTTTTGTCACGGGCCGTATTGTATCATGGAAGATTGGCTAAGCTATTGAAAGTAAAAAGAGAAAAAGATCAAGCGCCCGGCGCCGGCACGAAGGGAGTGGTGCTTGCGGGCGGTACGGGCAGCCGCCTGTTTCCCCTCACCAAGATCACCAACAAGCACCTGCTGCCGATTTACGACAAGCCGATGATCTACTACCCCATCCAGACGCTGGTGGATGCGGGCATCCGGGACATCCTCATCGTCACCGGCGGCCGTAACGCGGGCGACTTCCTCCGTCTGCTGGCGAACGGCAAGGAGTTCGGATTGTCGCACCTCGACTACACCTACCAGGAAGGCGAGGGCGGCATTGCCGAAGCGCTGGCGCTGGCGGAGCATTTCGCCGACGGCCAGAAAATCTGCGTGATTCTCGGCGACAACATCATCGAGGGCAGCATTCGCGATGCCGTGGACGAGTTTCGAAAGCAGGAAGCCGGCGCCAGAATCCTGCTGAAGGAAGTACCGGACGCCGAACGATTCGGCGTTGCGGAAATCAAGAACAACCGCATTGTCAACATCGAAGAGAAGCCCAAGAAGCCGAAGTCGAATTTCGCGGTTACCGGCATCTACATGTACGATGAGACCGTCTTCGACAAGGTAAAGCGGCTCGAGCCCTCCGGACGTGGCGAGCTGGAGATTACCGATGTCAACAACGCCTACATTCGAGAAGGCAACATGACTTTCTCACACCTGGATGGATGGTGGACTGATGCGGGCACGTTCGATTCCCTGTTGCGCGCCTGCAACCTGGTCGCCACGACGCAGGTAGACCCGGCGCGGAGTTCCGATTGAGCGCTCCTCAAGTGGCAAAGCTGCAAAACGAGAAGGGTATCGGTAAGGTCATCGCCACACCCAACTCGAAAGACCTGATCGAGGGTGTCCAGATCCAGCCGCTCTCGTTGTGGTCCGACGACCGCGGCTATTTTCTGGAGATTGCGCGGGCAGGCAACGGACTGATCGAGCAGTTTCCCTTGGAAACGACGCAGGTTTCGGCGGCGCTCAACTACCCGGGCGCCATCAAAGCTTTTCACATCCATCAGCATCAGACCGATGTCTGGAACGTGGTCAAAGGCATGCTGCAAGTCGCCCTCGTCGACCTGCGGCCTCAATCGCCGGCGTATGGCTTGCGGAATACGCTCTATGCCGGTGTGCTGCGGCCGTGGCAGATCCTGATTCCTCCCGGGGTCGCGCACGGATACAAGGTCATTGGCCCCGAATCCGCGCTGCTCGTCTATCTCACCGACCGCTTCTACAATCCCGACGACGAAGGCCGCATTCCCTATAACGACGGTGGAATCAATTACGACTGGGAGTTGCAACACAAATGAGGGTTCTGGTCACGGGCGGAGCCGGTTTCATCGGATCCGCATTCCTTAGGCTTGCTTTGAGTGAACGATGGTTCGATTCGCTCGTAAACCTGGACAAGCTCACCTATGCGGGCAACCTCGAGAATCTGGCGGCGGTCGAGCACGACGCCGCATACCAGTTCGTGCAGGGCGATATTTGCGACGCCAGCATAGTCAACCGGTTGCTCGAAGAGCAGCGTCCCGAGGCGATCGTCCACTTTGCGGCGGAATCGCACGTGGATCGCAGCATTCTGGGCCCGGGGGCGTTCTTCGAGACCAATCTGCGTGGTACTTTTACTCTGCTCGAAGCGGCCCGATCGGCCGGCGTGTTGCGCTTTGTGCACGTGTCCACCGACGAGGTGTACGGCAGCATCGACGCGCCCGCCGAAGCGGATGAGGCGTTTCCCCTGCGTCCCAGCAGCCCGTATTCGGCTTCCAAGGCTGGCTCCGATCTCCTGGCGCTGTCCTACTTCAACACCTACCGGCTGCCGGTGATCGTCACACGCGCATCAAACAACTACGGACCTTACCAATTTCCGGAGAAGCTGATTCCGTTGATGATCTCGAACGCTCTGGAGAACAACACGCTGCCCATCTATGGTGACGGGATGCAGGTTCGCGACTGGCTTTTTGTTGAAGATCATTGCCGCGCGATTCAAGCCGTGCTGGAGCGCGGCGATGAAGGTGAAATCTACAACATCGGCGGAAGCCGTTCCCTGCCGAACCGCGAAGTGGTTGAACGGATTCTGGCGCGTCTTGGCAAGCCGAAGTCGCTGATGCAAACCGTGAGCGACCGTCCGGGGCATGACCGGCGGTATGCCTTGACTAGCGACAAAATCGAGCAGGCGACCGGCTGGCGGGCGGTTGTTGCCTTCGAGGACGGAATCGCGCTGACCATCGACTGGTATCAAAAGAATCAGGCGTGGACGCGCCGGGTGAAAACCGGCGAATATCAGTCGTACTACGCGCGCAATTACAGCGGCCGCTAGCCGTGTGCGCCTTGCCATGGGATTCCCGAAGCGGGAGAATCACGGCAGGGACCTCAAATGCCGGATAACCACAAGAAGAGCCACCACGGAGCTCACCCATCCACCGCGGTGCTGACCCGCGGATTCAATCCGCACCTGTCCGTCGGATCGGCGCGGCCGGCCGTCTTCCGCAGTTCGACCTATGTGTTCTCGAGTCCGGAGGCGGCGGAGCGGGCCTTCGATTTGACCAGCGGGCGGGTCGCGGCGGAACCGGGAGAGACGCCAGACCTGGTCTACTCGCGGTTCAATCACCCGAACGCGGAAATCCTCGAAGACCAGATTGTGCCTCTTGAGGATGGTGCGGAGTGGGCCGTCGTGTTCAACTCCGGAATGGCGGCCATCATGACCGCCTTGCTGTCATGCCTGAAGCCCGGTGACAGCATGATTTACACGGTGCCGCTCTATGGCGGCACGCAGGGCCTCATCCACGACCTGCTCGAACCTTTTGGAGTGCGCTGCGTTCCCGTTATGGCCGGACGCAGCGATCAAATCGATCAGGCGATCGCATCCACCGCCGGCCTCAGAGCGGTGCTCATGGAGACGCCCGCCAATCCGACGATGGTGATGACCGACATCAGGCGCGCGGTGGCGGCCGCCTCCAAATTGCCGGAACGTCCCGTGGTGATGGTGGACAACACCTTCCTGGGTCCCGCGTTCCAGCATCCTTTACAGTTGGGCGCGGACATCGTTTTGTATTCGGCCACCAAGTACCTGGGCGGCTTCAGCGATCTGCTGGGCGGACTGGCTCTCGGCAATGACTCCGAACTCGGCAAGAAGATCCGTGTCAAGCGCGGCCTGCACGGCAATATTCTTCAGCCGGATGAATGCTGGATTCTCGACAGCCGCCTGCCGACCGTGTTCCTGCGCATGAACCGGCAGAGCAAGAATGCGCAACGAATCGCCGAGAGCCTGGTTGGACGTCCCGAGATCCGGAAAGTCTATTACCCGACCTTGTTCGACGATCCTGAACAGATTCGCATTCGCCTGTCGCAGTGCGATTACTCGGGTGCGATGATTTCGATCGACCTGCACGGCGGAAAGCCGGTGGCGTTCGAATTTCTGAGAAACATCCAACTGGCCCGCAACGCGGTGTCGCTGGGCGGCGTGGAAACGCTGGTCTGTCATCCCAAGACCACCATCCACTCGGGCCTCTCGCCCGAGGAAATGGTGATTGCCGGCATCACCGACGGGTTGGTGAGAATCTCGGTGGGAATCGAGGACTGGCGCGACCTGCTGCGGGATTTCGAGCACGCTTTGGACGCCGCCAAGACGGTTCAGCTTAGCGAAACAGTACCTTCCAAGTAGTCACAACCAGTGCGTGGGCGACCATGGCGGCGCGGATTCCGCCGCTCTTGCGGAAGGCGATTCCATAGAACACACCCGCCACGGCGGCCAGCAAGGCAAATCTCCAATTGGGAAAGGCGCGGAAGCCGAGGTGGACCGCTCCGAAAGCCAGCGACGCCAGCAGTAAACCGGCCCACGCTGTACCCGTCCATTCCTCGATCCACTGCTGTAGGAGTCCGCGAAAAAAGAGTTCTTCGCTGAGCGCGACGACCCAGAGAACGCCGAGAAAAGTCGCCACGGCGGTTAGCGCGACGATCCACCAGTCCTGAACCGGCCACCGGAATTCCACAAAACCGACCAGCATGCCCAGCCCAAAGCCGGCCGGGACGAAGGCGGCGTAGACGATCGCTCCCGTGCGCCATTCCGCCGCCTTGGGCCAGAACCCGAATCCGATCCCAGCCTGCTGGCGGTCCCGCAGAATGGCGGTGACGCCGGCGCGAATCCAGGCCAGATGCCCCAGCACTTCCAGTTGAACGCGCTCGTGCGGGCGGGCGTAGACCGGCGCGATCAGCTTGAAGACGAGCGGTGCGGCCATCAAGAGCACGAATCCCACGTCGGTCCAGCGGCTTGGCGGGAGCCGGAACCAGAACAACGGAACCGCGATGGCGGTGGGTATGATCAACGCCGAACGCCAGTCGAACACCCCGCCCGGAATCGAATAGATCAGGTACGGCGCCAGGGAAGACGCAATGAGGAACCATTGAGGCCAGCGCTTGCGCGGCTGCGTGAAGTAGAAAAAAAGCTCAACCAGGAGCGCGATTGCCACGGGGATGGCGATTGCGGGAGGCACCTCCAGCCAGCGGTTCATTTCCTCGGGGCCTTCAGCAAGTCAAGCGTCTCCTGTTGACCATTCTCTCTGGCCAAGTCGAGGGGTGTTCGCCCCTGCAGGTCCTTAGCTGTGGGGTCCGCGCAGTGCTCGAGCAGGGTCTTCACCGCCCTGGCGCGTCCCCAGGCTGCCGCCAAGTGCAGGGGGGTCGCGCCGGACTCGGAGTCCCGCGCGTCGATCTTAGCCCCCTTTTCGAGCAGCAGTTCGATCATTTTTTCGCTCCCGCCCAGCGCGGCATCGTGAAGCGGTGTGGCGCCCGCCGCGTTGCGGGCGTCGACGCGGGCGCCATGCGCAATGAGCGCTTCGGCCACGGTTCGATGCCCTTTGAGCGCCGCGTCGTGCAGTAGCGACGATTGATTCGGACCGCGCGAGTTGGCATCGGCGCCCTTGTCGAGCAATAGCGCCACCACTTCGGAGTCTCCGCGCAATACGGCATCGTGCAACTGCCTGGGCGCCACCTGGCCCGCGCCGGAAGCCCCGCGGGCCAGCAGGAGTTCAACCACCTTGGCATGGCGGTAGCGCAGCGCCTCGTCGAGCGGCGTTGCGCCGGCCGAGTCGCGAGCGTTCCAGTCGGCGCCCGCTTTGAGCAGCAGGTCCACGACTTCGGCGTGGCCCTTGATGCTCGCCTCGTGCAGCGGCGTGGCGCCGGAGCTGATGTTCCGGACTTGCACTTTTGCGCCTTTCGAAAGTAGAAGTTTGACCATCTCCACGTGGCCCTTCCACGCCGCTTCGTCAAGCGGCGTGCTCCCTGATTTGTCCGTGGCGTTCACGTCCGCGCCATTCTGAAGCAGCAGTTCGGCCATCTCCACGTGCCCGCGATTGGCCGCCAGATGCAGGACGCAAGCCCCGGAAGGGGAGCGGGCATCGATCTCGGCGCCATGTTTGAGGAGCACTTCGGCCACCTCCAGGCGGTCCATGAGCACCGCATACTGAAGCGGCGTCGAACCCGCCTCCTTGTGGCGCGCGTTTGGGTCGGCCTGGTGCCGGAGCAGCAGTTCGGCTACGCCGGCCGATCCGCTCCAGGCGGCGTCGTGCAGCGGTGTGCCGCCCAAGGCGTCGTACTCGTTGACGTTGGCTCCAGCGGCAATGAGGACGCGCACGCGTTCGGTGTCGCCCGCGCGGGCGGCGATGTGCAGCTCGCCGCCGCACGCCGTTGCCAGAAGCGAAATTGAGGCAACAAACCAACGGGTCAACCAGGACCCTCCTGTCCGCAACCCGGCTCAGGCGGTTTGCGTTACCGCTGATTCACGCAGCGCCATCGGAACGTAGTCGCGCTTACCCGCGCCCAGGTAGATCTGCCGCGGCCGCACGATTCTCTGTTCAGGATCGAGAATCTGTTCTTCCCACTGCGACAGCCAGCCCGGCGTACGCGGAATCGCGAACAGCACCGGGAACATCTCGGTCGGGAAGCCCATCGCCTGGTAGATCAGGCCCGAGTAAAAGTCCACGTTAGGATAGAGCTTGCGCGCCACGAAATAATCGTCTTCCAGGGCGATACGTTCCAGGTCGAGCGCGATGTCGAGCAGCGGGTTCCGGCCCGTGACCTCAAACACCTGGAAGGCGACTTCCTTGATGATCTTGGCGCGCGGATCGTAGTTCTTGTAAACGCGGTGCCCGAACCCCATCAGGCGCTTTCCTTCACCGGCCTTCACACCGCGGATGAACTCCGGGATGGCATCCTTGGACCCGATCTCGACCAGCATTTTCAACACGGCTTCGTTGGCGCCGCCGTGCAGCGGGCCATACAGCGCGGCTGCCGCGCCAGAGATAGCGGTAAAGGGGTCGCAGTGCGAACTGCCAATTCCGCGCATCGTGGTCGTCGAGCAGTTCTGCTCATGGTCGGCGTGCAGGATGAACAGGACGTCGAGCGCCTTCTCCAGCACCGGATTTGGCTTGTATTTCAGCTCGGTCGCCTTGAACATCATGTTCAGGAAGTTGCCCGTGTAGGACAGGTCTCCGTCGGGGTAGGCAAAGGGCATGCCGATGCTGTGCCGGTAGCAGAACGCCGCGATTGTGGGCATCTTGGCCACCATGCGCTCGAACTGAACCAGGCGGTTGTTGGCGTCAAAAATGTGCTTGCCCTCGCCATAAAACGTCGACAGGGCGGCGACGGTGCTGAGAAACGCCCCCATGGGATGGGAATCGTGACGGAAGCCGTCGATGAACTTCTTGGTCTGCTCGTGAATGATGGTGTGGCTCAGGACCTGCCTTGCGAACTCGTCGATCTGCGAGCGCAGCGGCAGTTCCCCAAAATAGAGCAGATACGCCACTTCGAGAAACGAACTCTTCTCGGCGAGCTGCTCAATCGGATATCCACGATAGCGCAGGATGCCCTGGTCGCCGTCGATGAACGTGATGCGGCTCTTACACGCCGCCGTGTTCATGAAACCCGGGTCGTAGGCCATCAGGCCAAAATCGTCCGGCCCGGTCTTGATCCTGCGTAAGTCCGTGGCCTTGATCGAGCCGTTTTCTACCGGCACTTCGTAGGACTTTCCGGTTCGGTTATCCGTGATGGTTAGGGTTTCGCGGGTATTTTCAGACAAAGCACACACTCTCCAATGCCTTCCATATTCTAACAATTGACCGGTGTTCCGCCCCGGGGAAGGACCGCGTCTATTACCGCGCGCGGCTGAAGCCGATGTCGTCGGCTACAACGACCCCTTCGGGTGTCTGATCGAACACAAAACGGATCTTTTGCAGCGTTACGGCAGATTCCTTCAAGGCCAGCGAGTAACGCTGCGGAACAGGCTCGGAGTTCTTCCGGTACGGGTCGAATCCCGGTATGGTGACCTTCAGGTGCTTCACGGTCAGGGGAGGGTAAATGGGCCCCATGTCGCTGAGCAGCGCGCGCCGGACCGTTCCATCCCTGGCCACCAGTTCGATGCTGAGATTGATGGCCGGTTTGTCCTTCTTCTCCTCCTTATCATTCTTGCCGCTCGCATCGTCTTTCTTTGGCGGGTCTTCACCGGCGCCGGAAAGGGCAAATTCGAGGATGCCGGCCGGGTCGAGTTTCAGGTCGGGGGGCAGGTTCACGGTGTAGGACGCCTTTTCGCCCTTGCGCCAGCCGAGATAGACGCCATTGTCGTCGCGTTCGCCCCGGCGGAAACCGATCCGCTGCTCCCGCCACACTGCGAGGTTTTCGCCCTGAAGAGATGCGCCCGGCATGGTTGCGCTGGTCACGTCGTAGTCTTCGTCGAATCCCGCGACGGGCCGGTACGACGCGTCGTCGTACCGGTTCACGTAAATCGTTGGCGGCAGCCAGCGGGCGCCCCGGCGCGCGTCTTCAAAGAGGGGCAGGTACTCGTTACGGCCCTTGAGCGCGGCGTCCATGAACGCGGAGAAGTAGACCAGCGCGATCTTCCGCTGTTCTTCCCCGCGCAGCAGCGGGTGGAGATTCATCAACCAGATGCCGGGAGGAGACCAGTCGTGGCGATCCCAGACTGTGTTGAACTGCCCGTGATTGGCCCGGTAAATGTACAGGTATGCCTTGAACGCGGTGGACCCTTCGCTCAAGATGGTGCGCTGATACTGCTTGGCGCCATCGAAGTTGCTGACGTCGAAATCGTGGCTGCCGTGAACGGTGAGATAGCTCACATCATGAATCTTGCGTGGCATGCCCGCCGGCTTGTATTGGCCGTCGGCCGGCGCAATGGCGATCAGGCCCTTGATGTTGAAGCCGTAGTCGAACTTCTGGTTCGCATCGCCCGGGTAGTTCTTCAAGCGATTGAACTCGCTCGCCGTGGCCACCGCTTCGCCGCCGCGGGAGTGACCGATCAGGCCGATTCGTTGCAGGTCGACCTTGCCCTCAAAAACGTGCCCTTTGGTCGAATTCCACTCCCGCCAGAGCTTCAAATGTTCCAGCAATAGCCAGCCTCGCGCCGCGGTTTCCTTCAGATCGTAGTTGGCTGCAAACGCGCTGTTGAGGAAGTTCTCGTCGATGGAAGCAAACAAGTAGCCGCGGCTGGCAAACAAGCGCCCCAGGTATTCGTAGCCGGGCTCGGACGCCTCCTGCGCCAGGTGGTTGCCGTGAACAATGAGTATGAGCGGAAAAGGGCCGTTTCCGCGCGGGTACCAGAGGCGCGCGTTCAACGGCAACTCCTTAGTCCCGAAGCCCCAGTACCATTTCAGGTACTTGCCTTTCCAGCCTTCGACATCCTTCAGCAGACGCGAACCGTCGACAGTGCGCGTCTTCAATGCGGCGCCGCCGGCGTATTCCGATCGGCGCTTGTCTTTGCCGGTTCCATAGGTCAGGTACCCAACCGGAAAGTTGCCAGGGTCCGAGGGGTCGGGGGCGCTCAGCAGAGCGCTTGATGGAAGCTGCGAAGGCGCCGCTTTGACCAGACCCTCGGTTGTCCCGTCCCAATACAGAAAGTAGGCGAACGTTTCGACTGCGCCCGCCGTGACCACCAGCAGGATCACGGTCACGGCTTTCTTTGTCTCCTCCATTTCGCCCCAACCGGCGACGAGCGAAACCAGGAGCCCGCCAAAGGCGGCGACGGCGAGCGCCAGCAGCGCTCCGATCCACGGCGCAGGCCACGGCAGCGCGATCATGGCCGCCGCCGTGACCACAAAACCTGTGGCGAATGGCGGCAGCTTTCGCGCCAGGACCAGAACCAGCGCGGCTACGGCTGCTCCGAGAAACAGGAGAATGATGGCGGCGGCCCCCCAGGCTATCCAGTCGAGAACTGGACCAAATCCGATGCGCGCGCGGCTGCCAAAGTACGCCCAGTACGGAAGCACAAAGAGAGCGGAAGCCCACATGGCGCCTTTGCGGACACCTGGTCCAGGTTTGAACGCTCGCAGAAACTCACGGACGCGGTTCATAGAAACTCAATGAATTATCACCCTGGCTCAAAATTCGGACACGCTGGAGGGCGCCGTAACGTTCCTGAAGGTGATGTGTGAACTTGGATGAGTGTTGCACAATTACCAGGGGCGGCGGATCCAAACCAAGCGCTCCGAGGCACAGCTCATACTCGATCTCCCGTGGGTACGGCGGATCGAGGAAAACGACGCCGGCCTTGAATCTCGTGATTACGGGGGCGGCGTTACCGGGGTGAATCTCGCAGCGGCCCTGTATCTCCAAGGATTCGATATTGCGCTGAAGCGCGCGTAGCGCGCCGCGGCTTTTCTCGAGGAAGACGGCATGCCGTGCGCCGCGGCTCAAGGCTTCAATGCCGACAGAACCGCAGCCGGCATAGGCATCAAGAAACACGACTCCATGGATGCGCGGCGCCAGAATATTGAACAGCGCCTCCCGCAGGCGGTCCGGCGTAGGGCGCACATCGCGCCCCGGAGGCGACGTCAGACGCCTGCTCCGGAATTCCCCGCCAATCACCCTCATCTCTCCTCCATCACGCAATCAGAGCCAAACCATAGCGCCGTTGCCAGTGGTCCCGCAAGTACCTCTTCGCCTGGTCCAGTTCGTCGGTGGCCGGCGGCGACTCCACAAAGGCCACAGCCTCCCTTCGCGCCAGCTCCAGAATCTCCTGGTCGCGGAGCAGGTTTCCAACACGGAACGCGGGCAGCCCGGACTGGCGCGTTCCCAGAAATTCACCGGGACCGCGCAGCTTCAGGTCAATCTCGGCGATGTGAAATCCATCGGACGACCCGACGAGCGTGCGAATCCGTTCGCGCGCGGCATCGTTCATCCGGTCCGTGACCAGGATGCAATGGCTCTGGGCCGCGCCGCGCCCCACCCGTCCGCGAAGCTGGTGGATTTGCGCCAGTCCAAAGCGCTCGGCGTGCTCGATGACCATCACGCTGGCGTTGGGGACATCCACGCCAACCTCGATGACGGTGGTCGAGACCAGGATCTGCGCCTCGCCCTGCTTGAAGGCTTCCATGACCCGTTCCTTTTCTTCCGTCGGGAGCCTCCCATGCATCAGGCCGACCTTCAGCGTGGGAAAAACGTCGCGTGCCAACTCCTCGTACGCCTTCTGCGCCGCCTTCATCGCCTGTGTCTCCGACTCTTCAATCACCGGGTAGACCACATACGCCTGCCGCCCGGCGTCGACTTCCCGCTTGACGAAACTCCAGACCTGCTCGATCTCCAAGGATGTCTTGTGAACGGTCTGGATGGGCTTCCTGCCAGGAGGCAGCTCGTCAATTACCGATGTGTCCAGGTCGCCGAAGATCGTTAACGCCAGCGTTCGCGGAATCGGTGTGGCGGTCATGACGAGCACATCCGGCGTAACGCCCTTGGCCTGAAGAGCCCGGCGCTGGAGAACTCCGAACCGGTGCTGTTCGTCGATGATGGCCAACCCCAGCTTGTGGAACGCAACGTCCTGTTCAATCAAGGCGTGCGTGCCAACAGCGATCGGAACCATCCCCGATTCGATCAATTGTTTGACGGACTCCTTCTCCTTCCTGCTCATGGAGCCCACCAGCAGGGCGACCGGGTATTCGATGGGCTGAAACACCTTTCGCAGGTAGAAGAAGTGCTGGGCTGCGAGAATTTCCGTGGGCGCCAGCAACGCCGCCTGGTAGCCGTTTTCGACCGCGATCACCGCGGCCTGCGCGGCGACAATGGTCTTTCCGCTTCCCACGTCGCCTTGCAGGAGCCGGCTCATCGGCGCGGGCGACGCCATATCGCGCGCGATCTCTCCCAGCACGCGTTTCTGCGCCGTGGTGGGCTTGAACGGCAGCATCGCTTTGATCTTTTCCCGGACACGATCGTTGAGCTCGAATGGGATGCCCATCTCGGTGCGGGCGTTTCCGCGCTTGAGCGCCATGCCGGTTTCAAGCCAGAAAAACTCTTCAAAGATCATGCGGAACTGCGCCGGCGAGCGGAATGTATTCAACAGCCTTAAGTCCGATTCGGGCGCCGGAAAGTGCAGCTCGCGCAAGGCCGTATTCAGATCAGGCAGCTTCCACGCTTGCCGGATGTGCCGGGGGAGCGCGTCCTCCAGCGGGGGAAGATCGTCGAGCAAACGCCTGAGAATCGTGCGGAACATCCGCGTCGAGACCTTGCCCGCCGCTTCGTATATCGGGACAATGCGGCCGGTGTGAAGGGATGCGTCGCCCTCCTCGCCGTCGTCGCGCAGGATCTCGAACTCCGGGTGAAGCATCGTCAACTCGCGCGTGTAGCTGTCAAACTCAACCTTGCCGTAAATGGCCAGCCGGAGCCCAGGCGTCAACACGTTTCTCAGGTACTGTCCGTGAAACCACTTGCCTGTCAACCGGGCGCCGCTGCCGTCGCCGAACACCGCTTCAAACATTCCCAGGTCGCGGCGCTTGAACTGTGGTGTGTGGACCTCCCGCACCTCGACCAGCGCGGTGGCCATTTCTCCGGGCGCAAGCGCGGAGAGGGGCTTGACGTTCGACCGGTCCTCGTAGCGGAACGGCGCGTAGTACAGCAGATCGGCGGCGGTTTGTAGACCTTTCGCTTCGAGTTGGGCCGCCCGTTGCGGGCCGATCCCTTTGACGTATGCCAGCGGCGTCGAAAGGTCCACCAAAAGCCCTAGTGTACAATGCGACCGTGAAGCTACTCCTTACACTTGCCATGGCTACTGCGCTGGCGCCGGCGGCCGATTTGCGGTTGGGCATCGTGGGCACCGATACTTCGCATGCCACGGCCTTCACCTCGCTCCTGAACGATCCAAATCACAAGGATCACCTGCCCGGCGCGCGCATAGTCGCCGCTTATAAGGGCGGAAGCGCCGACATTCCGGAAAGCGCGAATCGCGTCGAGAAGTTCGCCGAACAGATGCGCACCAAGTATGGTGTCGAGATCGTGCCGGACATTCCGTCGCTGTGCGCCAAGGTCGACGCGGTGCTGCTCGAGAGCGTGGATGGCCGGCCGCACCTGGCGCAAGCGCGCCAGATCATCGCCGCCGGAAAGCCTTTCTTTGTCGATAAGCCACTCGCTTCGACTCTCGCCGATGCGCGGGAAATCGCCCGGTTGGCGAAAGCCGCGCGAGTGCCCTGGTTCTCGTCCTCCGCGCTGCGGTTTGGCGATGGACTGGCGAGTCTGCGCATCGCCGGCCTCAACGGCGTCATGGCCTGGGGTCCCGGTCCCCTGGAGTCTCATCATCAGCTTGATCTCACCTGGTATGGCATCCATACGGTGGAGGTCCTCTACACCTTGATGGGCCGTGGCTGCGAAGAAGTGGCCCGCGTCAGCACTCCCGACGCCGACATCATCACCGGCAAATGGAAGGACGGGCGCTCGGGCACAATTCGGGTCATTCGTCCGTACTCGAAGTTTGGAGCGGTGGCCTTTTCGCCCAAGGAAATCGTGCAAAGTCCCCCGGAGTTGTACTCGGGTTACAAGAACCTGGTGAAGGAGATCCTACAGTTCTTCGCGACGGGAAAGCCGCCGGTTGCCGAAGAGGAGACACTGGAGATGTTCGCTTTCATGGATGCGGCACAGCGCAGCAAAGACGCGGGCGGCAAGCCCATGAGGCTCGAATAGCCGCCCCGGGGTCCCGGCCTTTACACTGGAAGATTCATGCCTGACTTGCTTAAAGACAAGACTGCGCTCATCCTCGGCTTGGCCAATCGCTGGAGCCTCGCGTTTGCGATCGCAAAGGCGTTCCGCCGCGAAGGCGCCAACCTGGTATTGACCTACCAGGGCGAAAGGCAGCGCCAGACGGTGGAGGATCTGGCTTCGGAACTAGGCGTTGCCCGTGTGGTTCCGTGCGATGTAACACGTGAGGTGGAACTGGAACAACTGGCCGAGATCCTGCGCGCCGAAGGTGACAAGCTCGACAGCGTTGTTCATTCCATTGCGTTTGCCAACAAAGACGACCTGGCGCGCCCGTTTCTTGAGACCTCGCGCGACGGCTTTCTGCTGGCACACGAAGTGAGCGCCTACTCGCTGGTGGCCGTGGCGCGCGCGGTCGCGCCGGTCATGAACGAGGGCGGAGCGATCCTGACCCTGACGTACCTCGGCTCTACCCGGGTCATGACAAACTACAACGTGATGGGAGTGGCCAAGGCCGCCCTGGAGTCCACCGTGCGTTACCTGGCGAGCGAGTTGGGCGCGAAGAACATTCGTGTCAACGCCATCTCCGCCGGACCCGTTAAGACGGCTTCGGCGCGCGGCATCAAGGATTTCTCGCGGATTCTCGATCACGTATCCCAAACCGCTCCCCTCAAACGCAACACCGATCCCGGCGAGGTCGGCGACGCCGCTGTCTTCCTGGCGTCGGAACTCGGCCGCGGCGTCACCGGCAACATCCTCTTTGTGGATGCCGGCTACCAGATTATGGGGCTGTAACGCGGCATGGCCTCGGCGTCCCTTTCGCGGCGCGGACTCTTGCGCCAAGCGGCGGCGGCGGTGTTTCCGGCCATCTTGCGCGGCAAGACGCGACACCGGCCGAATATCCTGTTTTGCATTTCGGACGACCAGAGCTGGATCCACACCAGCTTTGCCGGTTCGAAATTCGTCAGAACTCCGGCGTTCGACCGCGTCGCCGGCGAGGGCGTCTACTTCCACAACTGTCACGTCTCGGCGCCGTCTTGCGGTCCGTCGCGGGCGAGCATTCTTACAGGGCAGGACTTCTACCGCCTCGGGCCCGCGGCCATCAATCATGCGGAATGGCCGCGTGGAACGTCCACCTGGCAGGACTTGCTGGCTCAAGCCGGCTATTTCACGGGGTTCACGGGCAAGGGATGGGGTCCCGGCAACTGGAAAGCGGCCGGACGGGCCAGCCCGCCGTCCGGACGCGCGTTCAACCAGGTGCAACATAAACCCCCGGTCCCGGGACTGAGTCCGGTCGACTACGCCGGCAACTTCGAGGCCTTTCTGCGCGCCAGACCCAAGGACGCCCCGTTTTCCTTCTGGACTGGCTTCACCGAACCTCATCGCGTGTTCGACCCCGGTTGCGGAGTGCGAAACGGCAAGCGGTTGGACGACGTCGAGGTCCCCGCCTTCCTTCCGGATACGCCGGTAGTACGCTCCGACCTGGCCGATTATGCGTTCGAGATTGAATGGTATGACCGGCAGATGAACCGGATACTCAAGTTGTTGGACGAGTCCGGAGAGGCGGCCCATACCGTCGTCGTGATGACTTCCGACAACGGTATGGCTTTTCCTCGCGCCAAAGGAAACCTGTACGATTACGGCACTCACGTACCCCTGGCCATTCGTTGGACCGAAGGGGCCAACGGTGGACGCAAGGTGGACGACTTTGTCACTTCGGCGGATCTTGCGCCGACCCTGTTGTGGGCGGCCGGGCTTGAAGCACCGGATACCATGACTGGCCGGAGCCTGCGCCAGTCCCTTACCGCGAAACGCGCCTCGATCGTCGATGCGCGGCGCAGTTACGCAATCATGGGAATGGAGCGGCACTTCCCCGGCAGCCGCCCGGGCGGCGCCGGCTATCCATGCCGGGCCATCCGCACGGACCAATATCTTTACATCTGGAATTTGAATCCGGAACGCAACCCCTGTGGAGACCGCCCGGGTCCGGTGTGGCCCGCCGATGACCCGGTCGGCGGATTCGGCGACATCGACGGCAGCCCCACCAAGACGGAACTCTGGCAACAGCGCGGCAAGTTTCCCAGCCTCGCCCGTCTTGCATTCGAACCGCGGCCTTCAGAGGAACTGTACCTGGCCAGGGAAGACCCCTCCAACATGAACAACGTCATTCGCGCGCCCATGTACGCCGAAGCGCGGTACACGCTGCGAAAACAGTTGGTCTCGCGGCTGGTCAAGACCGGCGACCCGCGTGCCACGGGCAAAGACGCGGAGGTGGATGCGATTCTACGCCGGTTTCCTACCGTACCCGAAGACGTTTCCGCCGCTGAAACCAGGCGCGACTAGCGGTCGCTTAAGCGATTGCGGGACGCGCGCCCTCGGCAAACCACAATCTGCCGCGCACACGGACCGTCTGTCCCGGTTCACAATCAGGCAGCACCGGGTCGGAGTGCATGCAGGGGCACTGCGGGTTTCCCCAAGTGCGCCCACAGCGTTCCCATTCGGTCTGCACCCATCGCCCGCCTGCGGCGGTCTGCACGGCGGCGATGGTCTTGCCGAAAATCTTGTTACCGGTCGTTTGAGAATTGAGGCCGGAAGCGCCCTTCAGCAGAACGCAGATCTGAGTTCGCAGGCCGGACAGCGGCTGCGGAGCGCCATTGCGAAGCCACAGTTCCATCCGTATTTCGCCCTCCTGGGGCGTGACACTCGCGCCGAACTCAACGTTGTCCGGCAATCGCCAGGAGGACCGCAGCCCGCCGTCCGGCAGCCGCTGCCAATCCGTGTTGTCGATGATGCGGTTCTGATCGTTCCAGATGGTTGGAATGTGTGTGTGCGCCAGGAACAGCAGGCCGAGATTGCTGAAAATCGCTTCGGGCAGGTCGATTACCACGTATTGCGAGGGCGCCCACGGCAGGAACACCGTTGCCTTGGTTCCCCGCAAGGGATCGATGGCGCCTTCGCGAAAGCCGGTCCGCAGCGGACGCCCGCCGGGATACGGACGCACTTCAAGCCCTTTGACGGGCTGGAGCGACACCTGCTTGAGGGCGTCCGAGACCCGCGGCTCACTCCAGGAAAGCACTTGGCCGATCTCAGCGTTCGAGTAGCCGTGAGGTCCGGCCATGTTGGCCAACCAGTAGCCGGAATCGGCGCGGCTGGCGGCGGTCTCCACCGGCAACGGCAGATCAACACCGGCTGAAGGCCTGTGCCGCTTCTCCAGGAGCGGATCCGCCGGCGCCTGGCTCGAGTCGATGTAGGGCTCCAGGTCCCGCAAGGCCAACGCGCGATAGCCGTGATCTTTCAAGTAGGCCATGTACAGACGGAAATTTTCCGGGGGCGTGTGGACCCACGGATGCTTCACATCGGGAACGCCATGGAACTGGAGGATGACGGCTTGTCCCGGTTTGGCGCGCGAGACCACTTCGACAAAATGCTCCAAAGTCCACTTCGGATAAGCATCGCCCGTCGTGGGAATGAGCAGGGCATGATGCTTCCGGGGCTCAAAGGCCGGCCCGATTTGAAGGGTTCCGTACTCGACTTCGGGCGCGCCGCCGCGGCGGGCAAACTTGATGCCGCTTTCCCGAACGATCCGGATGGCCTCCGGCCCAAAGAAATTTCCCGTATAGGCGAAGCTGACCGGCTTCGGCACGCCGGCCTTCTTGAGTTCGTTCTCCACCAGGGCGATTTCACCGGCCAGGCGCGCGGCGTTCCGGGGAGACGAGAAGTCGGCATGGGTCCACGTATGGTTGCCAATCTCGAAACCCATTTCGTGGATCTCGGCGATCTCCCGCCAGGTCATGAAGTATTCCGGATCGGTCATCCATTGATGCGTTGCAAAGAAGCTGGCGCCGAATCCCAGTTCCTTCAGCAGCGGGGCGACAAACGTCCGGTGCGACTTCACCGCATCGTCGAAGGTCAGAACTACTGTCTTGGCGGGAATCTCCGGAACGGAGACCGCCGCGGCGGCCGCGGCAGAGCTGAGGAACGTCCTTCTCCTCATACGGGAGTGACTTTGTTGGTGGCGAAATCCCACCTCATCTTCCGGCCCTTGCGGTAGGCCAGGTTGGCCAGGTGCCCGGCGCCGGCGGCCGCATGCCCCTCGGTCGCATTTTCGCGGCTTGGCTTCCCTTCGAGAACGCTTTCGATGAACAGCGCCGCATGCCCCTTGCCGCGTTCTACCGTGATCTGTTGCGGAGCGGGGCGCTCGCGTGTGGCGCCGCCCGCGGCGGCGCGCTGCCTGGCGAGGTACGCGTCGCGCTCGGCCTTGGGCCACGCCAGGCTGCCGTAGGACTGGATGTCGAGGTCCGGCGCTTCCTTGTAGTGCGTCAGGCCATTGCGGTCCCACACCAGCGTTCCGTCACTGCCCATGATGACGGCGTAAGGCGCCGGCGCGGTGGTCTTAAGGTTCACGCACATCTGCGCCAGGAAGCCTTCCTGGTATTCGAAGATCGAGTCCATCACGTCCGGAACGGTTCGTCCATCCTTGTAGAACCACAAACCGCCCTGGGACACAACCGATACGGGCGCCCGCACGTTCATAAACTCGTGCACGGTCGTGAGCAGATGAACAAAGAGATCGGTGGCGACGCCGCCTGAATACTCCCACCAGCAGCGCCACCGGAAAAAGACCTCGGGCGAAAAAGGCCGTTTGGGCGCGCTGCCGATGAATCGAGTCCAGTCGATGGTTTCCGGAGACGCGTCGGGAGGAATCGGATACACCCACGCGCCTTCCTTGGTGTTGCGGTGATTCAACATTCGAATCTGGTGAACCTTGCCGATCGCACCCTGTCCGATCAATTCCTTGACTTTGGCGGTCATGGTGGATGTCTTGGTTCCGCTCCCTACCTGCAATACCTTGCCGGAGCGCTTCTCGGCGTCGATGATCTCCGGACCCTCTTTGAGGCTCCAGGTCATCGGTTTCTCGATGTAGATGTGCTTACCCGCGCTGAGCGCATCGAGCGTGATGCGGCGATGCCAGTGGTCGGGAGTCGCCACGACAACCGCATCGATATCCTTGCGGGCGAGGATATCCTCGTACCGCTTGGTCGTCACCACGCTGTCCCCCATAACCTCCCGCGCATGCCGCAGGTAGCCGTCATAGAGGTCGCACGCCGCGACAAAGCGCGCCTCCGGCGACTGGGAGAATTCCTGCATGAGCTGGCTTCCCCGGATGCCTACGCCGATGAATCCAAGACCCAGTTGGCGCGAGGACGGCGCCGCAACGGGGGTGTCCCCGCGCATGCGGGCTTCTCCGATCCGGTAGACGGCCACGGCGCCGGCCAGTTTCAACAGTTCACGACGTCCTGTCATGACCTTTTGGTATCACACCGGCGCGGTGTTTGGCCATATAATTGTAACAGAGTTTCAGAGTCTGTTATCTCTTGTGGAGGCTCTCATGTCACACGCATCCGCATCCCGGCGCGGCTTCCTGCAAGCCGCGGCCGGCGCCGCGGCCGCCCCGGTCCTCCGGGCTGAACCGGCGTCGCCGAAACTACCGGCCGTACGCTTTGGTGAGCGCGAAGTCACGCGCCTGATTGTGGGTACCAACCCGTTCTTCGGCTATTCCCACTTCAACGGCCTTCTGGACAAGTTTATGCGCGAGTACATGACGCAGGAACGGCGGCTTGAGGTGTTAAGGCGCTGTGAAGAAGTTGGCATCAATACCTGGCAATTGCACTATTCCAGCCAGACGATGGCGGACCTCAAGCTCATGCGGGCCGCGGGCGGGAAACTCAATTGGTTCCTGCTGGGCGAAGGGGAAATGCAGAAGAACTTCGACCTGATTCCGGAGTACGCCAAGCTGGGGCCAATCGGCATTGCCCATCATGGCAACCGGACCGACGAGCGCTTTCGCGAGCGAAAGATGGACTCAGTCAAGGACTTCTGCAAGCTCGTCCGTGACGCGGGCGTGTTGGTGGGCGTTTCGATGCACAATCCGGATGTGCTGGACTACGTGGAAGACAAGGGCTGGGATGTTGACTACTACATGACCTGCATGTATCGCGTTTCCCGCACCAAGGAGGAGACGCGGGCGGTCTTCGGCGAGGCGCCCTTGGGTGAAGCCTTCTTCGAGAAAGATCCGGAACGGATGTGCGCCAAAGTGCGGCAGACCAGCAAGCCGTGCCTGGCGTTCAAAGTTCTCGGCGCCGGGCGAAGCGTGGCCTCGCGGGAGATGGTTGAAGCGGCGTTTCGGTTTGTGTTCTCCAGTATCAAGCCCACCGACGCGGTCATTGTGGGGATGTGTCCCAAGTTCAAGGACGAACCGCTTGAAAACGCTGAAATCGTGCGTTCTATTTGCCGCGTCAACAGCTAAGTTGCCACCGCCAACGGTGAAGAGTGCCGGGTTGATTCGAGATAGACTGAGATCACAAAAAGATAAAGTAGTCGGAAACCTATGAGTATTGAACTGCCCACCAAGCCTGAGTCGGCCCACAACATTCTGACGAGCGCCCCGAATCCTCTGGACGTATTCTTCAGCCCCCACAACGTCGCGGTCATTGGCGCCACCGAAACCCCAGGTAGCGTCGGACGCACGACCCTGTGGAACCTGATGAGTTCTCCGTTTGGCGGCGCCGTGCTGCCCGTCAATCCCAAGCGCGCGAGCGTCCTGGGGATCAAGGCTTACCCCACGGTTCGCGACGTTCCGGCGAGAGTGGACCTGGCGGTTATCGTCTCGCCCGCGCCCACGGTTCCGGGAGTCATTCGGGAATGCGGTGAAGTCGGGGTGAAAGGCGCCATCGTCATTTCGGCGGGCTTCAAAGAACTGGGCGCTCCCGGCGTGAAATTGGAGCAGGAGTTGATTGCCGAGGCGCGCAAGGCGGGCATTCGCATCATCGGTCCCAACTGCCTGGGAGTCATGGTGCCGCCGACCGGGGTAAACGCGACGTTCGCCGCCGGCATGGCGCGCACCGGAAGCGTGGGCTTCCTCAGCCAGAGCGGCGCGCTCTGCACCGCGGTCCTCGACTGGTCGCTTCGCGAAATGGTCGGCTTCTCCGCGTTCATGTCGATTGGCTCAATGGTCGATGTGGGTTGGGGCGATCTCATTTACTACCTTGGCAATGACCCCAAGACGCGCAGCATCCTGATCTACATGGAATCGGTGGGCGACGCCCGTTCGTTCCTGTCCGCCGCGCGCGAAGTTGCGCTCTCCAAACCGATCATCATCATCAAGGCCGGCCGGACCGCCGCGGGCAGCAAGGCCGCGGCGTCCCATACCGGTTCGCTCACCGGCAGCGACGACGTTCTGGATGCCGCGTTCCGCCGCAGCGGGATCCTGCGCGTCAACAACATCGCCGACCTTTTCTACATGGCTGAAGTCCTGGCCAAGCAGCCTCGTCCCAAGGGCCCGCGCCTGACCATCTTGACGAACGCCGGAGGTCCTGGCGTGCTGGCGGCTGACTCGCTCCTGATCGGCGGTGGAGAACTCGCGGAAGTATCGGCAGCCGCGGTGGAAAGCATGAACGCATTCCTCCCCGCCGCATGGAGCCGCGGCAACCCCATCGATGTGCTGGGGGATGCGACGGCGGAGCGTTACGCCAAATCAGTCGAGATCGCCGTCAAGGATCCAGCGAGCGACGGTCTGCTGGTAATTCTCACACCCCAAGCCATGACGGATGCGACGCAGATTGCGGAACACTTGAAGCCGCATGCGCGCCAGACGGCGAAGCCGGTCTTGGCGAGTTGGATGGGGGGCCCCGAAGTGGCCGCCGGCGAGCAGATCCTGAATGCCGCCGGGATTCCGACCTTTCCGTACCCCGACACCGCCGCCCGCATGTTCAACTACATGTGGCGCTACACCTACAACCTGAAGGGACTCTACGAAACGCCCAAGTACGGCCCGGAACTGAGCGAGGACGCCCAGCAGAAGGCACGCGCGATCATCGATACCGTTAAAGCGTCGGGACGCACAATTCTGACCGAGTACGAATCCAAGCAGATCCTGGCTTGCTACAACATCCCCACCGTTCCGACATCGATCGCCGCAACCGAGGAGGAAGCCGTACGGCGAGCCGGGGAGTTCGGCTATCCGGTGGTGTTGAAGCTGTACTCGGAGACCATCACCCACAAGACCGACGTGGGCGGTGTGGTTCTCAATCTGAAGGACGCCTCAGCGGTCCGGAGTGCCTTTACGGGAATCCGCGAATCGGTGGCGGCCAAGGCGGGCGCGGAACACTTTCAGGGTGTCACCGTGCAGCCCATGGCGAAGCTCGACGGATACGAGGTGATCATTGGTTCGAGCGTTGATCCGCAGTTCGGACCGGTGATTCTGTTCGGCCTTGGCGGGCAACTGGTGGAGGTGTTCCAGGACCGCGCGCTCGGGCTGCCGCCGCTCAACAGCACGCTGGCGCGCCGCATGATGGAACAGACCAGGATCTACAAAGCCCTGAAAGGAGTCCGCGGGCGGCCGCCTGTCGATCTGGAAGGTTTGGAACAACTGATGGTCCGGTTCAGCCGGCTGGTGGTGGATCAGCGCTGGATCAAGGAGATCGACATCAACCCGCTGCTCGCGTCGCCGGAGCGGTTGCTGGCGCTGGATGCGAGAGTGGTGCTTCACGACCCGGCCACGGCAGAGAAAGACCTCCCACGGCTGGCCATACGGCCCTATCCGACGCGCTACGAATCAGGCTGGACCTCGAAAACCGGGCTCAGGGTTCATATCCGGCCGATCGCACCTGAGGACGAGCCGGACATGGTGAAGTTTCACGAATCGCTTTCGGAACGCACCGTTTACCAGCGGTACCTCCAGACGCTGCGGCTAAGCCAGCGCGTGGCGCACGAGCGCCTGACGCGGATCTGCTTTATCGACTACGCGCGGCAGATGGCGCTGGTCGCCACCGCGGTCAACCCGGACTCCGGTGAAGAGGAGATCATCGGCGTGGGCCGGCTGCAAGGCCTTCGCGAGCCCGAATCGGAGTTCGCCATCGTGCTGTCGGACCGCGCTCAAGGACAGGGCCTCGGCGTCGAACTGCTGAGCCGCCTGGTCGCGGTCGCCAAGGCCGAAGGGGTGCGTGTGATCACCGCGGACATACTGGGCGAAAACATCGCCATGCAGAAGGTCTGCCAGAAACTCGGTTTCAAGCTCGCACGCGAACTCGGCGATCCGGTGGCGCAGGCCAGGCTGGAGCTATAGGCGGCTAGAAGGTCCGGACACCCATCGCGACAATATCGTCGACGCGCAGGGTCTCCTTCACCACATACGGTTCGCCGTACCGGGCGCCGATCATGTTGCCGTAGAAGCGCGCTATCGAGCGGAGACGGTCGCGGATTTCGTCCTGCTTGGGAAACAAGGCCGCACCCGCGTCCGTCTCGCCATATTGCGACTCGTAAGCGAACAACGCCTCCATGCGTTGATCGAAGTAAGGCGTAATATCGACGACGAACGAGGGAGTTACATTGGCGTAGAGCGAGGCGTAAATGACCTTATGAGGCCGGAACGGCTCCACCGTTTCATCCAACTTCCGCAGACCCGCCAGGAAGCAGGCTTCGAAACCGATTTGTGACGCGTGGTAGTGGTCCGGATGGCGTGCTTCCCAGTAGGGAAGAATCACGACGCGGGGTTTCACGGCGCGGATGACGCCCGTGAGGGTCATCTTGAGCCCAAGCGAGTTCTCCAAGCGCGCATCCGGCATCCGCAGGTTCTCGCGAAACGAAAGCCTCATCACTTCAGCCGCGGCGCGGGCTTCACGCATCCGCAGTTCGGGGTTTCCGCGCGTGCCCATATCTCCCGCGGTCAGGTCCAGGACTCCTGTGCGGTAGCCCATCGCGGCCATTTTCATCAGCGCGCCGCCGCAGGTCTGCTCGACGTCATCAGGGTGGGCGGCGATGGCCAACACATCGAGGGGACGAACATCAGCCAGGTCCAGGGCAGGTGGGTAGAACATTACCAGGAAAGGTCAGCCCGGCGCTGGTAGCGCGGGCGCGTCTTCAACAGTTTGATGAGAACCATGCCGGCCACGAAACCTCCAATGTGGGCGAAGAACGCCGTGCCGCCGCGGCTCGCCTGGTAGGAGACCACCGAGCCCACACCGCTGAAAAACTGCAGCACAAACCACATGGCGAGCACGAACACCGCCGGCAGTTCGATGGTCGTGATGAAGAAGAAGAACACAAGCGTGACAACCCGGGCGTGAGGGAACTTGACCATGTAGGCGCCCATTACGCCCGCAATGGCGCCGCTGGCGCCGATCATCGGTATCGTGGAGTCCGGATCGATGGCGTACTGCGTCAAGGCGGCGATGATTCCGCAAGCCAGGTAGAAAACGACAAACAGCGGTTTGCCCAGGATATCTTCGATGTTGTCGCCGAATACCCAAAGAAACAGCATGTTGCCGATGATGTGCATCCAGCCGCCATGCATGAACATCGAGGTGATCAGGGAGACCGCCGAAAAGTGGTCCGGCACAAAGCCAAACTGGCCAACCAAGAAATTCGATTCGTAGCGGCTCAACGAGATCTGGTAGAGGAATACCAGAGTGTTGACGATGATGATGGTGAGAACGGCGACCGGCTTTGAGTAACTCGGCTGGGAATCGCGGATCGGTATCATCGGTCAACTCGTCCGGTAGCGCTGGAACTCCCGGTTCACGCGGCGCTCGCCGCGGGCAATGAGCGCATCGGCTTCGCCGCGAGGCCGGATCCCTCCCCGGGCGCCCAGGGCCGTGCAGTTGAGCGCGGCCATCGCGTTCGAAAATTCGAGTCCCTCCGCCAGGGTCATGCCTTTGACCACAGAGTAACAGAAGGCGCCGTGAAACACGTCTCCAGCGCCCGTTGTGTCGACGCAGTTGACCACAAAGGCGGGGGAATAGTGGAACCGGCCGTCTTCCCGGGCCAGCGCGCCCTGCGCGCCAAGCGTCATGGCGGCCACTTTCATTCCGTAGGTTTCCTGCATCGTCTCCAGCGCCTTACAGGGGTCGCGCTCGCCGGTCCAGCGCTCCGGAAACTCCGAGCTTGTGATCAGGTAGTCGACGTTGGGCAGCACCCTTTCAAACCCCTTGTAAATGGTGTCGACATCAACCGTCACCGGAATGTTGTGGGCGCGCGCGATGTGCGCGGCGCGGGCCACCGCCGCCGTGTCGTGCCCATCGATGTGCAGCAGGGCGGCGCAGGTGATCATCTCCGGAGTGATCTCTTCCGGCTTGAGATGAAGACAGTCGGGCCGGCTCCAGAAAACCGTCCGCTCGCCCGTTGTTTGATCGATCAGAATGTATGCCGACTGGTTCGGGCAGTTCTTGCGCACCTGCACGTGGTCCAGGTTGATGCCCGTCGTCAGCAGGCTCTCGCGCTGGATTCTGCCCCGTTCATCGTCACCCATCGTGCCGATGTACTTGGTGCGCAGTCCCAGGGTGGCGCAGGTGACGACGGCGCTGGCGACCTGCCCGCCCGGACTCAGAATCTCGTCGACAAACGGCACCTTGCCGCCATAAGCGGGAAAGTGCGGGATCAGTAACAGCGTGTCGGTCGCATTGAGACCGACACCAACAACGTCGAACTCGGGCATTCAGTTTCCTTCCGCCTGACGCATGCTGCGCAGCATCGCGTTGCTGGTTGCGTCGTTTTCATTCACGATGTGCAGAACCTCTGAAATATGGTTCTCGCGAGGCACAAAAATCAATTCCGAGCGTGCTCCGGCATCCTTCAGTTTCCGGTGCAGCGCTTCTGCCTGCTGCGGCAGGAACGCATAATCCCACTGGCAGTAAGTAATCAGGAAGGGCGGCGCGCCGGCGCCGGCATACTCGATGGGTGAAGCCTGCCTCAGAATCTCCGGTTGCTCGCCGAACACATTGGGAGCTTGAACCTGCAGCGCTCCGGTCAGGTCATAGACGCCGCTGAGCGCCAGAACGCCTCGAATGTCAGCCGGTTTGATTCCGTACGGCGCCAGCCATTGCGGGTTGAGGCCCAGGCTTGCCGCCAGGTGCCCTCCGGCGGATTGGCCCGACACGTAGATGCGCTGGGGGTTTCCGCCATACTGGGCGATGTTCTTAAACGTCCATGCCAGCGCCGCGGCAACGTCTTCGAGCTGCGCCGGATGCTTGTGCTTGGGACTGAGGCGGTAGCTGGGCAACACGACAACGTAGCCTTCCTTGGCAAACCGGTTCGCCAGCGGCGGGTAGAGCTTGCGGTCGCCGCTCTTCCATGCGCCGCCGTGAATAAAGAACAGCACGGGACGCGCGCCGGGAGATGAAGGCCGGTAGATGTCCAGCCTGTGCTTCTCCGCGTCGTCTGGGCTGCCCTCGGTGTAGGGGATGTCACGGACCGCCGAGACGCCCGCGGAGAGCTCCATCGGCGGCAGCTTCAGAACGTCCGGACCCGCCTTCTCGAGGTAGATGGGGTTCGCGTAGATCCACAACCGGGGCTCACCGTCCACCATGAGCCAGACTTCACTGCGGTAGGCGCCCGGTTCGCGCGCCTGCAACTCGAGACGGCTGGTTGTCCTCTCCTCCAGCAGGGCGCCGTTGCGGAACACTTTGATGATCCCCGGAAGCGGTGTCCGGACTGTCAGAAGCGTCGAACCAACAATCGGAATCACATCTCCCGCCTCGTAGAGTCCCAAATTGTTGGAGGCCACAAAGGCAAACCCCGTGGGGTCGCACAGCCAGTCGTGAGATACATAAGCGCGCCCCTCACGCAGCGAGGAAGCGATGCTTTCGGGCGTGAGTTCGCGCGCCAGGATGTGCGTGCTCAAGTTCCGGAAACTCACCGCGTACGGATCGAGCGTGATCTTCGGCAGCCCGGGCGCAGAAAGGATCGTATTCTGATGAGCGTCGTTGGCGCCGACGCCGGTAAAGTGGCGCGTACCCAGGATGCGATCCCAATGCTCCAGGTAGAGCGCCCCCGGATCGACTCCGGCCGCAAACACCTCATCGGGGTATTTCTCGACCAACGCTGCAAATTCCTTCCAGCGCGCGGGGTCTTTGGCCAGCGCTTTGAGAAACGCAATCAACTCTTTGTCGTCTTCGGCATCCGCATGCCGGTTGTAGATCTCCGTACCGTCGAACCCTTCGGCGCCGCGCCCCGGACGCTCCTCCACGTGCGAATGGAACCTCAGACCCGGCGCCGGTTCCGGATAGACGAGCGAACCATCCTTTTCCGCGCCCGCCAGGAACAGGACTCCCTCTTTCAGCCCCCGCCACGTTTCCGGCAGCGGACCGTTGTGATCGGAAAACAGGACAATCCGCACGCCGGCCAGCTTGGCGGCCGCCAGGACTTCAGCCCGCTTGCCCATTGTGTGAGGCGCGTCCTCGGCATGGACGTGCAGTACCGCGCGATAGTCTGTGTAAATGCCCACCGGAGGCAGAGCCTTCCGCTGCCGGGAGAATTCCTCCCGGGCTTTTTGGGTGCTCTCCAGCCGCTCTGGAGTCAGCCGTTCCAGCGCGGTGCGCTGAGCAGGCTGATTGGGTTGCGCGCCGGCGGCGTGAATCAGCAGGCAAGCAGCGGCCAGCAGTCGAGGGAAGCAACGGACACCCACATTGTCAGGGTAAAGGAATTCGCCAGGGCGAGAGGAGACTACAGCGAGCCCATCTGGTAGACGTAGATCGTGTACTTGCGGTGGTGTGCCTCATATTGCTCCACCGCCTTCGGCTTCCATCCGCGGACTTTGAAATCGAGCGACACGACGCGCGAGCCGGGCTTCAGTTCCCGCTCGAGCTTGGGACGGAGTTGGTCGTTCGCCTCGGTGATGAGATATAGCGCGACGACATTGGCGGGCGCGACGTCCACAGTCATCATGTCGCCCTGAATCACAGTCACGTTCTCCGCCACGCCTTGCTTCTGAGCTTCGGCGCGAGCTCTCCTGACTAGTGACTCGGAGAGTTCAACTCCGACGGCCTTGGCCGAGAACCTCTTTGCCGCCGCAACGAGGATTCGCCCATCACCGCATCCCAAGTCGTACACGGTCTCGCCGGGCTTGACTTTGGCCAGTTCCAGCATCCTCTCGACGACTGCTTGGGGTGACTGAACGTACGGGGCCAGTTTCTTGGCCATCAGGTCCGGCGTGCGCATACCGGTCTGCGCCCAGCCGGAAACACCGCACACGGCCGTAGCGATTCCGAGACCCAAACTGAAGCGATACATAACTCAGTCCAGAGCCGCCGTTGTGGAGCGCCTCGCTGATTTAAATCTTACAATCTTTGACATCATTTCCGTGACCGCAAACCACACATCGCGCGGCCGCGAAATTGTAAACTCTTGTCCCTTGAAATGTTTTACCGCGGCGCTGATGGAGTCGCGCCAGGGAGTCGCTTGAGGAAACAAGTTGTAGTTCATGTAGAAAATGGGGTATTCCGGTTCGCCCACCTTCCTGAGCACATCCACCGACAGGTTCTCGTCGAGCATCGCTTTCGGGCCGGCGAAGATCACCGCATCCGGCCGCTCTGAGGCTGAGGCGCCGACCTCTTTGACCAGCAGGTCGGCCAGGAACTCCGTGTCGGCTCCCTTTTGATTGAGCCGGGTGAAGTCGACCTTGCCCAACTGCAGTCCGCGCAGGGCATCGCCGATCGCGGGAAAATCGATGCGGTCTGCTGCTTCCTGGCGATACAAGATCTTTTGTTCCTTTAAGTTAAAAGCTACCAACGAGAAAGTCGAAATCCTGGGATCTCGAGCTATGCACCGCAGTATCGACACTAATGCGGACGTGTCCAGCGGCTGTAGGGTTGCGGCCCGGGAGTTCTGTGGCGCAAAGTTGATCAAGACCTTCACGTTGAGCGGGGCATCCGACACGGTGCGCTTGACCGGTGGTTCGTCGACGAATTGTTCCACTTCGGTCGCGGCCACCTCCCCGGGACGAAGGTTCACGTTTACCTGTTTGTCTTTCGACGGCAGCGCCGCCTCGGCATCCCAGAACTGCGCGCACACGCGTTCGCTGCGGTCTCGCATGAGCCAGTCCACCTTGTAGTTGCCCTCGCCCAGGTCAAACGTCCCTTGCAAGTAAGCGTCTCCCTTAGCGTCGTCGGGCAGCGTGGGGACCTTGGTCCTCTGAACGAGATAAGTTGCGTGGCCGGGCGAGGCGGCTGGGGTGATCCTCAGAATAATGGTGAGCAGGTTCTCGCTGCCCGCCAATTCCCGGAGCGGCACTGAGATCTCGAATCCGGCGTGAAACTTCAGGTCGAATCCGAGGATTGGCTTAGTCGGTGAAACCTCGCACGGAAGGTCCTTCCGGATCTCCTTGGCCTCCAGGACGGCCAGGTCGGTGCCGACAACCGTCGGCGGTCCGCCATCGCTTCCCCTAAGGATGGTCTGGGCTTGCCCCGAGACCGCAAGCAACCCGAGGAGCGGCAGGAGCCCAACCGGGCTGCCCGCCCGAGCTTTCCATACCTCGAGAAGCGTTTTGAACTTTCCTGTTCTCATCTTCCCGTCACTCTTCGACCAGTATTTTACTCCTCCGCGCGGACGATCAGGGGACAAGCCACCCGTGTGTTCGCCCGCGAGGGGCATAGAGGGATCATGCGGCAAACCGCGGAGAGTTGCAAGTGTTTCGCGTGTGTACGGGCGGCACAGTGGTCCTATGCCGCCCAGCGGCCCGGAAATTCCCGTCCGGAATTTGCTGTGGTACTCTTGGCGTCAGTATGGCAAGCCGCAGCGTCAACAAAGTCATCCTGTTGGGCCACCTGGGCCGCGACGCCGAGACCCGCTTCACTCCCGGTGGCGTGTCCATCACCCGGTTCTCGGTCGCCACCAACCGGCGCTGGAAGGACCAGCAGACCGGCGATTGGAAAGAAGAAACCGATTGGCATAACGTCAGCCTCTGGCGGTCCGAGAACATGGCCAGCTATCTGACCAAGGGCAAGCAGGTTTACGTCGAAGGACGCCTGCAAACCCGCAGCTACGAGGACAAAGACGGCCAGAAGAAGTACTCCACAGAGGTGGTGGCCGACAACGTGATCCTGCTCGGCGGCCGCGGCGAGGGAATGGGCGACGATGCGGGCGAGTCCGTATCCCGCCCGGTCTCGGCGCCGCGCAGCGCGAGACCAAGCGCAGCGGCCCCGGCGGAACCCGACATCGACCCCGGCATTACCAACGACGACGTTCCGTTCTGAGAGACTCCCCCGGATTGGGACGCGCAGCCCGGCTGACAGCCCGCGGCAACCATCGGATATGATCGTGTCTCACGATGCGTGCCGCGGCCCTTGCGCTGACTTGCGCCCTCTTAGCCCCCCTGCTTGCTCAGGACCCTGTTGTCATCCGCGTGGATCTTGACGCGCGCCGGCGCCCGTTCCCGCCGGTGTGGGCCTACTTCGGCTACGACGAGCCGAACTACACCTATATGCCTCACGCGCGGAAACTGATTCAGGAACTCGCCGCGGCGAGCCGCGCGCCCGTTTTCTTTCGGACTCACAACCTGCTCACCACAGGCGACGGTACGCCTGCCCTGAAATGGGGCTCAACCAACGCCTACACCGAAGACGCCCAGGGCCGGCCGGTGTACGACTGGACCATCGTCGATCGCATCATTGACACATACTTGTCCGCCGGCGCCAAACCGTTCGTCGAGATCGGCTTTATGCCTCAGGCCATGTCCGTGAACCCACGGCCGTACCGGCACAACTGGACGCCCGGCGATTCGTACTCGTCCATCTACACGGGCTGGGCGCATCCGCCGAAGGACTATGCCAAATGGGAGGAACTGGTCCGGCAATGGGTCCGGCACAGCGCCGGGAAGTATGGCCGGCGGGAGGTCGAGAGCTGGTATTGGGAGGTGTGGAACGAACCGGATATCGCCTACTGGAAGGGGACTCCCGGACAGTTCAACCAACTCTACGATCATGCCGCCAAGGCGGTCAAGGAAGTCCTGCCACGGGCGCGAGTCGGCGGACCCGCGACTACCGGTCCGGCGAGCCCCAAGGCGGCGGCGTTCCTCAGGCAGTTTCTGGAACACTGTGCCTCAGGTCGAAACTACGCTACCGGACTGACCGGCTCTCCGTTGGACTTCGTCACGTTTCACGCCAAGGGAGCGCCGACAGCCGTCGATGGGCATGTGCGCATGGGAATGGCCCGAAATCTCGCCGACGTCGCCCGGGGCTACGAAATCGTCGCCGCATTCCCGAAATTCAAGCGGCTTCCCATCATTTTTGAGCGAGGCCGACCCGGAAGGCTGCGCCGCTTGCTCCGCGCGTGTCTATCCGCGGAACACCTATCGCAATGGCACGATGTATCCCACCTACACGGCAGTGCTGATGAAGCACGTCCTGGGACTCGCGGAGCGCTATGGGGTCAACGTTGAAGGGATGTTGTCGTGGTCCTTCGAGTTCGAGGGTCAGCCTTACTTTGACGGCTTCCGCTCCCTGGCTACAAACGGCATCGGCAAGCCGGTTCTGAACCTGTTCCGGATGGCTGGCCTCATGAACGGCGAGTTGGTGGGCGTGGAAAGTACCGGCGCCGCCGGTATTGACCGGATCCTCGCTTCCGGCATCGGAGGTAACGGCGACATCGACGCGCTGGCAACGCGTACCACTCAAAGCGCGGCAATCCTTCTGTGGAACTACCACGACGATAGCGTCCCCGCACCCGCTGCCGCGGTGCGCGTCCAGGTGGCCGCCTTGCCGCGGGAGGCTCGCGCGCTGCTCACCCACTACCGCATCGACCGCGACCACAGTAATGCATACACCCTTTGGAAGAACATCGGCTCGCCTCAACAACCGTCGCCGCAACAATACTCGCTCCTCGAGGCGGCCGGGCAATTGCAGTTGATGGAATCGCCTCGATGGGTGACCGCCAGGCAAGGGACGATCGACATCGACATGAATCTCCCCCGCCATTCCGTCTCCCTGCTGCTCGCTTCCTGGTAGGCAGGCTACACTGATCGATGAACCCATGCCTCGGAGGAGCGCGCTCGTCCCTTTGCTCGTGCTGCTGGCTCCGCCGGTGTGCGCCAGGATCAATGTTGAAGCCGCCGGCGCCGTGCGGCAAGGTGAAGTGCTTCGAATCGCCGCGCACGAGGCGGCGGGCGATCTGGAAGCGACTTTGGCCGGCAAGACAATCCGGCTGTTCCCGGGCGGTGATGGTGAAGCCGTGGGACTCATGCCGGTCAATGCCCTGCAGGAGCCGGGAACCTTTCCGTTGATCGTGAAGAGCACCGGCGGCGAGGAGCTGTTCCGCCGCGATGTCAACATCGAGGATGCCGGCTTTGAGAAGCAGGACATCAAGACCAGCAGAAACATGCGCGGCCTCTCGGCCAAACCCGAGGAGGTGAAGTTGATGCAGAAGTTCAACAGCACGGTCTCGGATAGGCGCTTCTGGGTGGAACCATTCGCCCGCCCGACCCCCGACTGCATGAATTCGCCGTTCGGCGTGCAGCGCCTGCACGACGGCAAGCCGAGCGGCAACTACCATCGCGGACTCGACCTGCGCTCGCCTGCTGGAAGGCCCATTCGCGCCACCGCGGCGGGCAAAGTGATGATCGCGCGCCGGATGGCAATGCCCGGCAACATCGTCGGCATCGACCACGGCCAAGGACTTCTGACCGCTTACCTGCACATGTCCCGGATTGCGGTCAAAGAGGGAGCCATGGTCAAGCGCGGCCAGATCATCGGCTATGTGGGGTCGACCGGCTTTGCCACCGGACCTCATCTGCACTGGTCCATGGTGGCCAACGGTGTCGCCGTGACGCCCTTGCAATGGGCGCCGGAGATCAAAGCCTGCGCCGCGCGCGCGGCGGGAACGAAACCGTGATCAGCGGCCCCGATGTGCTCGACGCGGGCGATGGGCTTGTCCTGCGGCACTTCACCTTGGACGATGCGCAAGTGATTTACGAGCACGTTCAGGCTAACCGCGAGCGGCTGCGCCGGTACTTGCCGTGGGCGGACCGCACCGTAAGCATTGAGCACACCTTCCAGTTTCTTCTCGACGCATCGGCCGCCCGGCAAGCCGGACAGTGGCTCGTCTACGGACTCTGGCAGGACGGCGAGTTCGTTGGCGCGGCCGGCACTCACGATATCGATCGCGTGGACCATCACCTCTCGATCGGATATTGGATCAGCCAGTCCGCCGAAGGCAGGGGCATTGTGACGCGCGCCTGCCGGCGGCTGATCCGCCTCGCCTTTGAAGAACTTGGAATGGAGCGCGTTGAGATCCGCGTCGCGGTAGGAAACGATCGCAGTTGCGCCATTGCCGCGCGGCTGGGGCTCAAGCTGGAAGGAGTGCTGCGCCACGCGCAGAAGCTGCCGTCGGGGTACGCCGATATTCGCGTTTACAGCGTCCTCAGAGGCGAGTTTCAGGGAAGCTAAGCGCAGCTAGGCGGGCGGAAGCAGCTCCAGCGCCGCCTGGATCTCTCCTAAGGCGTGGGTGTTTCCTGTACGCCGCGCTGTGGCGATTCCCTGCTGGTAATAGCTCCGCGCCCCGTCCAGTTCTCCGATCCCTTCGGCGGCGCGTCCGGCTTGAAAATACCCTGGCACGTAGTCGGGATCCAGTTCGATGAGCGCGTTGAACTCGCTGATCGCTTCCCGGCTTCGCCCCTGGTTGACGTACTCGCTGGCGAGCATGTAGCGCAGGCGGCTATTGTTCGGATCTTGCGTGATCAGCGATTTGAGTGATTCGATGCGGTCGGCCATTCTCTTCTCTCTATCCTAGCGGCCCTTGTTACCCTCGACTGTATGGATGCAGAGTTCCGGCTGGTAGGCGAGTCCATCTCGGAGTATTCCGAAATCGCGCTGCCGATCTACGCCAACCCGCTCGGCAATCTTCTCGGCGGGCGCATTATGCATCTCGTGGATCTCGCCGGTTCGATCGCCGCCATGCGCCATGCCCGCACTCCCGTGGTGACCGCGGCGGTCGATTACATGAATTTTCTCCATCCGATTCACATCGGGCAACTGGTGTTGCTGAAATCTTGCGTGAATCGCGTTTTCCGAACGTCCATGGAAGTGGGTGTCAAGGTGTGGGGAGAAGACCTGCGCTCGGGCGA
>JADZCI010000248.1 GCA_020851655.1 Bryobacterales bacterium
ATGTGGACGGTGCGAGAACTCTGAGACAGGTAGGATGAACTCGAAACAGTGCGCCGCAGCGGCGTCTGGCCAAGCCAGGCTGTGACCTGGGCGGCATCGGCGCCGCTCCACGGCCGGTTTTGCGGACCTTTGAGCCTGAGCCGCAGGTTGTTTCCCTGCTGGGAGTCATTGCGGAGCAACCGGATTCCGCCATCCAGGTCCACCACCACAAGGTCGAGGTCGCCATCATTGTCGAAATCACTGACTGCCAGGCCGCGGCTGACATGAGCCGCCTGGAGTGGGAACTTGTCGTCCGCGAGGCGCTCGAATCTTTCCCCTTTAACGTTCTTGAAGAGGAACGACGGCATCCCGACGAGCCGCTTCGGCGGCGCATCGGACTCGAAGGTGCTTCCGGCGGCGACCACGAGGTCGGGCCAGCCGTCGCTATCGAAATCGGCGAATTCGGCGCCCCAGCCAATCGAACGCAGCGTGGGTTGTCCGATTCCCTTTGTCTCGGCCACGTCGGTAAAGTGCAGTTCCGGCGGTCCGGATGCGCCGGGCTTCTTCTCCAGCATCGACTGTTGAGCCAGCAGGGACTCATAGAGCGCAAACTGCTGCGCCACCCAATGGCTAATAAAGAGATCGTCGTCTCCATCGCGGTCGAAGTCGGCCGCGGCCAGTCCCATCGACCCGCGGTACTCGGCGACCCATGCGGAACTGCCCGCGTCGTCAAACCGGCCATTCCGGTTCAGGAACAGCTTGCTTTCAGAAATGTCGTTGGCGACGTACAAATCCACCCAACCGTTGCCGTCGAAGTCGTGCCACAAAGCGCTGAGACTCCGGCCGGTGGGATTGTCCACCTTCATCTGCCGCGCCACTTCCCGGAAACCGCCCTTCCCGTCGTTCTGAAACAGGAGGTTCCTCTCCGGCTCATAAGATGACGGATTCAGCGTGTGCGGCACGGCTTGGCCAAATTGCTGGCTACTTGCGTTGCGGTGGCTGGCTTCAAACCGGTACTGTACGTATCCGCATACGTAGAGGTCCGGCCATCCATCGCGGTTGAAGTCCGCCGAGGAAACACCGGTCCAGAACCCTGGCCGGGAAGCGATCGAAGAAGCTGGCTCGAACTGGCCCTGGCGGTTTCTGAACACCCGGATCGTGTCGTAGCCGGTGACTACCAAGTCCAGCCAGCCATCGTTATCGGCGTCAACCCATACCGCGCCCATGCCCCGAATGCGCAACTCCGGGAAACCGCGATAAGGCTGAAAGCGGCCATCTCCGAGGTTCTGATAAAGGATCGAAGGCGCCAGCGCGCTCTCCGGGGCGCCGAGCGGTCCGCCCGCGCTGACGGCCATGAGATCGTCGTCTCCATCGTTGTCAAAGTCGCCCCACGCCGCGCCGCCACCCATATCTTCGGGCAGTTGAGAGGTTCGCGCTCCGGCAAAGGAGATGAATGAACCGAGTCCCGCGGCACTGGTGACATCCGAGAAGAGTAGCTCCGTCGGGGCTGGAGCGCCGGGCCGTTCCAGGTCGCGGGTGATTCCCTCCACATCCTCACCCGCGCGGTACGCCTTCTCCCGGTTCATCACCTTGAGCGTCCCCCAGAAGATGAGGCATGCCGCCAGCCCAAACAGGCTCCAGCGTGCGGCCACCCGGATACGCTGCCGCCGGCGGCTCGGCCGGCTGGCCTTGTCAGTAGGCGGTGGGGCGCCTGCTGTCAAGGCTGTACCTCGATGGTGCGTTCTGCGCGCGCGATCTCCACCACCGGCGCCGTGCGCTTGGACTTGCCGCCCTCGACGTAGTTCAGGAGAAACTGATCGATCTTACGGTACAGAAGCCGGGCGGTCACCTGAAGTTTCCGGCCGGACTTGGAACCCGGCGCGGCAAACTGGAAGGAAGTATTTTCATCGCCTCGCATTGTCTTCGGCGAACCGGACGGACAATCGAGTTTGTAGTCGACAAAATCCGCGTAACCGGGGAAGAGGCTCCTGCGATAGCGTACGCCAACCATCTCCCACAGGTTGTGCCGGTCGATGAGGTTGCCATACTGGTCCACCGGCTCGGCCTTGAAGAGAAAACTCCCGGGCTCAATGAAGTGGTCCTGGTCGCGCCGGCCGGATTCAAACACGGTCCGCCCCTGTTCGTCGCGGACCGTAAGGTGGATCCAACTCTGGATCATGTCGAGCGGACCTGTTGGGAAATCGTGTCCGACCTTGTTTGAAGCGAGCATCACGCGCAGCGCGGTCCGTTCTCCGGGCTTGACTGAGCCGGGGGCGTCGATGCTGATCTTCACGATGGGTCCCTCGGCCCACTTCTTCTGGATCTCGGGAATGGCGAATTCTCCGCGCAGCCACTGCTCGGTCAGTTTGGTGTGTTCTTCGGCGCCATTGAGCTTCAGCACACCCGGCATAAAGTTGTTGGCGGCAACGAACCGGTGGCTGCGGTGCTTGCCGTCGCCGGCCGTGCGGTTGTAGTCGGCGCTGTCTCCAGCCGCCGGGTCCAGCGACCGGGCCAGCGGCATGTGACATTCGCGGCATTCCACCGTCTTCTGCGAGTTACCCTTGGTGAACCAGTGGCTGGCGGCCCAGTTGTCGTACTGGTTTTGCAACTGCACCCACCCGACGCGATTCACCTCCTGATCGATGAACTGTTTGTGGCAAGCCGCGCAAAACTCCGGGGTCTTGAACATGCGCTTGCTGAGCCGGTTGTGCTCGGCGGGATAGGCCCGGATCAGGAAATCGCGCGCTACGCGACCCGCGCCCTCCGTGTCCCATTGCCACAGGTATTCGCTCGGCTGCATGATCGTATAGTTGGCGTTGCCGCGCACATCTGTCTTCTGGATGGCGTGGCAGACCAGGCACGAGATTCCCTCCTGGTAACCGGTCAGGCTGGTCAAGTTCTCCACGAAGATGTTCTTGGTGCCGGAGAAAAGAGAGATGGGATCGTGGCAGCCGGCGCAGTAGCGCGTCGATTCCGGGCCGTTCTGTTTCGCCATGACTTCCTGGATCGCCAGGAAAACCGTATCCATCGCCGCGTAGCGGTGGGCGCTCGGCCGCCATTCCTCGACGATTTCCTTGTGGCAGTTGGATGTGCCGCAGGATTCCGAACCAGCCAGCGATTGCGAGTCGATTGCGCCGCCGGTTGACGTGCGGGCGAGACTTGGCGCAAAGGGGCGGTCTTTTCCGTAGAGGTAGCGGTAGTCGGCGGGCAGTTGATTGACGGGTTGCCTGCCCTTGTATGCCGCCAGCGCGATCCCCACCAGGAGGCAAGCCGCCACCGCCAGTCCGCCCGCCTGGACGAGCCCCGCACGGGCGCTCCGGGCATCTCCAACCTTCCGCGTCCTCAGGTAGGAAAGCACCAGGTGCACGCCTCCGGACAGAAACAGACCGACCGTTGTGAGCAAATGGGCATCGCGCCACATCGCGCTGGTCTTGGTGGCAAACAGGGCTTGGGCGGTCACCACGATGCCACTCACCAGGCATGCCGCCAGAAGGGTGACCGCAATGTAGCCGAGCAGGACCACGTCGGAAACCGCCTGCGTCCGGTAATGCTTCCAATGGCGGAACGCGTAGATCAGTACCGGTACAAGAAAACCGAGGCCGAGGACAGTATGGATCAGGACTCCCCACTGGTTGGCCGCATGGAACGGCGCGAAACGGATGGCGAGTCCGGTGGCGGTCTCCGCGACCAGGAATGCAAGCGTGCCAACCGCCAGGCGCGCTTTCCAGGGTGAACAGGGATGGGGACAGGATTTGTCGTGGTCAAGCGTCATGATTGGAACCCCAGGGCTTCTATTGAATACCCTAATAAGATCCTCTTGTCAATAATAGGGAGATACTACAAACGGCCACGCACGCGTTTGTGGGGCCCGTTCTCAAACGCGAATCGTCTTACCGCTTCCGCGATTTGTGCGGCGCCCGCCGCCGCTTTGGTTTAGGTTCTTCCGCTGTCGAGATGTCGGCCAAAGTGGTTCCGTTGAGAAAGGCCATCAGCGCCGCACGCGTGTCTCTCCAGGCGCCATGCGCCGAGCAGGCGTTCTCATCCGAACACGGACGTTTGTAGCCAAACAGGCAGCAAGGGTTGACGACATCGCGGTCGAAGACTCCCACCACCCGGTCGAGGGTGATCGTAGAGGGGCTCGCAGTGAGACGGTAGCCGCCGCCTGTTCCGCGCGACGCGCTGACGATGCCCGCGTTATTCAGTCCGATCAGGATCTTGGAGAGGTAGTTGGACGGGATTCCGGTGTCCTGGGAGATTCTCCGGCCGAGCACCGCCTCCTCGCCTTCATTGGCGGCAATGTAAGCCAAGGCGCGAAGAGCATATTGCGAGGTCGTTGAGAGCATGTTTTCATACTGAAGATATCACTCACGTCGCGTGCGGATCGGCCGCGGACCGGCTCACTACTGTCGCCGCGATGCGATCGAGCAGCCGCAACATGACGAGGCGCGCGGCTTCACCGTAGGCTTGATGGCCGTCTTGAATGGACGCTGGCTGCTGCTCGTATGGACCGTTGCCGATGTCGCCGGCGCAATGGGTCAAAAGTTGCGCCACGCCCTCCAGTTTGACCTCCAGGTGAAACTGCAACCCCAAGGCATGGCTGTGCTCGAATGCCTGGACGGCGCAACCCGCGCTGGCGGCGCGCAGGGCTGTGCCGGGCGGCAAGGCGTACGTTTCGCCGTGCCAGTGAAATGCCATCAGCTCATCCGGCAATCCTTCAAACAGGCTGCCGCCGCCCGCGGTGACTTGGATGGGGAACCATCCGATCTCCTTGTGTGCGTTCCTGCGCACGGTTGTCCCCAAGCATTCGGCCAGGATCTGCGAGCCCAGGCATACGCCCAGCACGAAGCGGCGCAGTTCAAGGCATTCCCGAACCAGGACCTTTTCCGGCTGGAGCCAGGAGAATTCCGATTCGTCATGGACGCTCATCGGTCCGCCCATGATGGCCAGGAGATCGATTCCAGACGCGGGCGGCAAGGGACTGCCGGCCCAGAGCCGTGCGATCTGAAACTCATGTCCC
>JADZCI010000249.1 GCA_020851655.1 Bryobacterales bacterium
AGAAACTTCCGCACACGATGCGCACGTGCGTCCCGTCGTCGTCGGTGACCTCCGGAATAGCGGACGATTTCACCTCCTGATACCTCGGGGCCGTCATCTTCAGCCCGGAAGGGAGATTGGCCCACAATTGGAATCCGTGCATGCGGCCCGCGGGGTCCCCTTTGGGCATTTCCTGATGAATGATGCCGCGGCCCGCGGTCATCCATTGCACATCACCCGCGGAAATCACTCCGCGGTTCCCTATGCTGTCGCCATGTTCCACTGTGCCTGCCAGAACATAGGTGATGGTTTCGATGCCCCGGTGAGGGTGCCATGGAAACCCGGCCAGATAATCCTCCGGAACATCATTCCGGAAATCGTCCAGCAACAGGAACGGATCGAACTCCCCAGTATTTCCGAACCCAAAAGCGCGGCGAAGATGGACGCCCGCTCCTTCCATCGTGGGCTTGGACTGAATGAGACGCTTGACCGGACGAATCGACATGTCTTCCTCCCCGGCGCCGCGGTTTCAGTCCACCCAGGTTTCGAACGGCGCTTTCGGCATTTTGTGGCCCCAGGCTTCAGGCCCCCAGCAACGCGTGCCCACCAGCGGTTCGGTATCGCTCGTGTTGATCAACTTCACTGCTGAACCGTTTTTGGCTGCTTCGTAGGGGATGACGAACTCATCGTTCAGCGGTTCGCCCAGGCGAATTCCCGATTTGACCTCGACCGCGTGGTTGCCGATCTTGCCTTTCCCATGACTGAAGTGGATGATGCACAGCGCCGCCGGTCCGGTCAGCACGGTTTCGCCGCGAGGCGCCAGTTCAAACTGACGCAGGCTGAACATCTCGTCTCCGTTCGGCCTGCCGTAGACACGCCACTCATCGTGGAAACCACCTTGGCTCGCTTCCCGGTCCACGACCGGCAGCAGCAGGTGTTTTTCGACGATGTGCGGGTCCTTGTTGCGCCGCAGATCGATGTCCGCCACCAGGCGTTGTACGCGGTCCTCACCTTCCAGTCCCTCTGGCAGGTGGCGGAAAAGCAACTCCTGCCCTAAGAAAACCTCGCCGTCCGGACACAGCACGTGGCTTTGATAGAACCGGAAGTCGTCCCGGTCCCGCTGCGGCTCTTCGGTGTTGACAGCGGCGGGCCCGTGCAGGATCCGGGTCGGCGTGAAAAAGCCGGTGCCCATCCGGATCAAGAGGTTGCGGGCATGGCTGCGAAGATGATTATCTTTGCCGGCGATGAAATCCCGCACGGCGACGGCCAGCATTTCCTCAGTCATGTAGTGCATCAGCCCGACCGAGGTATGACAGTCGTTCCGGTAGCGCTTATTGCGCCAGGGGTTGAAATTGTACGCCTCGGGCTTCCACGGGTGCATGTGGTGGCCGAGCGGGTACAGGTTGTCGAATTCTTTGTTGTAGAATCCGGTGCCACCCAAGGTCCGGTATAGCGGGCCAACCATGAACGCGGGCGCGCCGTGCACGGCCGCATCCATCGGTATCAGGAACCCGTCGGGGTGATGGAAATGGCACAGCCCTTCGCCGTGAATGCCGTTGCCGGTGTCGGCAAGAATCGCGCTGCCGTTCCACCTCTCGTCGATGGCCCATCCGTGCGGGCCTTCGGGGAAGTAGTCGGAATCCACCAGTTCCAGGTTCTTGCCGGGGAGGCAGAATTTGCGCCCCACAAAACTCGGAAAGCAGCGGAGCACACCCCCGCCGGCTTCGGCCGCGGCCTGCACCGATTCGGCCGCGCCGTCTTCGATGATCGGCAGATCGGAGCGATAAAGCTTGACTTGGAGAGCAGTTCTTGTCCGGGTACTCATTCCATCCTCTTCGAGCCGCCATTTGACGCTGGCGACTTTTTGAGAATAGCAGTCTGCTCCAGGCGCTACAGCACCTGTAAGATCAGGCACTTCAGGTACAGCGTTTCCGGGACCGTGAGCAGGATTGGATGGTCCTGCGCCTGAACCCGCCGCTCCAGCACACGGAGTGTTTTGCCGGCGTCCAACGCCGCTTCAGCCACCACCTCCAGCAGCATCGCTTCCATCACGTGATGCGAGCAGGAGCAGGTGGCGAGGATGCCGCCCCGGCGCAGCAACCGCAGCGCTTTGAAGTTGATTTCCTTGTATCCGCGGAGCGCGGAGTCCAACGTCTTGCGTGACTTGGCGAAGGCGGGTGGATCCAGCACGACCGTATCGAACTCGCGCTTTGCGGCTGAATAACTCGCCAGCAGATCGAAGACGTTGGCCTCGCGAAACTCGACGTTCACGATGCCGTTCTCATCGCGAATCGCGGCGCCCGTCTTGAGCGCCGCGGCGCTGGAATCCACCGCTTCCACCGTTTCGCAGCGCGGCGCCATGTGCAATGCGAATCCGCCCGTTGACGTAAAGGCGTCGAGCGCGCGCCCGTGGGCGTGGCGCGCAACAGCCAGATAGTTTTCGCGCTGATCGAGGTAAATGCCCGTCTTCTGCCCGTGGAGCAGGTCGGCGCTCAGCCGAAGTCCGTTCATTTGGAAGCAGACCGCGGAGGGCACTTCACCCGAAACGACCTCGCTTTCGAGCGGAAGCCCCTCCAGTTTGCGCACCGGAACATCGTTCCGCGCCACAATACCGCGCGGCGCGATCAACTCCTGGAGACAGCCGGCGATGGTATCGCGGCTCCGGTCCATGCCTTGGTCGAGGAACTGCGCCGAGAGATATTCGCCGTACCGGTCGACGATCAGCCCGGGCAGCAGGTCGCCTTCGGCATGGACAACCCGGTACGCCTCGGAATCGCGAACCACCTCCTTGCGGAAGTCGAGAGCGCGCGCCAGCCGCTCCCGGAAGAACGCACGGTCCACGGACTCCGGCTTGTCAGTCAGCATGCGGAGAGTGATTTGTGAAGTCGAACTGTAGTGCGCGGCGCCCACCGCCTTGCCGCGCGCGTTCACCACACGCACGACATCGCCCGCCGCCGCGCTGCCGCGCGCGGTCACGTCACTCGAGTACACCCAGGGATGGCCGGAACGCAGGCGGTCCTCCGCCTTGCGGTTGATGGTTACCGACGGGATCCCGGCCAAACGTTTAGACTGCCAGCCGCCGCAGCGCCGCGATCCGCTCTTCCGTCGGCGGGTGCGTGGAGAACAACTTCATGAACGCGCCACCTCCGCCAAACGGCTTCATGATGTACATGTGCGCGGTCGTGGGCGCCACGTCCATCGGCAGCCGGCGGCCGTAACCGTCCAGCTTGGTGAGCGCGCTGATCAATCCTTGCGGCGATCCGGTGGTCTGGGCGCTGGTGGCGTCCGCGGAAAACTCGCGAGTCCGGGAAATCGCCATTTGGATCAGCATCGCCGCCAGCGGGGCGAGAATCAACATTGCGATACCGGCCACCGGGTTGCCTCTCCCTTCCTCGTCGCGGGAACCGCCAAACCAAAACGCCATGCGAGCGAGAAATGTGATCGCGGTGCCGATGGTCGCGGCGATGGACCTGATCAGGATGTCGCGGTTCTTCACGTGGCCTAACTCGTGCGCGATGACGCCGGCGAGTTCGCTGTCATTCATCAAGTCCAGCAACCCGGCCGTCACCGCCACCGAAGCGTTCGACGGGTTCCGCCCGGTGGCAAACGCGTTCGGCGTGTCACCGGGGGTGACCCAGAGTTTGGGCATCGGTATCTCCATGCGCTCACACAGTTGCCGGGTTATAGGCGCCAAGCGGGCGTAAATCTGCGGATGTTCCGTCTCACTCACCCGCTGCGCTCCAGTCGCCATCAACGCCATCTTTTCGGAAAAGAAATAACTGAAAAAGTTCATTCCGATGGCGATGACCAGCGCCCAAGTCAACCCCTGTCTGCCGCCGATGGCCTCTCCGCCAGCCAGCAGCAGGCCGCTCATGGCTCCAAGTAGCAACACCGTTTTGACGGCATTCATGCGTTTGTCCTCTCCATGGTTTCTACTTAATTATGATGCGTCCGGCGCCAGAAAGGGACCAGCTTAGATATCCTGGAGTTTCAAAGCAACAGGAGATCCTCACCATGACCCACGAACTCTCTCGCCGGACCCTGCTACGTACAGCTTCCCTGGCTGCTCCCGCCGTCCTCACCGCTTCCGGGCAAACCCCCAAACATACTCTCGGGGTGATCGGCACCGGCGGCCGGGGACGCTATCTGACCGAACGCGCCGCCGCCGGCTCACTCGCCCGGCTCAACGTGGTGGCCGTCTGCGACACGTTCACCGGCAACCTTGCCAAAGGCAAGGACGTCGTCGCCACCAAGTGGGGCAACACTCCCAAGACTTACGACGACTATAAAGGTCTGCTTGCCGACAAGTCCATTGAAGCGGTCATCATCGCCACCCCGGAACACCTGCATCACCGCATGTTGCTGGATGCGGTTGCCGCCGGCAAGCATGTCTATGTCGAAAAGCCGCTGGCGCACACCGTCGAAGAGGCCCAGGACATCATGCGGGTCATGGCCCACTCCAAGAGCGTCGTTCAAGTCGGCACGCAGAACCGGTCGAACAGCCTGTATCAAATGGCCCGGACGATGATCGCTCAAGGGCTCATCGGCGACTGCCATTACGTCCGGGCGTTCTGGTATCGCAACGCGCTGACCAACGGCGCTCCCGCCTGGCGCTACCCGATACCGGCGGATGCCACTGAACAGAACACGGATTGGAAACGCTTCCTGGGCCCGGCAAAATCGCGAGCGTTCGACAAGCAGCGTTACTACCAGTGGCGGCTCTATTGGGACTATTCCAGCGGGATCGCCACCGACCTGATGGTGCACCAGACCGACATCACCGCGTTCGTCATGAATAAAACGTTCCCGGCGTCGGTGATCGCATCGGGCGGCGTCTACCGTTGGACGGGCGCCGACGATGACCGTGAAGTGCCCGATACCTGGAGCGTCCTGCTCGACTACCCCGACAAGTTCCACGTGAATTATTCCTGCTACCTCGGCAATGCCAAGTTCGGGTACGGCGAGCAGTTCCTGGGCAACGATGGCACCGTGGAAGTCGTCAACCGCCAGACCCTGAACTTCTACCCGGAGACCTATCCGGGCGTGCCGGATTACGTCAAGGCGCGCAAAGAGCTCACCGTCACCATTCCCAACAACGACCATTTCGCGGTTGAGGCGCACATCCGCAACTGGCTGAACGCCATCGAGGGCAAGGACAAGTTGCTGGCGCCGGTGCAGGCTGGTTACGAAGCGGCGATCCCAGGGTTCCTCTCCGTCATGAGTTACCGCCAGGGGAAGAAGTTCCTTTGGGATGCGGCCGCCGACAAGTACAGCATTGCCTGAAGGGCAACCGGTCTGGCCTTCTCATCGGCGTCAAAGACGCAGATCGTAGCCGTCTTGCCTTAGCCCGTCGATGACGCGATTCCGGATTTCGATGACATCGTCGTTGGACAGGGTACGGTCTGGCGAGGCGACCGTCAGGCGGAAGCTCACGCTCTTACAGTCCTCCGGGAGCGGGCTGCCCGTGTATTGACGGAGAAAGACAATCGACTCCAGCCGCTCACCGGCAAGCGCCGCGATGCGCTCGCGGACACCACCCACCAGAACGCGCAACCCGGTAATCACCGACAAATCGAATTCGCTGGACGGATATTTCCGCAGCGGCTTGTACTGCGCTCTGCCGCCGCTCAACTCCTGCACGAGATCCAGGTTGAGGTCCAGGCACGCGGCGCGTCCGGAGTCGATCAACGATGGATGCAGTTCGAAGAGGCGCCCAACGGTGCGCCCTTTCCAGTCCACGCTGGCGGCGCGCGCGGGGTGCTCGTAGGCCAGCGGTGCCACAGGTGTCACCGCGCATCCCGGCATCAGGCTTTCAGCCAGGTGCTTCAGTTCAAAAACAGCGGTGTCCCCGCCGCTTTTGCTGAACATCGCCGCCATCAGGTGCGCCTGCTCAGCGGGTAGGCCGGCTTCGCGCTTATGAATCTCGTTGCCGATTTCAAACAAGCGGAACTCGCCGAACCGCTTTGAGTTCTCTTCCACGTTCCGGTGAATCCCAGGCAGCAGGCTGGTGCGCAACAGCACCTGATCGGAAGCGATGGGATTCAACACCCTGACGTGACGGCTGAGGTCAAGCCCGAACTTGGCGGCAACCTCCTCGCTTAGGAATGAGTAGTTGTAGGTTTCGGTGAACCCCAGATGAGAGGCCAGTTCCCGAACCCTGTGATGGAACTGCCGCTGATCGTTCCGCCAGGGTGCGCGCACAGGTTGCAACGGCGCTTGAGGCGGGACTGAAGCGTATCCGACCATCCTGCCGACCTCTTCCAGCAGGTCGTCCTTGATGGTGATATCGCGTGTGGCCCGCCAGGATGGAGGGGTGACGGAGAATACCCCGGCCTCCGGCTCCGTCACCGTGAACCGCAGCGACTCGAGTATGTGCTGGACTTCGGCGGGCGCCACCTCGCGCCCCAGCTTGCGCGCCAGCCAGTCGAGCGGCAGCCGGATGGCGGCGGGCGGCCCGGCCGGCTGCCAGGCATCCACCAATCCTCCGGTGACGCGAATGCCGGGCGAGACGTTTTCGAGCAGCTCAACGGCGAGCGCCAGCGCGCGCACGGTATTGGCCGGGTCCTGTGCCTTTTCGAACCGCATGGATGCGTCCGTCCGAAGCTTGAGCGCCGCCGATGTCTTGCGGATATTGGACGCTTGAAAATTCGCGCTTTCCAAGACGATGCGAGTGGTTCCGCCGCCGATGGCGCTCTCCATTCCACCGATCACCCCGGCCAGAGCGACGGCGCCGCCGTGGTCTGCGATGACGAGATGGGCGGGCGCCAACGAATAGATCTCGCCATTGAGCGCATGAAACGATTCGCCATCCCGCGCGGCGCGGACAAGGATCGTATCGCCCCGCAGCTTGTCCGCATCAAAGGCGTGCATGGGTTGGCCGAGTTCCGCCATGACGTAGTTGGTGACGTCGACGATATTTGAAATCGGGTTCAAACCGATCGCTTCGAGCTTCGCCTGGAGCCATAACGGCGAGGGACCAACCGTCACGTTGTCAAACACGAGGGCGCTGTATCGCGGACAGCGTTCCCAATCGCGGATCTCAACGTGCCACGCGCCCGCGGCACGCGGCAGAAGGTTCAAGTCAACCGGTTCGGCGAGTTCGCGCGCTGTGATCGCGGCGGCCTCGCGCGCCATTCCGTGATGCCCCCACAGGTCAGGGCGGTGGGTCAGGCTCTTGTTGTCCACCTCGATAACGAAGTCGGGCGAGCATCCCGGTATCGGAGCGCCAGGGACGCCGTCGAGCTCGAGGATTCCCGCTGAATCCCGGTTGAGGCCCAGTTCGGCGCCGCTGGCCAGCATCCCATCGCTTTCGACGCCGCCGATCTTCGCCTTGCGAATCTCCCTCTTGTTCAGCCAGGTTCCGGCAGGGACGTAGGCGGTCAGGATCCCGGCGCGGCAGTTCGGCGCGCCGCAGACTACCCGCTTTCGCCCATGCACCGGACCAGCGTCCACATCGGCGGCAACGTTGTGGCTGCCCGGGAGCGGCTCAACCGCAAGGATGCGCGCACAACAGACCTGGTTCAGCCATGGCGCGAACTCCTCCACGCCCTCGCACTCGGCCGTTTTGAGCGTGATCAGCCGCATGAGGTCTTCCGGAGAAGTGTCGAGCCCCGGCACAAGTTCGCGTAACCACCTATAGGAGAACTTCACTTTGAAGAGGTTCCTCTGTCTTTAGAACTGATTGAGAAATCGCAGGTCGCCTCCGGCAAGGTGACGAATGTCGTCAATGCCATAGCGCATCATGACCAGCCGTGTGAGACCCAAACCGAAGGCGAAACCGTTCCATTCTTCCGGATCGATTCCGCTGAACCGCAGCACGTTGGGGTGAACCAAGCCGCAAGGGAGCAACTCGACCCAGCCGCTCTGCTTGCAGACCGGACAGCCCGAACCGCCGCAAATCAGGCATTGGATGTCGAGCTCAAAAGCGGGTTCAACAAACGGGAAGTAGCCCGGACGCAGCCGCACTGTCACTTCCCTCCCGAAGATGTGCTTTAGGAGCGATTTCATGAAGTACAACATGTGCGCGACCGAAACGTCCCGGTCGATCATCATGCCTTCCAGTTGGTAGAAGGTATGCTCGTGGGAGGCATCGACTTCTTCGTTGCGGAAGACACGCCCTGGCGCAATCATCTTGAGCGGCGGACCGAACTTCTCCATCGCGCGCACCTGCACCGGCGAGGTATGCGTCCGGAGCACATAGCCGCCCTCCACCCAGAACGTGTCCTGCATGTCGCGCGCCGGATGCGTGGCGGGAATGTTCAAGGCATCGAAGTTATGCCATTCCGTCTCGACTTCAGGACCATCCACGACCGCGAAACCCAGGGAGGTGAAGAGGTCTTCGAGTTCCTGCTGAATCTGGGTGAGCGGATGCAACGATCCCGGCTTCGGGCCCGGCGCGGGAAGCGTCAGGTCGAGCCATTCCGCCGCAAGCCGGGCATCGAGCGCCGCCTTTTCGAATTCCGCCTTGCGCCGCTCGTAGATCGACTCCAGCAACTGCTTGGCCGCATTCAGCAACTTTCCCGCTTTCGCCTTTTCCTCGACGGGCAATTTCGCCAGATCCTTGCCGGCGTTGGCCAAGGCCCCTTTTCGTCCGAGGATTTCGACGCGCGCGTCCTCGAGCGCAGAGGCGTCGTGAGCCGATTCGAGAAGGCTCACGCCGCGCGATTCAAGTTCAGATAGAGCGGTCTCCAGCATGCCGGGGAAACCTCCAGTGTAACTTGCCGGCGGCGATGAGATCTCTGACTTTACGAATCCGCTCTAGCCGAGCAGTAGCTGGGCTGCTTCGGCGTGCCGGTGCTCACGGGCCACATCGATGGGCGTTTTTCCATCGGCGGCGGCCCAACCGGCATGGGCCTTGTGGGCCAGGAGTGCGCGGATGCTTTCGAGGTCGCCGTTCTGAGCCGCGGCGTGCAGCGCGGTGTAGCCCGCCGAATCCGTCGCGTTCACGGCCGCGCCGGCCTTCAGCAAAAGCTGGACGAGCTTGGGATGCCCGCCCGCCGCCGCCGAGTGAAGAGGCTGATTCAGCGACGGATTGTGAGAGTTCGCGTGAACGTCCGCGCCGCGCCGCAGCAGCAGCACAGCCGCGTTCAACTGGCCGAAGTACGCCGCGTAATGCAGCATCGTCCAGCCGTCGCCCGAGTTGGCACCGACGATAGCGGGATTTGCGTCGATCGCTTTTTCGAGTTCTTCCAGCTTTCCCATGGCGCTGGCGGCAAACGCATCCACCGGCGCGCCGGCGCGCAACAGCAGGTCGATGGCATCGGCGTTGTGGTGGTAAATGGCCAGCAGCAGCGCGGGCACGCCGTGCAGGTCTGTGTCGGTGGCCGAGGACGGATCGTCCTGGAGCGCCTGCCGCAAGCCTGCCAGGTCCCCAAGGCGAATCGCATCGACTACCGTCATCGTCAGGCTCCCGGCAGGTAGACGGCGGCGGAGTTTCCGGTCTCCGCCGCCAAATGATTGATGTAGAAAACCAGTATGGTTGCCGGGTACTTGTCCTTCAACCCTTCGTAGGCCTTCTGCTGCCAGCCGTCTGTGAGGTATTGCGAGGTATTGGCATCCTTGGCGAAGAATCCATCCTGGTGAGGAATACCCAGAAAATTTAGCGTCTCGATGATCATGTCGAGGTGCGACACCAGGATCGCCTGCGCCAGGTCCGTCGCCAGGTCTTTTTCGCCGTTCTTCATACGCTCAAAAAGCCTGGGCGCCGCCTTCTGCAAGTGCTCGCTGTTCAGTTTCGTCAAGCGCGTGCGAGTTTTCACCTGATCGAACATCTGGTAGGTCCGCAACCGGCTGATTGAAACGCTCTTCAGAAGCTCCTGAAGTTTCTCTTCGCCCAGAGCGAGGTAAACATCCACCAATTCCATCTACCAGCAACATAGCATGCGCGACTACCGCCTCACCCCGGCGCGCTACAATTGAAAGCGTTTTGGCTTCATCGCGTCCGCAGAATATCATCGTCCTTGGCTCGCAGTGGGGAGACGAAGGGAAAGGAAAGATCGTCGATCTTTTCTCACCCAACTTCGATTTTGTCGCCCGGTATCAGGGAGGACATAACGCCGGACACACCGTCTTGGTCGGCGACCGGAAGTTTGTCCTCAAGCTGATCCCCAGCGGCGTGCTGCATCCAGGAATTCGCGTAGTCATCGGCAACGGCGTGGTGATCGATCCAGCGGCTTTGATGGACGAGATCGGGATGCTGGAACGCGCCGGCGTCGACGTGCGCGGGCAGATCGCCATCAGCAACCGGGCACACCTGATCTTTCCGTTCCACCGGATGGTCGAGCGGATTTCAGAGAACCGCGAAGACCGGGTAGCGATCGGGACCACCCAGCGCGGTATCGGGCCGTGCTACGAGGACAAGATCGCGCGTCGCGGCATACGTATGGCGGACTTGCTGGATTCAGGTGTTTTCGACAAGCTCTACCGTTATCTATCGGATGACAAGCACACCTACGCCGAAGCCTTCAACATAAAAGAGGAGATCGATTTCGAAGGGATCCGCGAGACGTACAAGCAGTTCGGCGAGAAGGTCCGTCCGCTGATTTGCGACACGGCTCAATTACTGAACGATGCCATACGCGCCGGGAAACGGGTGCTGTTTGAAGGGGCGCAGGGCACGATGCTCGACATCGATCACGGCACGTACCCGTTTGTCAC
>JADZCI010000250.1 GCA_020851655.1 Bryobacterales bacterium
TCCGGCAGCGGCAACTCCTTGCGGCTGGTGACCGTGGGCATTTTCTGGCCCTTGTAGATTTTCGTCATACCGGGCGTGTGCGCCAGGGTCGAGATGACCGCCGAACCCTTTGACCCGTGCGCATAGCTGGCGAATTCGTCGCGCGCACCGGCCATGTTCCGCCCGTCAAAGAACAGAATTGTGCCGTCGGGAAACTTGTACTGCACCGAGTAGACGTCGAAGTTCTGATCGAGCGAATCCTTGCGGTAGTGGCGGCCGCCGACCGCGTGCGCCTCAACCGGCCAGGCGCCCTTCATCCAACTGCACTCGTCAATCTGGTGGATGTAGTAATCGCTGAACACGCCGCCGCTGGCCCACAGGAAGGCATGGAAGCGCTGTATCTGATAGGTCAACTCGCTGACATCGGCCGGGCGGGGACCGGCGGTACCGCCTCCCTGCCCCATCCGGTAAGCGCGCATGGCGACAATGTCGCCGATCTGTCCGCCTTGGATGCGCTTGAGCAATTCCTGGCGGGCGCGGCAGTGGCGGACCATCAGCCCAACGCCGACTTTCAGGTTCTTCTGCGCCGATAACTCGCCCAGCGCCAGCATCCTTTTGGTCGTCGGCCCATCCACGGTGACGGGCTTCTCCATGAACGTGTGCAGCCCTTTGTCGATGGCTTGAGTGAACTGGACCCAGCGGAAGGCGGGCGGCGTTCCCAGAATGACGACATCGCCCGGCTTCAACGCATCCATGGCGTGCCGGAATGCGTCGAACCCCAGGAACCGGCGTTCCGGCGGAACCTCGACCTTGTCGGCAAACTGGGTCTTCAGTTTGTCGTAGCTGTCGTTCATCTTCTTGGGTACGACGTCGGCCATCGCCACCAGTTTGGTGGGACCGTTGGTCACAGACAAGGCATTGACCGCCGCGCCGGTTCCGCGTCCCCCGCAGCCCACGAGGGCGATTTGAATGGTGTTGCTCTCCGCCGCGTGGACGTGGGGCAATGCGATTCCGGCGAGCGCCGCGCCGCTGGCTGTGCGGCCCGTACTCGCCAGGAACTCCCGGCGCGACGTCGCCGCGGTTCTCTCTTCACTCATGCAGGTTGCTCCCTTCTCTTCGTCAGCCAGCTTATCTCATCAAGCCAGCGCGGCGTGATACGTGAACGGCGGGCCGACTGCGGTAAACTGGTGATGTTGACGGCGCGTGTAGCTCAGCCGGTAGTAGCGCCAGATTGTGGTTCTGGATGTCGTGGGTTCGAATCCCACCACGCGCCCCAGTTTTCATCCTGAAACCGCCGGCTGCCATCTCGCGCGGACGCGTCTCATTTCTACCTTGTGCCTTGGGCTGAAGGGGGCTCAGGACGTGGCGGCTCGTTCGACTTGCAGGATGAACTCCGCGATGTATCCGGCAAGTTGTGGCCGCAACGCGGGCGCCAGGTCGTGTCCCATTCCCTCGACGAGAATCAATCTCGCGCCAGGAATCGCTTCCGCTGTGGCTCGGCCGCCGCTTACATCACACATCCGATCTGCCAAGCCATGGATGACGAGAGAAGGAATCTTGAGTTGGCGCAGATGCTCGGTGCGATCCCCGGACGCCAATGTCGCCGCCCCCTGCCGAGCAAATCCTCTGGAGTCGTATCCGCGGTCATAAGCGCGGCCTGCCCGCGCCGCAACCTCGCTCGCAGCGCATGGATACGCGGGTGAGCCAAGGATGCGCACCGCCCGAAGCATCTGATGGATGACTTCCTCGCGCGTTACCGCCGGAGGCCCACTAAACACTTCGCGCAATACCTCCGCGGCCGGGAACCCAACCCGCATGTTCCCGGTCGAGGACATCATCGAGGTGAGGGACCGAACACGCGCTGGATTCTCGATAGCGAGTGTTTGTGCAATCTGGCCTCCCATTGAGGCGCCCACCACGTGAGCCTGCCTGATGGACAGAAAGTCGAGCAGCCCCAGAGCGTCAGCAGCCATGTCCGAAAGAGTATATACCGCCGACGAGAGATCACCATTCATGATGGCGGTGAGGTCGGGCGCCGGGGCGCCTTTCAAATGAGTGGAGCGCCCGGCGTCGCGATTGTCGAAGCGGATGACTTGCAGGCCCCGGCTGACTAGAGCGTTGCAGAAATCGTCTGGCCAATGAATCAGTTGGGCAGCAACGCCCATGATGAGAAGGACCGCCGGCGCATCAGGGTTCCCGAAGCGTTGATAGGCGATGTCCATCCCAGCGGGACCAATGGCCAAAGCCATCTCCTCGGCAACAGAACTATCAAACTCATTTATTAGGTTCGGCATACAATTTTCTTGCGCTGTACAAAGAGAGGGTAACGCTGCGCAAAATCAGTTCACAAGACCGGCAGCGCAGAAAGCTTCAACTATATCTCTTGCGTTGTCAATGTGTTAGACATCAATGGCAATGGTCTGTTATGCTCCTAGTGGCGTCTTTCGAATCATTGCAGCCATCAAAGTTTCGATTTCAAGCCCGCTAAGTGCCAATTGGCAACCCGGTGTGATGCGGATGCCACCTACCTCGCTTCCACAACGACGAGCTTGGCTGTAGGCAGCCGGAGAGGACGAAGCTCGCCTTTCGCCACGAGTTTGCCGGCGCGGCGCTGGTGAATTGCTCTTTCTTGAGGTGACCCTAAGCGGTGGTCACGGCCTGGACCGAGGCCGAGGCGTACCGGCGATTGCGGGCTCAGCCGCAATAAGACTCGCGGTGCGCCCTGGACTCGCGGGCGCTGTCTGGGATATAAAGGTCTCGGCATGAAACCGGACTCTGAACTCCTTTATGCGCAGCGCCTCAACCGCTATGTCACGGCGATGCGGAACCAGAAACCCGACCGCGTTCCCGTCCGGCCTTTTGCCGCCGAGTTCACCGCCGTTGCGGCGGGCTATACCGCGCAGCAGGTGACGCACGACTACAACCAGGCGTTCGAAGCGGTGATCCGCTGCTGCTCCGATTTCGATTGGGATGCGGTGGTGCCCAACATGGTTTACGTCTGGACGGGCCTCACCCAATCGGCCGGGCTGCGGTACTACGCCACGCCGGGCGTCGAAGTCGGGCCCGAGGTGGGGTTCCAATACCGTGAGCCCGAGTTGGAAAACGCCTGGATGCGGCGCGAAGAGTACGACGAACTCATCGAAGACCCCGTGGCGTTTCTGTATAACACGTGGCTGCCGCGGGTATCGGCCGAGGCGGCCGCAAGCGAGTACCGGAAGAGCGTCGCACTCGTCAAGAGCGCCTGGGCGATGGCGAACTACTTCACCGCGTTCGGGCCGCAGGTGGAGCGCATGCGGCGGGAAACCGGCACCGTATCCGCCATCGCCGGAATGTTGAAGGCTCCGCTGGACCTGCTGGCTGACAAGTTCCGCGGATATCTCGGGCTGGCCTACGACCTGCGGGAAATCCCTGAAAAGGTGCTGGCCGCCTGCAACGCACTCATGCCGCACATCGCGCACGTGGCGCTGACCAGCATGGACCCCGGGCGAATGGTCCCGATCCCCATCTGGATGCACCGGGGATGCGTGCCCTTTGTCTCCTACAACGATTTCCGCGAGTTGTACTGGCCGACGCTGCGGCCCGTTGTGGAAGCCATCTGGTCACGCGGCAACCAGGTCCTGTTTTATGCCGAAGGCAACTGGGATGCGCACCTGGACGAGTTTGCGCAGTTGCCCGCCGGCTGCATCATCTACCATATCGATCGCGGAGACTACCGCCTGGTTCACGAAAAGCTGGGCGGGAAATTCTGCCTGAGCGGCGGCGTGCCCAATGCGCTGCTGGCCTTTGGGACCCCGCGGCAGGTGAAGGCGCATTGCAAGGATCTGATTGATACCGTCGCGCAAGATGGCGGCTACATCATGGACGCCAGCGCCATTATGCAGAACGACGCCTCGGTGGAGAACGTCCGGGTGATGACCGACTTCACGCGCGAGTACGGCGTCTACTCGGCGCAGCCTTCTAGCGCGCCCCCGCCTCCTCCGCCGGAGCCCCGGATCGCCGAACCTCTCATCCCGCAAGGCAAAATTCCCGCCGGAGTCTGCCTGCCCTGGGAGACCAAGCTCAAGGAACTGCCGCCCATCTCCGGCGATCCTCACCTGTGCCGCCGCATCTGGCAGGACGTCGATTCGCTCGCCTACTACTACATCTGGCACCTGGTCCTGAGTTTCTAGCCTGTATCATCGGGGAATGCCCCCCGCGCAAACCTGGGACCCGGATGTGTACGCGCGCAATGCCCGGTTTGTCTCCAATCTTGGCGCGCCAGTGCTGCGGTGGCTCGCGCCCCAGCCTGGAGAGAGGATTCTGGATCTCGGCTGCGGCGACGGTGCGCTCACCCTGAGGCTGTTGGAAGCCGGGTGCGAAGTCGTTGCGGTGGATTCGAGCGCACCTCAGGTTGAAGCGGCGCGAAAGCTGGGTCTCGATGCGCGCGTCATTTCCGGCGAGGAGTTGCCTTTCCACGAAGAATTCGACGCTGTCTTCAGCAATGCGGTCCTGCATTGGATCAAGCGCGCCAACGAGATGATCGCTTCGGTGTACCGCTCGCTCAAACCCGGCGGACGCTTCGTAGCCGAATGCGGCGGATACGGGTGCGTCAACAAGATCAAGTCGGCGCTGGTGGAGGCGCTCAACCGGCGTTCGATCGCTGGCGAAGCCGCCGTGCCGTGGTACTTTCCGCAGCCGGACGACTACGCCGCGCGCCTCGAGCGCGCCGGGTTCCGCGTGGACCGCATCGAGCTGTTTCCCCGCCCCACACCACTGCCGGGAGATATCATCGGGTGGCTTGAGACGTTCGGGCAGGCTTTCGTAAATGCTCTCTCCCCGGCGGATCGCAAGGATTATCTCGAAGAGGTTCGCGCGCGCCTTGAACCTCAGCTACGCGACAGCACAGGGACGTGGATTGCCGACTATGTCCGGCTGCGCTTCGCCGCGGTCAAGGCGTGAGCCCGGGCCTCTCTCGCTCTATTTCTTTATTTTCGGCGGATAGTTCTTCAGCAGCTTTTGGGCGCCTTTGCGGAGAGATTTCTGGCGCTTCTCGGGGCTCTTCTGCGCATCGATTGTCTTTGTCGCCACGCCGCGCCAGACCAGGGTCTTCGTTTTGGCATCGTACATGTCCAGGGCCAGAGAGCCGATCGTGATGGTATTCGTCGTGGCGGTCGACATGCTCGTGCCCATGCCTCCATACCATCCGCGTCCCCAGCCCGGACCGTAGCCGTAACCTGTGTTGAAGGACGTGACCTGTTTCTCATGGCTGAATGCCAGTTGATAGACGAGCACAAGGTCAGCGTCGCCTTCGGTCCTGGTCAAGCCCTTCCTGGCCAGTTCGGCGTCCAAGGCGGCGCTCAACTGGTTCATGGTCAAGTCGTCCAGATCGGCGGAGTTTGAATGTTTCTGCCAGCGGTAGGAGTGGTACTTGGAAAAATCGGCGCCGCTGTCGAAGTTGTACCTTACATCTTGAGCCGTGGCCAATCCGGCCAGAATCACGGCGGCGGCCGTCACGCCAAGAATTTTCATCAACCGTTCTCCTTCATCAGCCGGTGCGATTCCACCGGTTGGCCTTCATTTCAAAGCGGGGCAGCGTTCCGGGAGCGGCCAGCGCCACTTCAGCGCGCAGTCCGATGGCGCGGACCATCGCTTCTTCGACACGCGCCGCCAACCCGGGCTCAGCCGTCTGAACCGGTTCGACCTCCAGCCGCAGATCGGGTCGCGTCCGCGACCGTATGACCTCGACGCGGTACTCGGCAACCCCGCCTACCGACCGTACGATGCCATCGACCGCGCTGGGATAAACGTTGACGCCGCGCACAACCACCATGTCATCGACGCGGCCGAGGATTCCGCCGCGCAGGGCAAGGTCCAGCGTGCCGCAGACGCAGGGACTCGGCTGGCTCGCCGGCTGCACCAAGTCTCCGGTGCGGTATCTGAAAACCGGCGCGCCGGGGCGTCCCAAGGGCGTCAGCACCAGTTCGCCGCGCGCGCCCGCCAGGGCTGGCGTCTCACCGCCCGGCGCGACAATCTCGGCGATGTAACCCGATTCGATCACATGAAGCATGTCGCTTTGGGCGGGACAGGGATAGGTCACGGGTCCGGTCTCAGTCATGCCGTGGTGGTCGGCCACGCGGGCGCCGTTCCAGGCGCGCTCGATTTCCGCGCGGGTGGCGGGTATGCTGGCGCCAGGTTCGCCCGCGGCGATCACAATCCGGACGCGCGTGGCGCCCAGGTCGATCTGCTCCTCCGCCGCCACTTCGGCCAGCCGCAGCGCGTACGTGGGCGTGCAGCACAGCACGGTGACGCCGTTGTCAAGGATGGTGTGCAGACGCGCCGACGTACGCATCCCTCCGCCCGGAATACACAGGCAGCCCATCTTTCCGGCGGCTTCAAACGCCAGCCAGAATCCCAGGAAGGGTCCGAACGTTGAGGCAAAGAAGACCCGGTCGTGAGCCGTCACGCCGGCGGCTTCAAAAACACGCATCCAATTGCGGGTCATCCAGTCCCAACTCTCCGCCGTATCGAGCCAGCGCAAGGGCCGGCCCGAGGTCCCGCTGGTCTGGCAGAAACGGCCGTACCGCTCCACCGGGTAGGTGAGGATGGTGCCGTAGGGCGGAGACTCCAACTGGTCTTCTGTGAGCTCGCGTTTGGTCGTGAAGGGGATCCGGCGCCGGAATTCGTCCAGGCCCGCCAGGGACGGCAGATCGATGTGCTTCAGCTTGCGCGTGTAGAACCCGCCAGCCCGTACCGTCTCCTCAATCAGCGCGCGAACGCGCTCCAACTGAAACGCTTCCAACTCGTTTCGGGAAGCGAATCCGGCAGCGCTCAAACGCGGATCTCCGCCGCGGCGCCGGACGCCAGCGGAAGTCCGTGCGACAGCGGGTGCGGCACTCCGGCGAACTCCGCCACGGCCGCAAACAGCGGGTCGAAATCGCGGGACAGGTTCCCGATCAGGCAGTCCGTGATGTCGCCTTTCATATCGGGATATTTCGCCAGGAATTTGCGGAAGCTGAACGCGTGATCGTAGAA
>JADZCI010000251.1 GCA_020851655.1 Bryobacterales bacterium
CGGCCCCGGTACACCGTCGACCGGGATGGCCATTGCCACAGTGACTGTCTCGGACCCGGCCGCTATTGATTCGCCACAACAGGTTGAGGTTGACTACACGAACCGCTACATCGTGCCGCAGCGAATCGACTTCTACTCCGCCGCCGGGCGATGCGCCGGTGTCCCAGGATATCTGTACCGCCTTTCCCGGCGAGCCCCAGGTGACGAGCGGGGCGCCCTGGCTCACACTTCGCCAGTTTCTGCAACGAGGATGTAACTTCCACAATCTGGTGATCGCGACAGCGTCGGCGGACAGCCCTGAAGGCGTGCTGGCCGGCGAAGTGAGTATCAAAGTCAACAACGCCGGCTGCTGTGTCATCCCTACGAAGATCCCCGTGTTCTTCAACGTCACTCGTGCGCTCCTGCTGAACTTCCCCGCCCAAGGTCCCTCCTTCCAACTCGCGCCGAAGGGTCCCCGGTTGTCTCAACCCGTCAGCATCACGCGGCGGCGCGGTCCCGCGATCGGCGAGGTTCGAGTCACCACCGCGGTGGAAGGTCCGGTAAACTGGCTGGCAGCCGAAGTAACATCGGTCACTCCGGATGAGGCGCGTCTGGCGGTAAGCGCCACGGCCGCCGGCTTGACGCCGGCTTTCTATCGAGGGTCCGTGACCATTCAGTCAGACGCGGTCAATGCTCCGGCAACCTTGCCGGTGGAACTGGAAGTGGTTGCCGGCTCCGGTCCGGTGCTGACGTATCGCGGCGCGGCGGACAACTCGACTTTCGACGCCAGTGTGCCGCTGGCGCCGGGTTCGGTGGTAGCCGCCTTCGGGCAGCAGTTGTTGAATGATGCTCCGGTGACGGCGGGAGCCAATCCCCTCCCCACGGAACTGGGGCGGACACGCCTTTTGGTGAACGGCACGCCAGCCCCTCTCTATTACGCCAGCTACAACCAAGTGAATTTTCAGGTTCCACTCTCGGTAAGTGGCAGCGAGATTCTGCTGCAACCCGTGCGGGACGGCGTTGCCGGCAACACGATTGCCGTTGCCCTTCGGCCGCGGTCGCCAGCCATACCTTCTCCGCGGGGCTACGGCGCGGTCACCAACAGCGACGGCACGCAAGCAGCGCCCGCCAGCATTCCCGGAGCGCATCCCGCGGCGCGTGGAAGCGCCATCGTCATCTACGCCACCAGCGCCGGCGCCACGAGTCCGCTGGTACCCGCCGGGACTCCGTCGCCCGCCGAACCGCTGGCACGAATCCTGGTTCCGGTGAAGGTGTTCTTCGGATCAGCAGGCAGCACGGGCGAAGTCTTCTTCGCCGGCCTCTCCCCAGGCTCAGTGGGCCTTTACCAAGTCAACGTCTGGGTTCCGGAGTCCGCTCCCACCGGCGACCGTGTTTCGATATGGATGTCCGTCGACGGAGTGGAAAGCAACCGCGTTCCGGTGGCGGTAAAGTAAGATTCGAGGCAGACGCTTTTGGCTTGCGTGTGATACAGGGTAGGCTTCATGCCGCGGCAAGGGGGGAATGTAAGAAGATTCGGGCAAAGACCAAGCCTGCTGCTTATCCAAAACTTGGCCATAATATTGAATCACCAGAGGTTCCAGGAACCCGTCGTCAGCACGTAGGCGGCTAGCAGGGCGTTGGTGGTGGCGTGGGCCACGATTGCATCTCCGATGCGGCCGCGCCGCAGGAACGCGGCTGCGTACAGCGCCCCGGCCAAGGTTCCAACCAGCCACCGGTCGCCGTGCATGACGCCGAATGCCAGCGACGACACTGCCAGTGATATCCAGGTGTAGCGGCGGGGGGCGAGACTCTCGAAGTCTTCCGTCATGACGCGCCGGATCAGGAAGCCCCGGAACGCCAGTTCCTCGGCGATCGGAACGGTGACGATGTGCGCCAGCGCCCGGAACACGATCCATAGGCCGGCCAGCCATGCCGGAACCGGCTTCAGAGCCTCTCCAATCAGGCTGGCGCCACCGGACGGGACGACCCGCTCAAACCCAAGCCACAAGGCGAAGACGGCCGCACCGGCGCAAGGAGCCACCCAGTCAAACCTCCAGTCGAGCCTTGAGTAGTAGCTCCGATACACCCAGATCGTAATCGCCGCCGCGAAGAACCTCAGCGGATAGAACCATTCGAAACCCGATGAGACAGCTCTGGAGACCATCGAAGCTGCCAGAATCACCAGGAACGGCATGAGATAGGCAGCCGTCGCGTTTGTCTGTATGCCCGGCTGGGGTGTCTCCTCCCGGGTCTGCCGGCCGAGCAGCCATGAGATGCGCGTTGAGGCCTGCGCCAGGGCGATGGACAGCGCGATGAAGGTGAGCCAGCCAGCCTGTGAGTGAAAACCTCCGGCGGCGATTCCCGGCGCGCCCGCATGGCCGATCAGGATGAGCGCGGTGATGCGGACCGAGTTCAGCAGCCAGATGAGCACGGCGCCGGCCGGCAGGATGAGGAACGCTCGCGGAAACCGGAACTCCCGGCGATGGAGCCACAGCCACACGGAACTGAACACCAGCACAAGCCCCACGCCTTCCAGGCCAGAGCAGGCCGGGTCGATCTGGACATCAAAACGGGGTGTTCCGATCTCGCGCGTGGCGGGATTGGAGATGATGTTGCCGGTAAACAGGGTCAGCAGGAAGCGCACCAAGCGAAACGTAAGACCGGCCGCGGGCGCCCACAACGACCACCACAGGCTTCCCAGCGCGGCCGTTACGATACCCGCCGCAAGCCCCCAACGCCACTTGTTACCCGATGCCCGGAGCAATCCCCTCCAGTCGGGCGGAGAAACGAGGGCCACGCAAGCGGCAGCAGCCGCCAGCACCGCTGAACCGGACCAGACGGCCGTGAGCCCGTCAGTCTGTCCGCCGCCGCTGCGAAACAAGAGAGTAGAGAACCAGACGAACGCGAGAGCCGCCAAGGCGTGTGAGGCAAGCAAGGCCAGCGACACCGGAGCGGCGGCGCCGGAGCGTACGAAATCGGGCACTCGCTTGTCGCGGTCCAGGTAGCTGAACGCCAGAAAGAAGGCTGCGGCGGCCACCAAGGCCCTGGCGGTCCACGGACCGAAACGAAAAACCAGCGAAGCCAAGCCACGGCTGCTCCGCAAGGATTCGGCATCCAGCCAAAAGGTGGTCAACAGCAACTCGGCCCCGAGCAGGAGGCCAAGCAGGACCAGGCGTCCGGCGATGCTTTCCAGAAAGCCGGCCGGACCGGGGCGCCGGACAACCAACTCTTGTGGAGCGAGCCTCCCGGACGGGTGTGGGTTCAAAGGTGGGATCGGCAATTGAAACGCCCGCAGCGATCCATCTGCCGGGCGTTTCAACTGCACGGCACGACTGTACTACTTCCGCCGGGAGCGCATGACCATGATCGCGCCCGAAAGCAGGGTCAAAGCGCTCATGCCGGTGGCCGGATCAATCTCCGGAGCCGCGATGACGGCCGCCATCGACGTGGCAGAGGCGCCAACCACAAGCAACAACAATGCAACGAGTCTTTTCACTATCTGTTATCCCTCCATCTGCAAGACTTGATTTTCCTGCAATCCACAGAATAGAGGCGGCTCCCGCTAGCGTCAACCTGAGGAGGCGGCTACTCGATACTAGTACAGAATACCCAGTCCCCCCCAGAGCTGATTTCGGAAGTGCCGAAATCGTGCTTGTTTTCTTCTGTTTATCAGGCGTGGCGCACCGTCTCATCCGCTACTCCCGTCCCGAACTGTGCGATGCTCGAAAAGCAAGAGAACGAACCATGGACGTCCGCCAACTCGAGTTGTTCCTGGCCGTGCTGGACTGTCAAAGCGTCATCGGCGCGGCGGAGCAGGTACACCTTTCAGCCGGCGCGGTCAGCCAGCAGGTTCACAACCTGGCGGCTGATCTGAAAACCGAGTTGTTTGTTAAAGCTGGCCGAAAGCTGAAGCCCACGCCCGCCGCGCTGCGCCTGGCTGACCATGCGCGCCTTCTGGTGGGCCACATGGCCGCCATTCAGCAGGAATTCGCCGCCGATCCGCTCGCCGATACCGGCCCATTTCAGTTCGCAACGGGCGTGACCACCCTGAAGCACAGTCTTCGCCGCCCGCTGCGCCATTTGCGCCGCCAGTTCCCCAACGCGCAGTTGCGAGTCACGGTCTCTTCCACCGAGGAGATGGTGAGCGGGTTGATCGACCGCAGCTACGATCTCGCTTTGATCAGTCTTCCGTACCCGCACGAGAAACTGGATATCCTGCCCCTTTTTGAAGAGGAGTTGCTCATCCTGCGGCCGTCGGCGACACGAGTCGAGGGCTGGCACGCCGGCGTGGTGAAGCCCGCCGAACTCCGCAACGTCCCCTTTCTGCTCTACCCGTCGAATCGCAGCCTCAGGGTCGTGATGGAACGGTTCTTCGCAGAACTCGGGATCAGGCCCGACGTAGTGATGGAAGCTGACGATACGGATGCGCTGCGGAGCCTGGTCGAATCCGGCTTCGGCTACTCGATTCTTCCCGAGTATGCGTTGCGCCGGAGTCCGAGGTACTTCCATCCGCTGCGTGTCGCGGACCGTAGAATCGTCCGGCAACAGGTGCTCGCCACCGTGCGGACGCCATTTCCCAGGCCGCTCACCCGGGCTGTGGCGCGCTTCCTGCAGACGGAAATCCTCGCCGAAGAAAAAAGAATCGCCTCAAGTGCCTGAAGCCGGGTGTGCTACCGGAGTCCCACCCATTTTTCGAAGTTCGTCCGGAACAAACGCGTGACGTCGTTTCGAATACAGGTTTCGGTGACTTCCCGTCCATCTTCGACCAGCGCCTGGTAGGTTGCGGCCAGGACCGGCGCCAGCGTGCGGCGCGTGTTCTTCCACTTGTAGATCACCTGCTCGAGCACCCGGGCGTCGGAATGTTGGGGGACGAAGCTGGCGCCAAGCATCTCAATGCGCTCGCGCGTCATCTCTTCGACGATCGACGGATTGTTCAGGAACCACCAGCAGCCGAAGGGCAACATGTTACGGAACTTCCGCGCGTACACACAGAGTTCGTGCTGATTCTCACGGCTGAGCACGCTGACCAGGAAACGGTTGGACGGGAACTGAACGCAGATACGCTCCAGCGCGCGCAGGTCCGCCTTACCCACGCCATCCCCGGCAAGGCGCAGCGCCGGGTTGACCTGGTACCGCACGCCGATCATCAGCGACAGGGGCACGTTCAGGTCCTGGCAGGCGGGGATCACCGCCTCGGCGAGCAGCCTGCCTCGAACGGAGGCATCGGGGTATTGGAACGTGTCCGGCAGCGAGACCGCCATGTAAACCGGGCTCATGCGCTTGGCCCAATCGTGGAGGAACCGGCGAATCTCGCCCGGCGTTCCGCCGCCGGCGTTGTCTTCGACCGCGTAACCTTTGGCGGCGATGGCTTGCCAGTGTTCGGACCAGCGGTTCAGGATGCGGTCCAGGCGCAATACCGCATGAAAGCGGGGGTCCTGGGCGATTCCGGCTTCCCACAGCGGCCCTTCTTCGGGATCCAGCGGGTCGTTGGTCATCACAAACTCGCTCACGCCGGACATCTTGAGAATTCGCGTGATGTGTTCATTGAGCGTCTGCGCCTCAAAGAACTGCCGCGCCTCGCGCAGGTCCGGTGCGTTACTCGATAGTCCGAACGCGCTCAACACCGCGACGACGCCCCGCGTGGCTTCGCTCACCGGGGTGTTCTCGACAAACAACGTCTTCCAGATCAGGTCCGCCCGCTGGCGCTTATCCATGCGCCAGTACTGGTCCGGCGGCACGTCGCATGACCGGAACAGCTCGGCTTCGAGATAGTGATAAGTCACCAGTTCGTCGATGCCCCACAGGCCGAGTTTTCCCAGAGCCGGGGAAAACAGGTGCGTGTGAAGGTCGATGAACGGGACCGCGTCGATCTGGCGCTGGACGGCAAGCCGGATTTCGGCCGAGGTTAAAGGGATCGCTTCAACGGAGGCTGGCATGATTGGAATTCTCCTCGCAACGAAAACTATATCGAACCTCGCGCCCGGTGACGATTCGGTTTTCCTAAATCGCACGTTTAGTAAGTCGCGTGTGACCGGTGAGGCCAAGGCGCCGGCCGCGGTGTCCGTTGCGTCGGCCTCCTCCCATTTGTGGTAGCTTGCCGGGTGAACTCATGCTGCGTCTTGAAAAGTACTCCATTGGCGTGGGCGACCGCTTCGCCCGCCAGGCGAAGGCCCAATTGAAAGCCTGTATGCTTGCCTCCGAGCAGGGAATCGACGTGGTTCCCGTCTGGAACAAGTCCTTCCGGGAGCACGGAATTGTGGGCTCAGCGCCGGAAAGCGTTCGGAAGGCGGCGGATCGCGCCGTGTCGGAGTTGGGTTGGAAGCGCTCCTATTACGTTGACGCCGATCACATCAATCTCGACAACGTGATGGGTTTTCTCACCGCCAGCGACTTTTTCACCATCGATGTGGCCGCCATGATCGGGCAGCCTCATCCGCCGGACGCCGTGGACGGCTTTGTGAGACGCCACCCGGAGTTGGAGGGGCGTCTCGAGTTCGCAGGGCTTGCGCCGGTCGACTCAACGCGCGCCGGAGTTGCCTTGGCAGCCAAGAAATACTTCGGAGCCGTCGTCCAGGCTGGCCGCATCTATCGCCTGATCGAGTCCCAAAGAGGCGAAGGCTCCTTCATCACGGAGGTCTCGATGGACGAGACCGACGCGCCGCAAACGCCCGCCGAACTGATGGTCATTCTTGCCGCCCTGGCCGACCAGCGCATTCCCGTTCAGACCATCGCTCCAAAATTCACCGGGCGTTTCAACAAGGGGGTGGACTTCGTGGGCGATCCGGCGATGTTTGAGGCCGAATTTCGCGCCGACGTCGCGGTGATTGCCGAAGCGGTGAAGCGCTACGGTCTGCCGGACACGCTCAAACTCAGCGTCCACTCGGGCAGCGACAAGTTCTCGATTTACCCGGCCATTCAGCGCACGCTCACCGAGACCGGCGCGGGCGTCCACTTGAAGACCGCGGGCACAACCTGGCTTGAGGAGATCATCGGCCTCGCCGAGGCCGGCGGCCCCGGCTTGGCCTTGGCCAAAGAAGTGTACGCCAAGGCGTACAAGGATCGCGCGGCCCTGTGCGAACCCTATGCGGCCGTGATCGATATCGACCCGGCGCAGTTGCCCGAGCCATCCGTGGTGGCCGCCTGGACAGCCGGGCAGTTGACCGCCGCGCTCCGCCACGACCAGAGCTGCCCTGAATACAACCCCCACATGCGGCAGTTGCTTCATGTTGGATACAAGGTCGCGGCCAAGATGGGCCACAACTATCTCGACTTGCTCGCCGCCAACGAAGCCGTGGTGGGCCGCAACGTGACCGCAAACCTCCTGGACCGGCACATACTGCGGATTTACCCGCGCACCAAGCCATCAACGTAAGTTGGCGTTCAAACGGTAGACCCCGCCCGGCCGCGTGGCCAGATCGGTTGTACGCTGGCCGTAGCGGACCTTGGCGCGCTCACCCAGGCTCGACGTCAGCGTCGCCTGCGTGAGTTTGCCGGCCTTCCACTTCATCGACACTTCAAAGCCGCCCCGCGCCCGCAACCCGCGCACTTCGCCCTCACTCCAGGCGTCCGGCAGCGCCGGAAGCAGCCGGATGACGCCGTTGTGGCTTTGCAGCAGCATCTCGGCGATTCCGGCGGCGCCTCCAAAGTTGCCGTCAATCTGGAACGGCGGATGAGCGTCAAAAAGGTTGTCGTAACTGCCGCCCTTGAACCTGCCGCCGTAGTCCATACCCATGTGCCCCACCGGCGACAGCAGGTAGTTGAGCAGCCGCAGCGCGCGGTTCCCATCGCCCAGCCGCGCCCAGAAGTTCAGTTTGTAAGCGAGCGACCAGCCGGTGGATAAGTCTCCACGCACTTCGAGAGACTTGCGTGCGGCCGCGGCCAAATCCGGAGTTTCGTCCGGTGTGATCTCCGAGCCCGGATACAGTCCCCACAGGTGCGAAACATGGCGGTGGGTGGGTTCCGGTTCCGGGTACTCTTCCAGCCATTCCATGATTCGCCCGTCGGAGGCGATGCGGGTGGGCGCCAGCCGCTTTCGCCGTGCCGCGAGGTCGCGCGCAAATTCGGCATCGGCGCCCAGAATCCTGGATGATTCCACCACGGCATCGAACAGGTAGCGCAACAACTGCTGATCGATAGTGGGGCCCATGCAAATGGAGGCCCGCCTGCCGTCCGGCAACCGGTAGGAATTTTCCGGTGAATTGCTGGGCGCGGTCACCAGCCAGCCATGCTTGGGTTCTTCCATGAGCATGTCCACATAAAACTGGGCGGATCCTTTCAGGATGGGATAAGCCCAAGACAGAAACTCGCGGTCTTTGGTGAACAGATAGTGATCCCACAGGTGCTGGCAGAGCCACGCGGACGACGTTACGGCTGAGCCCCACGAAGCGCCCTCGCCGGGTGAGGTGAACAACCACGGGTTGGTGACGGTGTGCACCACCCAGCCGCGCGCATCGTAGTACTGTTTGGCCGTTCGCGCGCCGGGTTCCTGCAACGCCGCGATGAGTGCGAACAGCGGCTGGTTCAGATCGCCCAAGTTACCGGTTTCCGCCGGCCAGTAGTTCATCTGCAAGTTGATATTCAGATGCCAGTCCGCGTTCCACGGCGCTTGCAGTTCTTCGGCCCAGATGCCTTGCAGGTTGGCCGGCAGGCCGCCGGGCCGCGACGAAGAGATCAGCAGGTAGCGGCCGTAGTCGAAGTAGAGCGCGGCAAGCGCGGGGTCCTGCCGCCCGGCCGCCACCGCGCGCAGGCGTTCCGGAGCCGGCTTGCTCGATTCCGCACTCTCCGGGCCCAGGGTCAGACGCACCCGGTCAAAGTACTTCTGATAGTCGGCGGTGTGCGCCGCCAGCAGTGCTTTGTAGCTCCTGCCCGCCGCCTTGGCGAGATCCTCGGCCGAGGCCCGCGCGGGGTCCGTCGTCCTGCGGCCCGCAAAGCCCATGTAGTCAGTCGCCGCGGTGATGAGGATGATGGCTTCATCGGCTCCATCCACGCGCAACGACGCACCGTCTGCCTGTATGGAGCCTCCCGAATGCAGGACCCTGGCGCGCGCGGCGAACTTCATCCCGCCACCTCCGGCGCCGTTGTTGAGCTGGCCTTCCAGAAGGAGAGTGTCCTGGCCTTCGGCCGACGTACGCGCACGCTCGGGCCGGTCCAGCGACAGCGTGAAGGAGATTCGCGCGCGCTGGCTGGCGGAAAGGCGGAAGACGATCACCTGGTCCGGTGCGCTCGAGAAGGCTTCGCGCGCAAAACGCACACCCCCGGCGGTGAACTCCACGCGCGCCACAGCCTGCGAGAGATCGAGCACGCGCCGGTAGTTGGAAGCCTCCGCTGTGCCAGTGAACTTGAATTTCAAGTTGCCGAGTATCTGGTAGCTCCCGTAGCGGACATCCTTGCCCCGGCCATTGCCCGTCCCCGGACCCTGACAAGTGAAATTGGCGTAGACCAGCTTCTCGGCCTCGGCGTTCTTACCTTCTTTCAAGAGGCGGCGGATCTCCGGCAAGTACTTGGCCGCGCCGGGCCGGTCGGCATCCTGCGCCGAACCAGACCACAAGGAACTCTCGTTGAGAACGACGCGCTCCTCGGCGGCGCCTCCGAACACCATGGCGCCCAGCCGCCCGTTGCCCAATGGCAGCGACTGTGTGAAATTGGACGCCGGCGTGTCCAGGATGAGTTGCGGTGGAGTTGCCGCACCGGCGGACAGTACGGCCAGCAACCAGGCAAAAAGCTTCATTCTCTCAGCGTACTTTGCGCGACAGGACCCGCAGTTGGACCGGACCCGTGATCCCCGATGGCAGGGCTTGGATTTTGTCCATGTCCTGGGGTTCGAACCGGACTCCGTAGCGCAGGTTGAGCAGGCGGTAATCCGGCAGCGAGTGGCCCGCCATGTGGTTGAGCGCCGTATTGCCCACCTCAACCTCGATGCGGTTGGCGCCTGCCCGCAGGTGTGGCGCGATGTCCAGCGCATACGGGGGCGCAAACAAGGCGCCGGCGCGGGCGCCGTTCACCGTCACCACGGCTGCCTCCCGGATGGGACCTTCATACCAGGCGCGCATACCGTTGCGCAGCGGTTGTTCCTTGAGTGCGGAACCAGGGCCAAAGTCCAGCAGCACACGGCCTTCGGGAACGGTCGCGAGATCGAACGAACGCTCATAACGGGCCGTTCCGGAAAAGTAGCGTGTGTCGTCATCGCCGGTCCAGGACCGCGGCCGGTCGAGCGCGCGCGGTTCCGTGTTGGGAAACCGGACCGTCCAGCCGCCGGAAATATCTCGCGCGGCGCCGTTCGGCGTCCATTGAACCGGTGAAGCCGCGGCCGAGTTCGAGAAAACGAAGACACGGGATTCGTAGGGCTGAAGTGTGAGCGCGAGGGAAACCCGCTTGGAATCCTTCGAGAGTACTTGGACCGGCTCCATTGAACCATCGAGCGGATTCCACGCTTCCGCCGACGGGCCGGCCGCCCGGAACGCAGCCTTGACGGAACGCACCTGGTTGCTCGTATTCGCCACGAAGTAGATTTCCGCGAACGGCGTGGAGCGGTGTACAAAGCCGACATCGGTGACGGCGGGCTCCAGCGCCAGGCCGGGCGTGAGCGCGGTGCGGAGCGCCGCGCCGAGTTCGGCATCGTCCCGGACAAGCTTCGCCGGAGCCGCCTGCCCTGAAAACAACCTTTTGGAAATGGCCTTCACGTCCGCGTCTTCGGGTTCTGTAGCGGTCAAGCCGGGAGCGGACGTGGGAGTGCGCCGGGTGGCGATCAGGATACCGCCGGCGCGAACAAAATGTTCCAGCTTACGCATGGAGGTGACAGGTATCGTCTCGACTCCCGGCAACACCACAGCCCGGTAGCGGCTGGCGCCAGACACCAGGCCGCCCTCCTCAACCCGGACGGCCTTGTCGAGTGCGCCATCGTCAATGAAGTCGAGTCCATAGCCGGACTCCAGGATCTGCGGCATCACCGTCTCGCCCACCATTTCGCGAAGGGTCTCGATCATGTGAACGCGGCCCGTGGTGAAGCGCGACCAGGCGTCGCTGTTCGGCAGGTAGAGCGCCACGTCGTTGACTGGCGCGCCTTGCCGCATCAGGAAACTGGTCCTTTGCAGATACAGCGCCAGGTCGGGCATGACAATCCACCAGGGATTGCGGTCGTTGAGCGCGGCGGCGGCGTAGAAGCGCGCGCCAGGGTAGGCTATGCCTTCAGGGTTATAAGGCCAGCCATGGCCGATCAATTGGTTGATCCCTTGCAAAAAGTGCAGATCGGCTTCGGCCTTGATGTCCAGAGGCGTGGCGCGGAACGCCGGTGAGTGGAGCCATGTCCAGGTCTCGGATGAAGTAACCGGTTTGCCGTAAAGGTGGCTGGCCGAAGAGGCCCAGCGGGAAGCGCGCACCACCTTCCACTGCGGTCCTTCACCCTCGGGCAAATCCACCAGGGCGTTGGTCGAAATCGTAGCCGGCGGAATTCCGTAACCTTGAATGCGGAAGAGCGTTCCGTTCGCTTTGGCCCACTGCCGCATGGGTGTGATGAAGCGGTCTTCCAGCAGTTCTGTCAGGGTCCTGCCCCAGTCATGCCGGATGGCGGCAGTCTTGGGGCCGATCTCGCGGACGAGCGCCGGTAGATTTGGTTTGAGATCGTAACCGCGCCGCCGTTGGAACTCCTCCAGAAAATCCGTCGTCCAGTCAGACCCGAAAACTTCCAGGCTGTCGCAGAAGGCGGCATAGGGCGGGTTCGCGGCCAAAGCCTTAATCAGCGGGGCGCCAACTTTTTCCAGGTAGTGATCGATCGCGCGCCGGTCATAGTGATCCAGGACGAAGCCCTCCGCCCCCACCGCGGGCCGCTTGACCATCATCCCCGTACGCGAGGCGATGAAGAACGTCACCTCGCGGGTTGCCTCTCCGGCAGGCAGCCACACGATTCCATCTCTTGGCGCGGGCACTTCGTGGTTGGCGTCGTCGAACGCCGCAATCAAGGATTCGCCATGGCCGATGCCGGGCACAGGTACTCGCCGCGATGACACCGCGACTCTCTGCGCCCGCAGCCTGCCGGCGGCTTCTGTAACCGGAGTGTGTGGCCCGCCATAAGGCCAGCCGCTGCCGATCGTCAGATCGACCCGCATGCCCAATTCCCGGGCTTTACCGGCGGCGAAGCCTATGGCGTCAAGGAACTCCGGCGACAGGAATGGGAGGTTGGTAAAACCCTTGGACGGATCGTCGAGGGCGATTGGGTAGACGGCTTGAATCTCGACACCGCCGATGCCGCCTTCCTTCATGCGGCGTAGTTCCCGCTCGATTTCCGTGCGCGTGACCGCCGAGCCGAACCACCACCACCGCATCATGATCCGGGCGTCGTCCGGGGGTTTCAGGAACGCCGCCTTCAGATCCGCCAGGTTCGCGGGTTCAGCGCCCGGCGCCAGGCTCGCGGCCAGCAGCAGTAAGACGGCGGCGCGCGTCACGGCAATCTAGGTCGCGGACTCTTTGCGCGGACCTTGCGGATGGTTCTTTCCATCACCCGCGTACACGGGCCGCTTCTCCGCGTTCTTGACCCGCTTCTTCGTGGCTGGGTCGAACAGGTGCATCTTGCCGTCGCGATAGCTTTCGCAGCCCATCCCGACCGACACCATGATCTGGTGCGCCAGCTCCGGCCCCAAATGAGGGGTTTGGCGTGTTCGCATGCACGAAAAGAAGTTGTCAGTGTGCAGGCGGTTCATCCTCGCGGTGGCGCCGGCGAAATCGAATGTCTGAGCGTCCAGCGGCTTGTTGTTGAAGCGCGCAATCATCGGTTCCGGCGTGAGGACGACGCGCCGCGGTTCAACGACGATGGTGCCCTCGTGTCCGTAAATGGCTTCGGGCAACAGCCGGTTTGCCGCGGAGTTGGCCATCGAGCCCGTAACGACGATGTAGAACTTCGGATACTCACAGACGGTGACGAAAGTGTCCGGGACGGCGCGGTCTTTCTGCACATAGATTCCGCCGAGTCCGGCAACCCGTGTCGGATACTGCGCGCCCATGGCGAAGAGGATCGGCCCGACCCTGTGGTAGTACAGGTCCGACGCGATGCCGTTGGAGTATTCCCAATACTTGCGCCAGCGGAAAAACCGCTCGCCACTGAACGGGATCTTGGGCGCCGGTCCCAGCCACCGTTTCCAGTCCACGGTTTCTGGCGTGCACTCTTCATCGATGTAGTAATTCCACTCGCCGGCAATGGAGTTGCGGCTGTAAGTCGTCTGAGCCCATAGCAAGTCTCCGATTGCGCCGGAAGCCACCAACTCGCGGACTTTGTGCCAGCGCGGATCGCTGAGAAACTGGCTGCCCACCTGCAAGACCCGGCCGTACTTGGCCGCGGCGGCAATCACCTGCGCGCTCTCTTCCACGGTCAGGGTGATGGGCTTCTGCAGATAGACGTCCTTGCCGGACGCAAACGCGTCGATGGCCATCTGGCAGTGCCAGTGGTCGGGCGTGGCGATGAGGACGCCGTCGATATCGGTCCGCTGAAGGAGTTCGCGATAGTCGACCAGGACGTCCCTGTCAGTCAGCTTGGAAATGCTCTTGGCTCGCTCGCGATGCCGCTGATAAACGTCGGCGATGGCTGCGACTTCGATGTCCTTGTCCGCGTCCTGCTGCTTGATGAAGTCGCGCAGGTGGCCTGTGCCCATGATGCCGACGCCGATCATGCCGACGCGAATGCGGTCGTTGGCGCCCAGTGTCCGCGAAGCGCTTCGCGCCGTGATAGTGGGCTTGACTGTCTTGGCGGCTTGGGCGATGGAGGCGGTAGCCGCGGCGGCGAGAAACGCCCGCCTGGAGTTTTGCATCTCTGACATAGGGGTGTTCACCTCTATTCTTTCACCTCCGGGCGGGCCGTGAAACTGGCAGCCGGCGCCCCCACCCCAAGCCAGGAGCGTCGAATCAAGGTTTCGGATGCGGCGGCTTGGTTAACCGCAGAAACGCGCCGGCGCCCGCGGCGGACCGTTTCAGCGACTGGCCGGCCTTTTCCGCCGACGTCTTCAACGCCGCGCCTGTCTTGGCGCCGGCCAAATTCAGCGCGCTGCTCGTGTTGGCTGCCGATGTGGACAGCGCATCGCCGGTTGCCTGGCTTGCCTGCGCCAGAGCGGCGCCGGTGTTCCGGCTGGAGACGTCCAGCGCGCTGCCGGTTGCCACGGTCGCCAGCATCAGACCCTGAGCGGGCAAGAGCGACGGATACAGCGTCACTTCGCTCGAACCGGCAGATGACGACAGCCGATTCACGACATCGCTGGTGAAATGGGGAACCAGCTTTGACGCGGCTTGCCAGCGCGGCGAGTGGATCCAAACCGCGCCGTTCAACGGAGCGCCGGCTTCACCGAGATTGACAATCTGGGGAGGACGCAGCAGGGATGGCGCTATGCAGACGTCCGCGCCACAACCCGCGCCACAGCGCGCCGGGTTGAGAAACGAAGCGTGCTTGCCCGCTGAAATCCAAACCGCGGGACCCGTGTCCACGGCGCGCGCATCGGATGCGCGGAGTCCATGGCTGGCGTCACACACCGTGCCCTGGTGCGCCGCGGCGTACCAATACACGGCGCGCCATTCCTCAGCCGGACTATCCGGATTGGGCGCGGTTACCAGGGCGACGACCTGTTCCGCATCGAGGTCATGTCCCGCCTTTCCGCAATCCCTGGCCCACAAGTGGTGGTATCGAACTTCGACAAAGCTTCCAGCGCCGTCCGGGCTTTGAACCGGCGAAACCGAACCGTAGATGGTTCCGTTCCGCTCCATGACCCGCGGGTCCGCCAAGCCGGGCACAAACTCGGCCGGCATGGCATCACATTCACCGCTGCTGAGAAAGAACGCGGGAGCGAACCGCGCCAACAACTCCTGCTCCAGGGCGTCAGCGACTCCGTCACGGTCGCCGTCCGCCGGAGGAACGGCTTGCGCAACCGCGCTGGCGAGCCCGGCAAGCAGGACCCAGTACAGCACGCCGCGGAATCTCACAGATACTTGTGCAACCATCCCAGAACCTCCCGCATGTGAAACCGGTGGTTGTCCACTGTCAGGATCCAATGCCCCTCGGTGGGAAATACGATCAGCCGCGATGGAACCTTGAGACGCTGAAGTAGCTTGTAGGTGGTCATGCTTTCGCTCAGCGGCACGCGAAAGTCCTGTTCGCCCTGCGTGATCAGCATGGGCGTTTTGAAGTGTTCGGCGTAGCGTATCGGGCTCTGATCGTTCCATTGGCCGCCCTTCTCCCAGATTGGGCCGCCCATGCGCAACTCGCGGGTCAATCCGCCGTCGTTGACGCCATACTGAGACTCGTTGTTGACGGCGCCCGCGTGGTTGACCAGGCACTTGAACTGGTTGGTGTGCCCGTTGAACCAGTTCATCAGGTACCCACCGTAACTGGCGCCGATGGCAGCCTGCCGCGTCTTGTCGATGAACGGATAGCGCCGCGCGGCTTCGTCGATCGCCTCCAGGATTTCCTCGGCGGGTCCCCGCAGCACGTCCCGCTCAATGTCGTCGGCGAACTTCTCTCCAAACCCGGTCGAACCCGTGTAATCGGTCTGCAGCAGGACGTAACCGGGCGACGTCAGCAGATGATAGTTCCAGCGCACGGAAAACGCATCCTTCGACATCGCGTTGGGGCCGCCGTGAGGGAACGCCACAACCGGATACCGCTTACCGGCATCGAAATTCGGAGGCAGCGTAATCAGGTTGTGGATGCGTTTACCGTTCTTGGCCGTGAACCAGAAGTGTTCGGGCGCCTTCCAGTCGATCTGCGCGATACGCTCGGCGTCGAAGTTGGTGAGGTAGGAGTGCATGCCGCGCGCCGGATTGATTGAGACGATTTGCGGCGGCTGGGTGGACGAGCCATAGCGCCCGATGAGGTGATCGCCCACCGGGGTGATATTCGAGTAGCCGCCCTCTTTCACCGGAAAGACCAGCTCGACCGTTCCACCCGCGGCCGGAACCCGGAAGACCTTGTCAAAGCCATCGTCTTCCGCCTCAAGGTAGACCGTCTTGCCATCCCGCGTCAGGCTGAATGCGGAAACAGACCGGTCCCATGCATCCGTCAGCAAGACCGGCCGGGTACCCAGCGGCCAGGCGAACCGGGCAAGCTTGGACAGGCTGTAGATCCGCTCTTTGGTGGGTTGCCGGTGACGCAGCGCGTACAAAGCGTCACCCGAGGGGCTGAAGCGAGGATTCGAGAAGTTCTGCCCGTCTTCGGTGAACGCGGCGGGTTCACCGCCCGCCGAGGGCACATGGAACAACCGCGACTCGATGTCGGCATACATCAACTCATTGCGGTTGATAACGGCGGCGAAAATCACTTCCCGGCCGTCGGGGGACCAGACGCCGTGCAGGCTTTGATCGGCGCCGCCGCCGAACAGCCCGCCGAATCCCTTCGAGGAGGCCAACTGTGTCCCGGCCAGCAGGTCTTTCGCCTTGGCTTCCGGCGAGAGTTCCTGTACGAAGAGATGAGGACGTTTCTCATCGAGCCAGGCGTTCCAATGCCGGACAGGGAACGTGTCAAAGGCGAGCGCATTGTATTTGCGCGCCTTGCGTTCAGCCGCGAGGGGATCGAACTCGCTCTCGAACAGAAGCGCCTGCCCGTCGGGCCGGAATTTCGGATTCGTGGCGCCGCCCGCCATCGACGTCACTCGCAGCGCCTCGCCGCCCGTCATGGGCAGGACGTAGATTTGCGCCGCGTCATCACCCTCACGCTTGGAAGAGAAGGCGAGGCGAGAGCCGTCGCGGGACCACTCGACCGCCGATTCGGCGGCGCGGGTGGAGGTGATTCGCCGCGCCGGTGCGCCTCCATCGGACGGAACTACCCACAAGTCGGAACTTTGCCTGCCGGCTTCGTACGATGGTTCCAGGACGGAAAACACCACCCACTTTCCGTCCGGACTCACCACGGGTTCGCCCACACGCTTCATCATCCAGACGTCCTCGTGGGTAATGGTCCGCTTTTGCGCCGGCAGCGCGGTGCTCAACAGGATCAGCAGAAACCAGATCTTCATAACGACGCGAGAACCTCCAAGTCCACGTTTCCGCCCGAAACCACAATGCCTACGCGCCGCACTCCGGCCGGCAACTTATTGTGCAACACCGCCGCGGCGCCCACAGCGCCGCTGGGTTCGATCACCGTCTTCATGCGCGTCAACAGGAACTTCAGTGTCTCCTTGATCTCGGCTTCGCTGACCAGCACGATGTCTTCCACCAGGTCTTGCACGATCGGAAAATTGTGGATGCCGGGCGCGGGCGTCCGCAAACCGTCGGCGATGGTTGGCGGCGGCGGGATCTCGACCCTGTGCCCCGCCTGGCGCGACAACCAGTAGTCGTTGGCCAACTCGGGTTCGACGCCGAAGACGCGAATCGCGGGATTGGAGGCTTTGGCCGCAATGGCGCACCCGGCGAGAAGCCCTCCACCGCCCAGGCAAATGGCCAGGGTGTCGAGGTCCGGAACCTCTTCGAGCAATTCCCTGGCGCACGTCCCCTGCCCGGCGATGATCCACGGATGGTCGTAAGGCGGAACCAGCGTAGCGCCGCTTTCCTCGGCAATCCGGCGTCCGATTTCTTCCCGGCGCTCGCGGTGGCGGTCGTAGGTGATCACCGTGGGGCCATGGCTTCGAGTCGCCTCCATCTTGGATTTCGGCGCGTCTTCCGGCATCACCAGGGTTGCCTTCATGCCAAGCGACTCGGCGGCGATGGCGACCGCCTGCGCGTGGTTCCCGGATGAGAAAGCCACGACGCCGCGTTTCCGCTCATCCGGCGTCAGGGAATAGAGGAAGTTGGCGGCGCCGCGAATCTTGAACGCGCCGCCTCTCTGGAAGTTCTCGCACTTGAAAAACGCGGCGAGCCCGGCGCGCTCGTCAAAGCTCCGGCTGGTCAGCACCGGGGTCCTGTGAGCGATCGTCTCAATGCGCCCGGCGGCGCGGGCGACATCTTCGAATGTGACGGAATGCACTCAATACCCCTTCTGCTTGTCCACGATGTTCATCAGCGGCTGGCCCTGTGTGAACCGTTCGAAGTTGTCGAGGAACATCTGCATCTGGTCCTCGAGCCACGTGCGTGTGTGGTCGGCGCAATGGGGCGACAGCAGCACGTTATCGAGTGAATAGAAGGGATGCCCGGCGGGTAGCGGTTCTTCGTCAAAGACATCCAGGACCGCGCCGCGGATGCGTCCCCCGGTTAGCGCCTCAACGAGCGCCGCTTCCACAACCACCGGTCCGCGGCCGAGGTTGATCAGCACCGCGGTAGGTTTCATCTGCTCCAACTCGGCCGCTCCGATGAGACCGCGCGTTTCGGCGGTCAGCGGGGCGCCAATCAGCAGGAAGTCCGATTCCCGCAGCAGTTCGTCCAACCGGCCGTGCGTGTACATTACATCCACCAGCGGGTCCGTCCCACCGCTCCTGCGAAGCGCGCCCACTTTCATGCCAAACGCCTTAGCCAGCCGGGCTGCCGCTTTTCCGATTGCACCGTACCCAACAATCCCCAGCGTTTGTCCGAACAACTCGCCCACATCGTACGGCTCCCAAACGCCGGCGCGCTGGTTGAGCCGCATGCGGCGAAGGTCTTTCGAGAAGTACAGCATGCCCGCGATGGCGAACTCGCCCAGCGATCGGGCAAACACGCCCTTGGAGTTGGTCAGCAAAACCGGGCTGGCGGCGAGTTCCGGAAATAGAAGGGTCTCCAGCCCCGCCGCCAGGCTGTGCACCCAGCGCACGCGCTTCAGCCGCGGCCAAAGTTCCGATAGCAGGTCACGATACGTGCCGCCGGTGACGACGATTTCGGCTTCCGGCGCCGCGGACCGAAAAATCTCCGCGTTCTCACCAGCGACGATGTGAGTATCGGCGGGGAGACGGTCCAACATTCTCAACGTGCGCAGCGCCGGGTTGCTCAGTACCAATACGGTTAGTGCCATGGAAGACTCCAGGTTATGAAATCTTACGCGGCTGCCGCCCGGTACTTGTCCGGGGCGATATGAGAGAGAACAGTCTTGGCGGGCTGTTCAACGTACACTAAGAGAGTGGAAAGTTATTGCTCCTGCGGCGCGCAACTGGTCGACGGCGCCCGGTTCTGCCACCGCTGCGGGAAGCCTACGAGTGAAGAGACCATTCCGGAGGCGGTCGAAGTCCAGCCTGCCGAAACTCCGGTTGTTGCTCCTCCGCCCGCCGCGCCGCCCCCGCCGCAGCCTATCTCGTTTCGCAACATCCTGGCGGTCAGGGTCAGCGTGCTATCGGCGTCGCTGATGTACCTGCTGACCACGGTTACGGCAATGGCCGTCCAGGTGATCGGGTTGCCGGTGCTGCAATTTCTGGCGATCATCGGCAGCACGATGGTGTCCGGGGGATTCTCGGTGTACCTCTACCGGCGCAGTACCGGCCAGCCGGTTCCCTCCAACGGCGGCGCGCGGATTGGCTGGATGACGGGCGTGTTTGCCTTTGTGCTTACCACGATCCTCTTTACACTCGGGGTCCTGTTGCTCTCCGGCGAAGGCGGCTTCACCGCCATGTACAAGCAAAGCCTGGCGTCGATGAAGATGCCCGAGGACGCCATGAACCGCGTCAAAGACCTGCTGGAGAACCCTTCGGTGATGGCCGTCTTGATCGTCTTGATCCTGGCGCTACAGTTCATGTTCATGACGCTGCTCAGCGCCCTGGGCGGGGTGCTGGGCGCACGGTTTTTGAACCAGGGCCGCACACGCTCCAACTGATCACTGCTGGGTTACCCTTACCCCATGCGGTCTTCACTGCTTTTTCTGGCGGCTTGTCTCTGCGCCCACGCGCAGCCGCCGGCCGAACGTCTCGCGCGCTTGTACCAGGATTACTTTGACTTCGGAATGCGCCAGTCGCCGGAGAGGGCTACCTCGGCGGGCATCAAGACTTACAACTCCCTGTGGTCCGACTACTCGCCGGCCGCGGAGGAGCGGCGCAAACTAGCGCTGTTGGAATTTCAGAAAGCGGCGCAAGTGGTGGACGCTTCCGGTCTGCCCGAAGCGGACCGGCTCAATCAGCGGCTGTTCCTGTACGAAATCGAGGCCCGGCTTCGGGTAGCGGACACGCGTCCCTACCTTTTCTCCATCAACCATTTTGCGGGCCCCCACCTTGCCGTTTCTGAAACCATCCGCCAGATGCCGGCCCGCGACCTGGCCGATTACGAGGCCATCGTGGCCCGCCTGGAGGCGCTACCAAAATATGCCGAAAGCGTGATTGCCGCCGCCGGAGAGGGGTTGAAGCGCAAAGTGCTGGCGCCAAAGCTCACCGCGGAATTGATGGTCCGGCAGCTCGATGCCCAGATGCGCGTCAGCGCGGACGAAACCCCGCTGCTGGCGCCGTTCCGGAATTTCCCCCAGTCGATTCCGGAAGCAGACCGGGCGCGTCTTCGCGCACGCGCCGAAGCCGCCTACACCGGACGCTTCCAGCCGGCCTGGCGAAAGCTGCGCGAATATGTTTCCAATACCTACCTGCCCGCCACCCGCGCCACAATCGGGCTTTCCGAGAACTTCAACGGCGCGGAGATGTATCGCATCTACGTCCGCAACTCGACCACCACCCGGCTGACTCCCGCTGAGATTCACGAGACGGGGCTCCGCGAGATGAAGCGCATCCAGGATGAGATGGCCGCCATCCGCAAGGAATTGAACTTCACCGGAAGCGCGGAAGAATTCGACGCCAAGGTTCTCGGAAGTCCGCGGTTCCGGTTTCACAGTGAAGGGGAAATCCTGGTGCACGGACGCGATATTGCCAAGCGCATCGATCCCGAGTTGCCGCGGTTGTTCAAGGTGCTGCCCAGGATGCCGTACGGCGTGCGCGCGATTCCGCCGGACCGCGCCCGGACCGCGGCGCCCAACTACCAGCCCCCGGCGCTCGATGGTTCCCGCGCCGGATTTTTCTATCTCCGCACCGTCGACCCGGAAACACAGTCCAGTTGCTGCATGGCGGCCTTGATCCTGCATGAAGCGGCGCCGGGGCACCACCTCCAGATAGCCCTTGCGCGCGAGATGCCGAACGTGCCGGCGTTTCGCAGGCTTGGCGGGTACACTGCCTTCACCGAAGGCTGGGGACTCTACGCCGAGACGCTGGGCGGGGAACTCGGCGTCTACGATACGCCCTACGAACGTTACGGCAAGCTGCAGCAGGAAATCATGCGAGCCGCGCGTCTCGTCGTTGACACCGGGATTCACACGCTCGGCTGGTCGCGCGAGAAAGCCGTTGAGGCCATGCTGCCCAGCCGAGGCGGCTGGATTACCAGCGACTTTCTCTCGTCCGAAGTCGATCGCTACATCGCCAACCCCTCGCAAGCGCTCGCCTACAAGATCGGCGGGTTGAAAATCGAAGAGCTGCGGCACAAAGCCGAAGCCGCGCTCGGCGCCAGGTTTGATGTGCGCGACTTTCACGATGCGGTCCTGCGCAACGGCGCGCTGCCCCTGGATGTCCTCGAGGAGCAGATTGACGCCTACATCGCCGCCGCCGGCCAACGTTAGCGGTAGGCCACACCCAACTGGTCCATGATGAAGGCGAATGTATCGGTGAGTTCTTGAATTCGCGAGTCAAGCCGCGTGCCGGCGCCGTGCCCCGAGTCGGCGTCGATTCGCAGGAACACAGGCAGCCCGGATTGTGACGCCGCTTGCAAACGCGCCGTCATCTTCCGGGAGTGCATCGGATCAACTCGCGGATCGTTCTCACCGGTCATGAACAACACGGCTGGGTACTTCACTCCGTTCTTCACGTGGTGGTACGGAGAGTAAGCGTACAGAGCTCGAAACTGGTCCGCCTCTTTGACGGTTCCGTATTCCACCGTGTTGAACTCGCCGTTGGGCGTCAGTTCGACGCGCAGCATATCGTAGATTCCCACCCGGGCGACCACGGCGCGGCAAAGTTCCGGATGCTGGGTCAGCGCCGCGCCCATCAGCAACCCGCCGTTGCTGCCGCCCTGAATCGCCAGGCGTCCGGGCGCAGTGTATCCGGCGCTCACCAGGCGCCGCATGGCCGCGGCGAAGTCGTCAAAAACTTTCTGTTTCCGCGTCAACCTGCCCTGCTCGTGCCATTGCTCGCCGAATTCGCCGCCACCCCGAAGATTGGCGATGGCGAACACGAAGCCCTGGTCGAACAGCACCCGCTGTATCGGGCTGTACCCCGGCGAAAGGCTGAGGCCGAATCCCCCGTATCCCGTCAGAAGCGCGGGGTTGCTTCCATCCAATTTGATCCCCTTGCGGCGGAAGACGGTCAGCGGCACTTTGGTTCCGTCACGGGATACCGCCGTCTCCCGCACCGCTTCGATGTCCGAGAAATCGGCGCCGGGCTTGCTGCTCAGCGATAGCGTCAACGTCTCGCCGGACTGGGGCGAATACAGCCGCCACTGGCGCGGCGTGAGGTAAGACACATTGGAGAACACCAGGCCGCCCGAGGAGGTTGGCGTCAACCCGTCCACGGAGGAAACCGGTAACTGCTCTGGAGCGTTCTGGCGCTTGCCGCCGGAGGAGAACACACGCAGTTCCTGTGGCCCTCCGGTCTGATAGACCGCGTAGATTTTTCCGTTCGCGGCGGCAAGCGGCGAGCGTCCGAAAAAGTTGGTTTCGAGCGAGCCTTCACTTTCTGGAACGACCACCCGCGCTTCGCTGGCATCCGTGCGGAAGCGGACAATCTTGCCTCGGGGAGCACCCTTGCGGGAGATCGCGACAATGTCACCTTCAGGCGCCAGGACCGCCTGCACGATGCGGTCCGTGTAGCGCGCCACCTCGCGCCATTCGCCTTTCTCCGATCTCAAAAAATGCCGGAACTCCCCGCTGTCTCCGTTTTGCATCGATGCCAGCACTCGCCCGCCGCTGGCGCAGGCAACCCGGAATTCCGCGATGCGGGGCGCATCTTTGCCGGTCTCACACCTGTCTTCGGAAACCGGAGAGCCCAGGCGGTGATACCAAATCTGCTGGTAGAAGTTCAGGTCGGCGCCGGTACGTTCGCCGGCGCGGGGGTAGCGTGTGTAATAGAAGCCCTTCGAGTCTGGCGTCCACGCCATGTCGCCCCCAGCCGTGCCACCATTCACACGCTCGACAACTTCCCCCGCGGCTTTGCCGCTGGAGGCGTCAACGACGTGCAGGTCGCCGCTTTCCGAGCCCGCTTTCGACATGGACACCGCAATCCACCGGGCGTCGGGCGACACCCGGAACCAATCGATGGTCATGAGGTTCCGCGCATCCATGGCGGCGGGGTCGACCAGCACTTTCTCCACGCGCGTCTCGCCCGGACCGTCCAGCGTCACGAGAAAAGGCTGCTGCTTGGCCGGGTCGCGTTTCAAAGCGAACCAGCGTCCCTTCACTTCATCGAGACTGTCGTAGGAGACCGCCGCTTGATCGATGATGCCGCGAATCTGCTGGCGCAGCTTTTTTGCAAACGGAATCGCGTCCAGGTATGCGCGGGTCACACGGTTCTGGCCCTGAGCCCATGCTTTGACCTCGGCGCTGCTTCCGTCCTCCAGCCAGCGGTAGTCGTCGGTGACTGCGACACCGTGATAATGGTCAACGGCGGGGCGGCGCGCCGCCACCGGAGGACCTGCGGTCTGGAACGCCAGGCTCGAGCTGAACACAATCATCGCGCTGATCCTCATGTCGCCACCGCCCGCTGCGAGAAGCGCTTCACTAACGCTACGCCGGCGAAGATCACGGTCATGGCGATGGCTTCCCGCCCGCCGAAAGGCTCACGATAGACAAGCCACCCCAGAATTACCGCCACCACAGGATTCACGTAATTGTAAATGGAAACCAGGGCCACAGGCAGACAGTCCATGGCGTAGATAAAGGCGCTGTAGCCGACAATCGATCCGAACAGGACCAGGTAGAGCAGGGCGCCGGCGCCGCGGGGGGACCAGCGGACAGGCGCGGCGGTCACCAGCGCCGGAACGATGAACGCCAACCCGGCCGCAAACTGCTGGACGGCGCCGGCAACAATGGGATGCGCCTCCGGCGGTTCCCTGCGCTGCATCAGCGAGCCGAACGACCATCCAGCGCAACCCACCTGGAGAATGACAAAGCCTTGGAGCGCGGCTTGCGCCGCCGAGGCGTCTCGCGCGCCGGGCGCAACCAGCAGCGCGGCGCCCAACATGCCGGCGCACATGGCTGCGACCGTCGGACCGTGCAGCCGGGCGCCGCCGGGCAGAATGGCGTCCAGACCCACCATCCAGAACGGCCCTACGGTGATCATGAGCGCCGCCAGACCGCTGGGAATCAGAAGTTCAGCCAGGACCAGCGCGCCGTTGCCGACTCCCAGCACCAGCACGCCAAACAGGGCGGTCCGCAACAGCCTGCGCCCGCTGGGCAGTTTGGCCCGCACCAACCAGGCCCCCAGGAGCATGATGCCCCCCGAAAGCGTGTAGCGGACCGATACCAGCATCATGGGCGGAAACGTTTCCAGCGCCATGCGAATCGCCAGGTATGTAGTGCCCCAGAAGAAGCAAACCGCCGCCAGAGCCACATAGGCGGCAAAAAGCGGATGTTTCCTCAAGACCTTCAGAGTACCATCCGGTAAAATGTGGGCTTGATCGTCACCCTCACGCTGAACCCCGCCATTGACCGGAACCTGACCGTCGACCGCCTGGTTTTTGAGGATCGCGCCTACATTCTCGCCACTCGGGAATCGGCCGGCGGGCGGGGCATCAACGCTTCACACGTCATTCAGTCCTTTGGCGGCGAGACTCTGGCCATCGCCACCTGCGGCGGGAAAGGAGGACGCCGGTTGGAGCAGTTTCTCCTTGCGGGCGCCTTCCCCGTGGAACTCGTGCGCGTAAAGAACGACATTCGCACGAATGTGACGATCGCCGACCGCAAAGGCCTGGCCATCAAGTTAAACGAACTGGGCCCGCCCATCTCGGCGGCGGAAGTGGCGCGCGTTGAGCGAGCGGTCCGCGCACGCATCAAGGACGTCAAGTGGCTCATGCTCTGCGGCAGCGCGCCCCCCGGGACCCCCGTCGATTTTTACGCGCGCCTCATCCACTACGCCCGGCAGCTTAACGTCAAGACGCTCCTCGACACGGACGGCGAATGCGTGGCGCCAGCAATCGAAGCGGGACCCACGGTGGTCACGCCCAACCACCAGGAAGCCGAACGCCTGCTGAACCGCGCGCTGATCACCGGCACGCATTTTCTCGAAGCTGCCGAACGAATTCGCGCCATGGGCGCCGAACAGGTGGTGATTTCGCTGGGCGCTCGCGGCGCGGTTGGCACGGCCGGAGCCGGTATGGTCGAAGTGCTGGCTCCAAGGGTCGATATCCTGTGTCCCATCGGCGCCGGCGACGCGCTCGCCGCCGCCTTTGTGTGGGCCACGGCCAAAGGGAGCGGCTTTGCCGACGCACTCCGCTGGGGCGTGGCCGCCGGGACCGCTTCGGCCTGCCTCCCCGGCGTCAGCTTCGCCACGCTCGAGCAGACCCGCGAAGTCCGGCAGAAGGTGGAAGTGCGGTCTCTCTGACTAATCGTACTTCTCGTAGATGATCTGCTTCCGGTCAAAGCCCTTGGCCTTAAGCGTGTCGCGGATGGAATCGACCATCTCTTTGAGGCCGCAGATATAAACATCCACGCCCGTGCGTCCGCCCAAGGCCTCGTCAAGGTGCTCTTGGACCCGCCCCGTCCGGCCCCGCCAGTCCGCGCCGGGCCGCGTGATCGTGGGCCAATACCGGAAGCCTTCCCAGTGAGACACCAGTTCCTCGAACTCGGCGCCGTAGACGAGTCCGGCTTCGTACCGCGCGCCGAACAGCAGTAAGACGTCGCTGTTGCTCGCCTGCACCGGCGGCGAGCCAAGCATCGCGCGGAAAGGCGCAATGCCGGTGCCGGTTGCGACAAACACCGAATCCCGAAACGGAGTTCGCGGGACAAACATGCCCAGCGGACCTTTCATGTCCACTTCGTCGCCGGGCGCCATCTCGAAAAGGTGCGGGGAAAACTTGCCGTCTTTCACGAGGTTGAGGCACAAATCGAACCGGTTGCCGTCCGGTGCTGAAGCGATCGAGTAGGCGCGCGTGATCCGGCGGCCGCCAACCAAACCGGAAAACGAGACAAACTGCCCAGGGAGAAACTCCAGCCTGTCGCAGTCAGGCGCTTCAAACACAAAATGACGCACATCAGGACCAATCAACCGCGACTCGACAAGCCTCGCCTTCAAGTTAGAGGTCCCCATTCTTGATTGGATGTGCGGCGGGAGAGCTAGGCTTCGATGATTGCGCCCTGCGGCCGCCGCGGTTCCGGCGGGACAAGGTTCCCGAGCGAATGGATGAAGGCCCGGCTACGCCGCCGGCCATTGTTGCGGCTCCGTTCGGCGCGCGCCCAGAAGACCAGCACGCCCAGCACGTCATTGTCGCGAATCGAGTGCACGCCGCTCTGCTGCGCCAGCGTTTCGCGAAACTTGTCCAGATCCTGCTCAAATCGCATCTGCACGGCCGCCGCCATCGGATTCGCGGGACGGGTTTCGTAAACCAGCCCTGAATCCCGCGTCTTGTACGTCCGGATCAGCGCGTCCAGCGCGTCGCGCACATCAAAGTCCGAAGCATGGCCGTTCGTCAGAGCCGCGATGAGCAGCATCTGCCCAGTCGCCATCGCAAGCTCACGATTTCCGGACAGAAACTGTTCGGTCACCCGCACTTCCGGATAGGGCATCTCGCAGTCCGGCGCCGGAATGCGCTCGTGTTCCCGCGCGGCGATCAGATGCTCACAGTCCAGCGGGCAGTCGATGGTGACTTCGCGTTCGGTGCCGCAGCAGACCGAACAAATGTCGCCGCCAATGCCGGGACAAAACCGGCGCGGCGCGCGTGTCTCACAGAGTCGGCATTTGGGACGTTCCACGAGCGGCTTGACCTGACCAGGAATCTTTATCGTATCATCCGATGCGTGAAGCGCATCGACGTACACATCAAGGTCGTCATCGATCTGGAGGACGGTGAGAACGAGCGGCGCCTCGCCGCCGAAATCTGCCGTGTGATTGAGAAGGTTTACGGCGTCCGCCGCGCCGAAGTTTCCAACATCGTCTCGGCGTCGGGAGAGTGACTACGACGCGGCTTCGGTAGCGGCTTGGCGTCCCGTACGAATACAGTCGGGTATGCCGATTCCGTCATATGCATTTCCCGCCAGGTGGACTCCCGGCAAGTCACGAACCGCTATGCGAATCTGATCGACCCGGCTCCGGTGCCCGAGCGTGTATTGAGCCATGGCCCGCCGCCAGCGGCTGACGCGGTAGAACGCCGGCCGCGGCTTCCAGCCCAGCAACCCGCGCAGGTCCTCGCAAACCGTCTCCAGAAGGCGTTCGTCGGGAGTATCCAAAACGGCTTCCTGGCCGGCGCCGCCGAGAAAACACCGCATCACGACTTTGTCATCCGGCGCCCGGTATGGAAACTTGGCGCCGGTGAACGTGCAGGCCACCATCGTTCGCCGCTCCAGTTTGGGGACCAGAAATCCGAAGCCCGGTGGAACCGGCCCGCACTCGGAACGGTTCAGGCCTATGGCCAAAGTCAGCGAAGAACTGTATTCGATTTCGCTCAACAGCTTGCCCAAGCGCGGGTGCAACGGCGCCAACAGCGTCCCGGCCTGCCAAGCCGGACACGCGAAAATCAGACGCTCCGCCTCCCATGTCCCGTCGCCGGTGAAGACACGGAACGTGCCCTCGCTGGCCCGCTCCACACGCTGCACGGTATGGAAGATCACACGCATGCGGCCGCCAATCGCCTCGATGAGCTTGCCCACCAGGTCAGCGAGGCCGCCTTTCAAAGTCTGAAACAGCGGAGTGGCGTTGTTTGACGGCGGAGCATTGCGCCGCGCGGCGAGCACGCCCCGGGTCAGACTGCCGTACTTGGATTCAAGCTCCACAAACCGCGCCAGCACGCTGTTCACGCTCAGCGAATCGGCGGACCCGCCATAGACGCCGGAAAGCAACGGGTCGGCCAGGTAATCGACAGCTTCGCGGCCGTAGTGCTCCTCGATGAACTGGGCCACCGTGCGTTCCGCGCGCTCGCCTCCGGGCCGCCGGAAATAGTCCAGGCCCATGCGCAGCTTTGTGCCCCACCCAAGCAGCGGAGTGGCCGCCAGGGGCAACACCTTGGTAGGGATCATCATCATCAGGCCGTCGGGCATTGGCAGCAGCCTGCCCTGCTTGACTATGTAGGTGACGCGGTCTTTGTCGTTCGAACCGATGACTTGATTGGCGAGCCCAAGTTCCCGGATCAGTTCGAGGCCCGCGGGCTTCGCTGACAGGAAACTGTCGGGTCCACCCTCTACAACGCAGCCTTCCACGGTCTCGGTTTGGATCACTCCGCCCAAACGCCCCGACCCGTCAAACAAGGTGGGCTCTACCCCCCGCTGGACGAGTTCGTATCCGGCCGAGAGTCCCGTAATACCGCCCCCGATGATGATACTTCTGAGCGGCACGCTGGCCTTACGGCCGGAACTCCCGCACCATCTGCACCACAGCCCGAACGTTGTCAGGCGGTGTTTCGGGCAGGATTCCGTGGCCGAGGTTAAAGATGTGGCCGGGCCGGGTACCTGTCCGCTTCAGCAATTCGGTTACTTTGGCTTTCAGTTCCGGCAACGGCGCCAGGAGCGCGGCGGGGTCAAGGTTGCCCTGAATCGCCGAGCGGTAGCTGATGTCCAACCAGGCCTGGTCGATGTTGAGCCGCCAATCCACTCCCATCACGTCCCCACCGGCGGCATGCAATTCGCGGAAATAACCCGCGGCCCCGGTGCCGAAGTGAATCACCGGAACGCCCGTTGACCGGATCCGTTCAATCAGCGCGCGCGAATACGGCGCCACGTAGCGCACGTAGTCATCCGGACCCAGCGCGCCTACCCAACTGTCAAACACCTGGATGGCGCGAGCGCCCGAGGCGACCTGTAGCACCGCGAACGGTCCAAGCACGTCCACCAGCTTGCCCATCAGACGCCGCCACAAGGTTTCGTCCCGGTACATCAACGTCTTGGTGTTGTGGAACGTTCTCGTGGCGCCGCCTTCAATCATGTAACTGGCGACCGTGAACGGAGCGCCGACAAACCCGATTACCGGAACCTTGCCCGCCAGGGCGGACGAAACCAGCTTGATGGATTCACCGACATAGCCCAAGTCGTCTGTGTTGGAGATCGACAGCGAATCGACATCCGTCGAAGTTCGAATCGGGTTGTCGATCACCGGACCCTCGCCGCTGACAAACTTGAGTTTCAAGCCCATAGGTTCAACGGGGAGAAGGAGATCCGCAAAAATGATGGCCGCGTCGACATCCAGGATCTCGACCGGCTGCAAAGTCACCAGGGACGCCAAATCGGGACGCTTGCAAATCTCCAGGATCGAATGCTTTGACCGGACGTCGCGGTACGCCTTGAGGTACCGGCCCGCCTGGCGCATAAACCACACAGGCCGGACATCGGTGGGCCGGCGCCGGCACGCATCCAAGAATCGGCTGCTCATTGGAGGAACGCGCATGAGTTCTCCGTTCTGTCTTCGCATAGGAAGACTTGAAATTCCTTCGGTTTATTCCGAATCGTCCAAGCCTTGCCATTGATAAAGAAGGGCTTGGTCCACGCTTCACTGTCAATTGTTCGCGGCGCGATCACCGACACCTCAAGCATCCCTTCTGCCGGGTAGCCGGTGCGCGGATCCATGATGTGGCTGTAAGTCTTGCCTCCCGCGACAAAAAACTTCTCCGAGGTGCCTGACGTGGACATTGACTCGTTTTTCAAAAACACTTCCGTATAGGTCTTGCGGGCGTCCCTAGGATCCGGTATCGCGACTCGCCATCCGCGCGCTTCCTTCGGCGGATTTCCTATGGCGTACATGCTGCTCCGGCCCCCTGAGATGAACCCGGCGGTAATCCCTTTTCTTTTCAAGATATCAGCCATGCGGTCCACAGCGTAACCTTTTCCGATGCCGCCGGGATCAATTTCTACACCTCGCACGTCGAAATGGATGGTTTTGGCCGCCGGGTTCAGCAGCATGTGGCGATAACCCACCCGTTCCAGCGCGGTCCGGATTTCCGCGCGGTGCGGGATTTTGCCACTACCTTTGTAAAACCCCCAGATCTTCATCAGTGGTCCGACCGTAATGTCGAAAGCGCCTTCACTTTTACTACTAACATCGTAGCAATAGGAAAGGAGGTCGAACAATTCGGGAGAAAGCTGCACGTCCTCGGTGGCGGCATGCTGGTTGATGTAGCTCCATTCGCTGCCCGGACGGTAGTTGGATAACAGGTAATCGAGCCGCCTCGTTTCTTCCAGGGCGGCATCGACAGCCTCTTCAATGGCATAGCGTTCGCCTCCATAGGCTACTACTGTATATGTAGTACCCATGGAATCCATGCTGCGCTCCACTCGCAGCAACTCGGCGGGCACCGTCAGGAGCGGTACCCACAGCCATATTGCGGCTATCGTCGACGCTTGTAGTATCACGTAGAACTCTCAGACCCCCGTCCGCGCCGCAGCCGGCGCTGTAACTTACGGAGCTGAGCTGGATCATTTCCTACTAAAGTAGTTACAAAGCGTAGTTCCGGCATTCGAAACAAATCCAGCCGCTGCATCAGTTGCCGCCTTAGAAAGTGACGCGCGTGCTCCAACCCCTCGATCGCGCTTGGATTGCCGGCGGCCACCACGACATCGGCACGCTTCAGGTCGTGCGAGACGTGGACCGCCGACACGTCGACTTCCGTAACCCGCGGATCGGAAAGCTCAAAGCGGATGAGTTCGGAGAGTTCTTCCCGCATCATCTCTTCGACGCGCCGGGTGCGTAATTCGTCCATCGCTTCTACCAGTTTCCGATACTGGTGGACGCGAGTCACTGAATTTTTGGATACGTGGGGGCGGGCGCCGGGCGTCTCAGATCCGGTTGAAGATCTGGATCACCTTGCCCAGGGACTTGTATTGCTTGATCATGGGCACCATCTTCCGCTCGCGCTCGTCGATCTCCTGGGCCCGTTTCAAGACGCCGTCCGCATGGTCTCGCGGCACGACGACCACGCCGTCGGTGTCAGCGACGATGATGTCGCCCGGATTGACGGTCACGCCTCCGCACTGGACCGGGATATTATTGGCCACACTGGCCCACCGGCTGACGGCGGTGGCTGGCGTCACGCTGGCCGAAAACACGGTCAGGCCGAGTGCCCGGATTTCCTCGACGTCGCGAACTCCGCCATCGAGGATCATGCCGGCCATGCCGCGGGATTTCGCCGCCGTAGCCATCAATCCACCAATGGCCGCGACATCCAGGCCATTCTCCATCACAATCACGCCCACCTCGCCGGGCTTGGAATTATCGATCATCTCGGTGGAGTGTTTCACCGCCAGTTGCGCCGTCGCTTTGTCGGGAGGGGCGGGTTTGACGAGCGAAGTCAAGGCCCGGCCCACGATCTTTCCCGGCGACACCGGGCGAATCGTGTGGGACATGAAGCCGCGTTTTCCCACGACTTGGTCCACGGCGTCGGCGACGCTCGCCGTCGGAGTCTTCATAAACCCGGCAATCAGCGGGTCTGCCGGCGCCGCGGCTTTGTGCGCCGCCTGAAACCCAACCAGCGCCAGCATGGCCAATCCGGCCACGCCGGCAATCCATGTTCGCTTTTGCATAAGTCGCTCCTGATGATTCCTATCGCCCGGCTTCAAACCAAGGCGTGTCTTTGACCTGCGCCTTGCGCGCGGCTTCCTCGTTCATTTCCACACCGATGCCGGGACGATCCGGCGGCGTGATGAAACCCTTATCAATAATCTCGCCTTCCTGGACGAAACTCCGCCAGAGCGGCAAGCGCTGGATCCAGTGCCACTCCAGCACGAGGAAATTGGGGATGGCCGCGCAGACGTGCGCCGACGCCATCGTTCCGATGGGAGACACGACGCAGTGCGGCGCCACCGGCACATAGTAGGTGTGAGCCATATCGGCGATCTTGCGCGCCTCCAGCAGCCCGCCGCATTTTTGAATGTCGGGCATGATGATGTCGGCGGCGCGCTTTTCCAGCACTTCGCGGAACCCATGCCTCAAGAAAAGGTTTTCTCCGCAGCAGATGGGGGTGCTGGTGGATTGCCGGATATCGCGCATGGCGTCGACGTTTTCAGGCGGCACCGGCTCTTCCAGAAACAACAGATGAAATGGTTCGACTTCCTTGGCCACGCGTTTCCCGGTCGTCATGTCGTAGCGGCCGTGCATATCAACCGCCAGATCCACGTTCTTGGGAAACGATTCACGGACAAAGCGGATTTTTGCCAGCATGTGATCGATCTCGCCGTTTGACGCGGTCCAGTTGACGCGGTCAAAGCGCGCCGGATCGGCCGCTTCATCGATGTCGATCTTGATTGCGGTGAAGCCCATGTCGCGGATCCCGGCCAACTTCTTGGGCGCTTCCGGATCCTTGGGGTCCTCGGTTTGCGAATCGCAGTAGACGCGCACCTTGTCGCGGACCTTGCCGCCCAGCAATTGATACACGGGCAGGCCGACGGCCTTGCCCGCCAGGTCCCACAGGGCGATTTCCACCGCAGAGAGCGCGGCGACGTATTGCCCTCCCTGCGCGCCGGCGAAGATGCCCGCTGTGCGGATGCGTTCGAACAACGCTTCGACATTCAAAGGGTCCTGCCCGACGAGAAAGCGGCGGAACACGTTAACCAGCGCGGCGCCGCCCCAGACCGCGTCGGTAGCCTCGCCCTGTCCGGTCAGGCCCTCGCCGGTGAGAATACGGACGTGAAGTTGATGCCCGTGCGCCATGACCTGGGCGGTGCGGACATCGGTGATCTTTAGTTTCGGCCGGCGCGAGGGCGTCGTGTTCTGTTGGATGGCGTAGGCGAGACCGGGGAGCGAAAGCGCTGACGCGCGCAGGACATGGCGGCGGGAAAACTGGTGTGTCATGGCTCCGTTCAATATATACCGCCCGGCGCCACCGGTTTGAGCCCGGCGCAAACCCATACACTGGATGTTGATGACGGTCACCGGACGCGGGTTTTCGTACCTGCGCGAGGTTTTTCGATTTTCCTGGGCGGACTCGCGGCGCATCGCACAGTACTGGATGCAGACCGAGGTGCACGTGTTTTCGTTCTCGATCGCCGCCAATGTCCTCCTGTCGTTTTATCCCTTTCTGCTGGTGATGGTCGCGCTGTGCCGGCAACTGCTTCATTGGCCCGCCGCCGAAGAAGCCATCTACACTGCCATCCGCGACTACTTTCCCGGCTCGACCGGCATGTTTCTTGCCTACAACCTGCCGATCAACTACGCCGAATCGGTCCGGAAGCTGGAATGGGTTTCGCTGCTCTTGTTGCTGTTCACCGCAAATGGCATATTCATGCCTTTGGAAGTGGCGCTCAATCGCGCCTGGGCAGTCACAGAGAACCGGTCTTTCTGGAAAAACCAGGCGGTCAGCATGGCGCTGATACTGGGTTGCGGCGCGCTGGCGGTGCTGTCCACAACGTTTACGGCGATGAACCAGCAACTGTTCGCCGCCGCGCTCGGCGAGTGGCCGGACCTGCCGAAATATCTCGGCATCGGCGCCTTCAAGATTGCTTCGCTGCCGGTTACGATTCTCATCCTGTTCCTGATCTACTGGCTGCTCCCCAACACGGACGTGCCGCCGAAGTTGATCCTGCCCGGCGCCATTCGAGTCGGCGTGAGCCTTGAGCTTCTCAAGTGGCTCAACCTTCTTATCTGGCCGTTTGTGCATGCCAAACTCAAACGGGAGTACGGCGTGTTTGTCAATTCGGCGACCATCCTCATCTGGAGTTTTATGGCGGGCATGGTGGTGTTGGCGGGCGCCGATGCCAGCGCCCGGCGGGCACGCCTGTTGCAAGCCGGGGTGGATCCGGATGGGAAGCCCGGCAGTCCCGCGCTCCGCGCGAACGGTTAAGGCCGGGCTACGGTGATCCGGTCCAACGCCTCCCTGGCGGCCTGAGGATACGGAAACTCGGGGTGTTTCAGCGCGATCTGCAGGGAGCGGATCGCGGAGTCTTTGCTCCCGGCGGCCAAATAAGCCAAACCAAGGTGGTAGTGGCATGTTGGATTGATGGGAGTCACCTGTGCGCACTGCTTCAACTGCGCGACCGCCGCGCTGGCCGATCCGCTTTTGTAATAGGCCCATCCCAGCGTGTCGGCGACGTTCGGCGAATCGGGCAATTTCTGCTTGGCCTGTTTGGCTAGCGCCAGGGCTTCCTTGATGTCGCCGCCGTGTTCCAGGTACAGGTAGGCGAGCTGGTTGGCTACCAACCCGGAGTCCGGAGCGGCCTCGTGCGCCTTTTCGTACAGCTTCTTGGCCTCATCCCACTTGCCCTCCCTCTCGTACTGGCTCGCCAGTACGAGGTAGTTGGTCGGGTTTCGCGGGCTCACTTCAATGGCCGTCCTGAGGTCTCTCTTGCCATCCTCGATTAAGCCCTTCGCAAAATCGATGTTGGCCAGGAGCGTGTATGCGCCGGGAATCCTCGCGTCTCCCTGGATTGCTTGTCTCAGATTCGGCTCGGCGCCGCCGAGGTCGCCGAGGCTGAACTGCCCCAACGCCAGCAGGAACCGGATCGCGGCGTTGCCTGGATTGTTTTGGACCAGGCTGGCAAGCTGTTGAACGGCATCCTTGGTCTTCCCCTGGCGGATCGAGATGTTGAGTTGGGTTGCCAGCCCGGGAAGCGATAATGGGTCCCGGCGCAGCGCGGTCTGGACATCGCGTTCAGCCGCCGCGATGTCGCCTCTGGCCAGCGACGCCTGGGCGTTCATGACATGAGCCGGGGCCGACCCCGGCGCCGATGCCAGAACCTCGTTAGTCAACCGTAACGCCGTTTCCCGGTCGCCGCTCTCGCCGGCGAGGCGGGCCAGCGCCAGAGTTGCTTCCGTCATCCGCGGCTGTAGATCCAAGGCGCGGGCGTAGGAATTGCGGGCTAATTGCGATAGCCCGATTGAGTTTTGCGCGTTGCCCAGCCAATAGTAGCCTTGCGGAGAATTCGGCTGAATCCCGACCACTTTTTGGAATGCCAGTTGGGCTTCCTGCCCCCGGCCTTCGGCGAGCAAGATACGACCTTGCGCCAGCAGGCCGGCTGCATCGTCCGGCTTGTTGCTCAGAATGACTCGATTGACGGCGGCAGCTTCCTCTAGCCGTTTGATGTCGATCAGATTCTCAACGAGGAGGCGCCGCACGTCCGAGTCCTTGGGGTGCGCCGGCAGGAGCGACTGAAACTCTTTGACGGCCTTGTCCTTTTGCCCAGTTGCGGCGTAATAGAGCCCGAGCGCCTGGTAAGCTTCGGGATTTTCCGGTGCGAGCGTCTTGAGATCGGCCAGGAGCTTTTCGGCGTCGGAGCGTTTTCCGGCAGCGAGGTAACTCCGGGCGAGCAGCAACCGCGCATCGATGTCTTGCGGCGCCGAATCCACCGCGGCCCGCGCTTCGGCTTCGGCCTGAACCGAATCGCCCTGAAACAGGTAGAACCGGGCCAGTTCAGCATGGGCATCGGTCGAGTGGGGATTTGCCTCGACGCCTTTGCGGAAGATAGCGAGCGCCTCCGCTGGCTTGCCCGACGCCAGACAAAGAGCTCCCCAAGCCGCGTAGAATTCCACCCGCTTGGGGTCGATTTCGATCGCCTTGCGAAACTCCTTTTCAGCGCCCTCCATGTCGCGCTCCGCCGCAAAGCGCTGCGCCAGGATCGCATGCGCTCGCGCATTTTGGGGGTCGGCGTTCAGTAGCTTTTCCAGGTGCGACTCAGCCTCTTTATAGCTCCCGCGGCCGATCAGAAGAGTAGCCAGTTGTAGGCGCGACTCGCGGTTCTGAGGGTCAAGTGTGACCGCTTCGTTGAGCTCATGGAATGCCAGATCGCCCTTCTGAAGGCCGAGATAGGCTTGTGACAACTGATAGTGGCTTTCGGCGGACTTGGGGTCGATCTGCAGGGCGTTGCGAAACTGAATTTCCGCTTCCTGGTACCGGCCCGTTTTTAAGTACTCCTTACCGCTATTCAAGTACTTCACTTTCAGCGCGTTGGGATCTTTGGAGCAGCCAACAAGGACCAGCACGGCGAAACAGGCAACAGCGATGCGGCGTTGAGCGCTCATAGGTCCTCCGGTTTCACGCTGAAACTACGCTTCAAGTATAGTCTGCCATGGATGGCCCAAATCGATGAGTACTAGACCGTTCAAGGGACTTCTAGTACCAAACTCGTCCACGATGATATTGACCTGCCTTGGCGCGTGCGACAAAATGTTTGTAATTGATGTCCCGATAAGTGCATCTCTAATAACGCACTGGGAGGAAGGTACATTGACTGGTTTGACGACTTCTCTTCGGACGGCCGCTCTGGTGATCGGAGTTTGCTTCATCCAATCGGTCGCGTTCGGCGATACGGTGAACATCACACTCACGAGCGCGGGGAGCAACGTCCTGGCCGGTGTTTACGTGAATCCTTACACCGCCACGATCAACGGCGTTTCGAGCACCGTGATCTGCGACGACTTTTCGGCTGACACATACATCGGGGAATCCTGGACCGCGGATGTTCACACATTCGATGATCTGAGCAATACGAAGTTTGGCAAAATGTACGGCGCCGCTGCCGAAGGCCTATACAATCAGGCCGCCTGGCTCTCTCTCCAATTGCTGTCGACTTCCAACAACACGGTTCGGCGGGCAATTTCTTACGCCATCTGGGGCACCATGGATGCCAACGCCATGGCGTACCTGGCCAGCAAGGCGCCTTCTTATGTGGCCGCCACGACCAGCTGGATGAACCAAGCCCAGACTCAAACCTTCTCGGCGGGCCAGTTTTCCAACTTCCTCATCTACACGCCTAACCTGAATTATCCGATCACCTGCAACGGCGGACCCTGCCCCACGATTCCTCCGCAGGAATTGCTCGCGATCCGGGCGTCTGAATCCTCAGC
>JADZCI010000252.1 GCA_020851655.1 Bryobacterales bacterium
GAAGCACAAGCTATCCACACCCTGACCCGCTTGTTCGACCGGATGGGAGTCGCGATGCAGGTCAAGCGGAGCCAGTTGCTGACATGGGACGAGGCGCGCGACCAGAATCTGATTTTCATCGGCGGACCCGATACAAATCATCCACAGCGGGAACTCCCGCAGCTTCAGCAGTTCAGCTTCAAGGCGGTGGACGAGGAACCGCGCCCCGAGACCGGCGCGGTCATCAACCTAAAGCCTCAGACCGGCGAGGAAACATACTACTTCAGTTCCGGCCCGCCCCACACGTTCGATTATGCTGTCATCGGGTTTGTCCCCGGTTTGGATGGGCGCCACCGGGCGCTGATCCTGGCGGGCACGACGACCTACGGAACCCAAGGCGCGACCGAGTTCCTGACCAATCCGGCAAGCGTAAAGATTCTGCGCGACCGGCTTCAACGGGGTGGCTCGCCGGGTATGCCGTATTTTGAAGCCCTACTGCGCGTGAAAGTGAGCGGTGGCGTGCCCGTGCAGCCCGAGCTGGTGCTGGTGCGGCCGCGGACATAACCACCTCCGGGGCGTTGGCGGATTCTGGCCATTGCTATTCCTCCGGAACAGGCGTCCAGGAAGCATCCGGGTTGTAGCGTTCCATCCGCTTGAATTCGTCGAGCGTGCCGGGGCCGAGGTCCTTTTCGTAAACGACGCCGTCGTGGCTGACGATGAAGGTGCGGATTCCGGTAACTCCGTAGACGGCCGGCGAAGCCACCAGCGCGAAGCCTCCGATCATTGCGCCCTTAACGACGAAGTCCATTTCGCCGAGCGGCGCCGCGGGACCCTGACCCTTCAGGATCTTGAAGAAATAGCCGTGATAGGGCTCAGAACTGCTGGAGTAGCCCTCTTCAATCGCGCGGGCGATGTTCTGGCCGACCGGTCCACCCCAACTGCCATCCGGATTTTGCCACGCCAGGCCATCTTTCTTGCCCGGGGTGCTTACGATGCGCTGCGCGTACTGGTTCACGTCATTGATGGCGCGCTGCCGCATGGCGTAATCGTACTGCGCTTCGACGTAGCCACGGCATATCTCGATGGCATCCAGTTCATTGGCGCCAATACGCCGGTAGAGCAGTTCTTGCTTGCCGGCTAGCGGGTCGAAAGACCACTTTGCGCCTTTCCTTACCAGCGGCACGGGAAAAGGCCATTCGTCGTTGCCCACCAGCAGGAACGCGCGGACGCGGTCGTGCGGGTCCAAGGCTACGCTCATTTTCTGATGGGCTTGGGCGGCAAAGTCAGCAGCGTGCTTGCGGTCCTGCGCGAATTCGTCGCTGAGCACGATGCCAATGCCGTCCGGTCCGAAAATCCGGGTGAGTGCGGCCACATCGAACCGGGCGGCGGCGTCGATCAACGCATCGGCCGCCTGCTTGGGCGTGTCAAAAGTCTGCGCCGCATAGGAACTTCCCACCGCGCGGGTGGGGTTGGGCGCCGGTGGCTGAGCCGCCACGGGCATCGATATGAAAACGACCGCCAATGCAACGATGGAGTTCCGGATCAGAAGATTTTTCGCTGAATAGGTTCGTGTCATGGTCAGTGCTCCGGTTCGCTTAACGGCGCCGTCCTCCTCCGCCCCCACGGAAACCGCCACCGCCACCGCCTCCGCGAGACCCCATGCTGAAGGAACCACGGTTGCTGCTGCTCCGGGCGCTCGGTCCGCTGTATCCGCGAGTCCCTCCGCCGAAGGCGTCCCGGTTTCCGCCGCCGCTCCGCGACAAATCGCGGCTGCCGATGCGGTCGGCGCCGCCCGCGGACCTTCCGCCGAAGTTCGAGGCGGCGCGGTCGCTCACGCCCGCGCCGGCGCCCCGGTTGCCGAGAGTGCCGGTCGAGGGCCGGCTGGCGCCAAAATTGCCGCCTTCTCGCGCGATTTGTTGGCGTGCGCTGGCCTGCCGGTTGGCGAGGGAGTCGCCGCGCGTTGTGCCCCCAAAGCGGTTGGCTGTCGCCTGGTCCCGATAAGGGGCGCCTCCGCGATGTTGCGGATTGTGGCTCCAGTTCGTGTTGCCTGTCCCGGCGGGCCGCGTTGAAGCGCGATTGCCCCGATTCACATTTCCGCGGTTGAAATCGCCCCGATTGATGTTCGAGTTGCGAATGAAGTTGTTGTTATTGTTGATGTAAACGTTGTGGCCGCCCCAGCCGCAGCCCCACCCCCAACCGCCACTCCAGAACGCGCCCATCATCACGCCGACGCCAAATGAAATCGCCGCCCCAGCGGCATAGTAGCCCCAAGGCGGATAGTAGATGGGCGGGTAGGGGTAGTAAGCGGGGCCGTACACGACGACGGGGTTATACGAGGGGACATAGACAACCTGCGGGTTGGCCTGTTCTACGACGATCACCGTCTTGGTCTCGACGACCTTGGTTTCCACTTTCTGTTGCTCGGTCGTCTTCAGCGTGCCCTTGTCGACCGCCTTCTTGCGCATCCGCTGCACCGCATCCATCACGTCGGCTTCCTGCGCCAGGAAAGCGTTGCCCAGATCGGTGGTCCACGCGATATCGTCTCCCAGACGTTTGACAACGTCCGGCAGGGCCGCCAGCGCTTGAACGCTCGGATCCCACGACTCTTTTGAGACGGCGTCGGCGAGCGCCTTGTCCTTCAGGTTCGGGTTCTTGGCCAGCCACTGCTGAAGCTGGACAACTTCGAGAGGATAGGTCGATGCGGCAAGCACCTGCGCCAGCAGCGGGTCCGGGTACAGGGCGATTGGGGCGACCAGGGAATCCAGCTGTTCCGGTGGGATTTTGGCCTGCTGACTGGTGGAAGGCGTTGACGGGGGCGGCGCCGGGGATTGCGGCGCAAAGGCCAGAGCATCCCCTGGCAGTAGCAACAAAGTGCACAGAATCGCCAGCAGCGGCCTGACAGTTGGACCTTCCGGTTCTTGGGTCACGGCAGTCTCCTAAGTACGGTTAGATGTATCTTAGCGTGGCATGGGGTACCGGGGGCCGTCGACAAGCACCCGTAAGATAACGAAGACAAGGGTGATCGGAGTGGCTGGCGAGCGAAATTCCGATAATCTCCAAAGATTTGGTATCCTAGTTGCTGGAGGCTTTCTACCAAATGGCCAAGCCCGCGTTTGCCGTTGGAGCCCAGGTGGAGCACCCGAAATTCGGTCCCGGCTCCGTGGTGTCCTGCAACGAGCAACACATTGTGATCAAGTTCGACGAACACGGCGAAAAGAAGTTCGTCTGTGAGATTGCTCTCCCGAGCATCAAGAAGATCGACCGGCAACCTCCGTCTGAAAAGAAACGCGCTTCCCGCAAGAAGGCCGCGGTTGTGGCGGCTCCCGTCGAAGCGTAGCCAGGCTGAACTTCGCCCGGACCGGCCCGGCTGCTTCAGGCCCAGACACGCATCGTAACAATTCATTTCTTGATCGGGCGAGCCGCTGTTTTGTAAACTGGAGTCTCTCCCCATGAAATTCGGCGTTGTTGTCTTTCCCGGCAGCAATTGCGATCACGATTGTTGGTACGCTGCCAGCGCCAACCTCGGTGAGCCGGCGGAATTCCTGTGGCATAAAGACGAAACTGTCAAAGATGCCGACGCGGTGATTCTGCCCGGCGGGTTCTCCTACGGCGACTATCTCCGCTGCGGGGCCATCGCCAAGTTCTCGCCGGTGATGCGCGCGGTCAAGAAATTCGCTCAGCAAGGCGGACTGGTGATTGGAGTCTGCAATGGATTCCAGATTCTGGTGGAATCCGGACTGTTGCCGGGCGCTCTCATCCGCAATCGCGGTCTCAAGTTCATCTGCAAGCCGGTGGAGCTTCTCCCCGGGACGTTAGACTCGCCCTTCACGAACGCCTTCGAGATGGGCAGGAAGGTCGTGATGCCGGTAGCGCACGGCGATGGCTGTTACGTCGCCGGAGAGCGGGTGCTGGACGAACTGGAGGGCGAAGACCGGGTTGCCTTCCGCTATGCGGATAACCCCAATGGTTCCATGCGCGACATCGCGGGTATCCTCAACCGCGAACGCAATGTCATGGGGATGATGCCTCACCCGGACCGGGCTTCCGATCCGCTGATGGGGTCCGCCGACGGCTTGGGCGTTTTCAAGTCGATGGTCCGGTCGTTTGCGGCGGTCCGCTAAACCATGAGCACAATTACACCCGACGTCGTCGCGGCGCACCAGATCACGCCGGACGAATACGAGCGGATTCGCGCCATTTTGGGCCGCGACCCGAACCTCACCGAGTTGGGAATCTTCAGCGTGATGTGGAGCGAGCATTGTTCGTACAAGAGCTCGCGGGTGCACCTCAAGAAGTTGCCGACACGCAGCAAACTCGTGGTGCAGGGGCCGGGCGAAAACGCCGGCATCATCGACATCGGGGATGGCTGGGCCATCGCCTTCAAGATCGAGTCGCACAATCACCCCAGCTTCATCGAACCTTTTCAAGGCGCGGCAACCGGCGTCGGAGGAATCCTGCGAGACATCTTCACGATGGGCGCCCGGCCCGTGGCCCTCATGGATGCGCTGCGCTTCGGCCCGCTGGACGATCCCGAGGTGGGCGCGCGAAACCGCCGCATCCTGGAAGGTGTCGTTTCCGGTATTGCGCATTACGGCAACTGCTTCGGCGTGCCTACGGTGGGCGGCGAGACGGCGTTCGAGCCGTCGTATAACGGCAACCCGTTGGTAAACGTGTTCGCGCTGGGCGTCTTTCGCAAAGACCAGATCTTCTACGGACGCGCTTCCGGCATCGGCAATCCCGTCATCTACGTGGGCGCCAAGACCGGGCGGGATGGCATTCACGGCGCCTCCATGGCGTCGGCTGAGTTCGCCGAAGAATCCAAGCAGAAGCGTCCCAACGTGCAGGTGGGCGACCCCTTCATGGAGAAGCTGCTTCTGGAAGCCTGCCTGGAAGCGATGCGGACGGGCGCGATCGTCGGGATTCAGGACATGGGGGCGGCGGGCTTGACCTGTTCGACGTGCGAAATGGGTTCGCGCGCCGGAACGGGCATCGAGATCGACGTCGCCTTGGTGCCCCAGCGTGAGACGGGCATGTCGCCCTACGAAATCATGCTGTCCGAATCCCAGGAACGCATGCTGCTCGTCGCCGAAAAGGGACGCGAAGAGGAAGTGCTCCGGGTTTTCCGGAAGTGGGGCTTGGACGCGGTCACCATCGGCACGGTGACCGGAGACGGCATGCTGCGCGTGAAGAACCACGGCAAAGCGGTGGCGGAAATCGGGAACCGTCCGCTGGCGGACGAAGCGCCCGTTTATCACCGCCCGTTTACGAAGCCCTTGCGGCAGGTTCCCATGGAAGCGCCGGCCTTTAAGTCGCGCGGTCTGACGGCGGATTTGCACGCGGTTCTCGGATCGGATGACGTCTGTTCCAAGCGCTGGATTTGGGAACAGTACGATTACATGGTTCGCACCAACACGCTGGCCGGCCCCGGCGGCGATGCGGCCATTATCCGGATCAAAGAGACCGGAACTTCGGTCGCCATGGCGCTGGATGGCAATGGCCGCTACTGTTATCTCGACCCGCGCGAGGGCGCGAAACTGCTGGTTGCCGAGTGCTGCCGGAACCTGGCTTGCGCCGGAGCGACTCCGATTGGCGCGACCAACAACCTGAATTTCGGGAATCCGGAGCGTCCCGAGATCATGGCGCAACTGGTCGATGCCATTGAAGGACTGGCCGAGGCTTGTGCGTTCTTTGAGACGCCGATCACCGGCGGCAATGTCAGCCTGTACAACGAGACCTTGGGCGAGCCGGTGTTTCCCAGCCCGGTGATCGGCATCGTGGGCCTGCTGAAGACCGAAGCGCCGGTGGGGATCGCGTTTCGCGCGGCCGGACGCCAGGTGCTGCTGGTCGGCGGTCTTGGCGAGGCCGATGAGATCCGGTTCGGCGGAACCCAGTACGCCAAGCAGATCATCAAACAATTGTGGGGCTTGCCGCCTGCGCTCGACATGGAATTCGAAAAGCGGGTACATGACGCTGTCCGCGAAATGGCCACTTCGGGCCTCCTGGAGTCGGTGCACGACCTGAGCGACGGCGGCTTGGCGGTCGCTTTGGCCGAAAGCGCCTTCGGCAACAAGATCGGTGTCGACGTTAACCTTTCGAGCGGGCTGCGTCCGGAACTCCTGCTGTTCCACGAAGGACCCTCCCGGGTTTTGGTGTCGGCGGCCGACGCCGCCGCGGTGCAGTCGATCGCCCGCAAACACAATGTGCCCGCGCTTCAGATTGGCGTGACCGTGACCGGCCGCTATACCATCGCGCAGAACGGCACAACCCTGATTTCCTCCCCCGTCAACTCGCTCTATGAGAGCTGGGCATTCGCCCTGGAATCCAGGCTTCAGGCGGAGATTCATGTTGTTTGACAAATTCCACGAGGAATGCGGCGTATTCGCCGTCTACGGACATCCGGAAGCGGCCAACCTGGCGCATCTCGGATTGCACGCGCTGCAGCACCGCGGCCAGGAAAGCGCCGGCATCGCGTCATCGGACGGAAAGGAAATCTATTGCCACAAGGCGATGGGGCATATCGCCGACATTTTCACCGCCGGGGTGTTGAATCAGCTTCCCGGGCACATGGCGATCGGACACACGCGGTATTCCACGGCGGGCGACACCGCGCTGCTGAATGCCCAGCCCTTTGCCGTGTCGTGCGGAAAAGGCAAGGTGGCCGTCGCGCACAACGGAAACCTGACCAATGCGCAAGAACTGCGCCGCGATCTGGAGGAACAGGGTTCGATCTTCCAGGCCTCCAGCGACACGGAAGTGATCCTCCACCTGGTGGCGCGGTCCAACCAGCGGACGCTGGAAGGCGCGCTGCGCGAGGCGCTGCTCGACATCCAAGGCGCTTTTTCGCTGGTATTTCTCGCTGAAGACCGGCTTATCGTCGCGCGCGACCCGCACGGGTTCCGCCCGCTCGCCATGGGCCAATTGAAGCTGACGGACGGGACAACGGCGTATGTGTTTGCCTCCGAGACCTGCGCCTTCGACCTGATCGACGCCAGGTACGTGGGTGAGGTTCAACCCGGCGAGATGGTGATCGTCGGCCCGGCAGGGGTGTGGCGGGAAATGTACACTCCGGCCAAGGAACGCGCGCAGTGCGTCTTTGAGCACGTCTACTTTTCACGCCCCGATTCGATTGTGTTCGGGCGGGCCGTGCAGGAGTCGCGCGAGCAACTGGGCAGGCTGCTGGCGCGGGAGTCGCCCGCCGAGGCCGACATTGTGGTTCCGGTTCCGGACTCCGGCGTTTCCGCGGCGCTTGGATTTTCGTCGGCGTCGGACATCCCGTTCCGTCACGGCCTGATCCGCAACCACTATGTGGGGCGGACCTTTATTGAACCGTCGCAGGCGATCCGCCACTTCGGTGTCCGGTTGAAGCTGAATCCGGTGCGGCAGTTGCTGGACGGCAAGCGTGTCGTGCTGGTTGACGATTCGCTGGTGCGCGGCACCACCATGCGGAAGATTGTGCGGATGGTTCGCGATGCCGGCGCCGTCGAAGTCCACGTCCGGATTTCCTGCCCGCCCACGGTTTCACCGTGCTTCTACGGGGTTGACACTCCGACGAAGGACGAGTTGATAGCCGCCAACGAGACGATCGACGAGATTCGCGAGCACATCGGCGCCGATACGCTCGCCTACCTGTCGTTGGAAGGTTTGCGGAGAGCGGTCGCCGACACGGACCACCACTATTGCTACGCTTGTTACACGGGCAGCTATCCGACACAGCTCGTCAATGTCGAAGAGCTGATGATGTCGCGGCCCAACCGCTGAATGGCCCAAGTTTCTTCCTCCGCCCTGGCAGTCCCTCACTCCCGCATACGCGAACTCGCCGAACTCGCCATCTGCATGGACGAATCGGCGCCCGGCCCCAGCGGCCGCGTGCTGAAGCTGTATTTTGGCGAGTCGAACCAGCCGACGCCGGAGTTCATCAAGCGCGCGGCGCAAAAGGCAATGGCGGACGGGTTCACCTATTACACGTCCAACGCCGGATTGTCGTCGCTGCGCCGGATGCTTCAGCGGTACTACGAGGACAAGCACAAGGTCGCGCTCGATCCGGAGTCCGAGATTGTGATCACCACCTCGGGCGTGCAGGCGATTAACGTCGCCACGCGCTGCGTTCTCAATCCCGTGACGAAGCGATTGTGCTGACACCGGCGTGGCCGAATCAATCCTCGAATGTGGCGATGGCGAACGCGGTGGCGCGCGAGGTTCCGCACGTGCTACGCGGGGGACGGTTCACGGTCGACTTTGAGGCGCTCGAGGCCGCGCTGACGCCCCGTACCCGGCTGCTCGTCTACACATCACCCTCAAATCCCCTGGGATGGGTGGCCACCGACGATGAACAGCGGAAGTTGCTCGAGTTTACGCGGCGTCATGACCTGTGGTTGATGGCCGACGAAGTGTACGAGCGGCTCTACTATCGCACTGAAAGCCACGGTGAGCCTGCTCCCTCGATTCTGCGAATGGCTACGCGGGACGATGCGGTGGCGGTGGTGCAATCCTTCTCGAAGAGCTATTGCATGACCGGTTGGCGTGTGGGCTGGCTGGTGGCGCGGAAAGATCTCGCCGCCCGCGCCACGCAGTTGAACGAGTTCATCATCTCGCACGCGCCGAGTTTCGGACAGCGCGCCGCCGAGACGGCGCTGGAATGGGGTGAGCGGACCGTGCTCGGGCTGTTGGCGGGATTGAAAGAAAACCGGGACTTCTGCCTCGCCGCGCTGCGCAAGATGAAGGGTGTTACCGTGCCCGAGCCGGACGGCGCTTTCTACCTGTTTCCCAGGATCGAAGCCGCCCAGGACTCGTTCGCCTTCTGCAAGCGCCTCCTGCTCGACACCAAAGTAGGACTGGCGCCCGGCGTCGCATTCGGAGCCGGTGGGGAAGGCTTCGTCCGCATCTGCTACGCCTCGGATCGCGATATCGTTGCGCAGGCCATGGACCGGCTGGCGGCATTTCTGAGCTAGCGCATGGCGCTGCTGCTCAACTGCCAGTCGCTGACCAAGCAATTCGGCGCGTCCACGCTGTTTGAGGGGATTTCGTTTACCATCGGCGATCGTGAGCGGCACGGACTGATCGGTCCCAACGGAGCGGGAAAGTCGACGCTGCTGAAGTGTCTGGCCGAACTCGAAGCCGCCGAATCCGGCAACGTCGCGCTCCGGAAGGGCGTGCGGTTGACGTATGTCCCACAGGATCCGGAATTCGATCCGGGCGAGACCGTGGGAGATGTAATCGATGCGGCAGCCCGCCAGAAGGAAACCGCGCCCGTGGTTGCCGGACAGGCGGGGTTTCACGATCTCGCCGTCAAGGTCGAGACGCTGAGCGGCGGATGGCGGAAGCGCCTGGCCCTGGTGCGCGCGCTGGTGACCGAACCGGACCTGCTGCTTCTGGACGAACCTACCAACCACCTGGATCTCGAAGGAATCGAGTGGCTGGAGGGACTGTTGTCGGCGGCGCCTTTTGCCGCGTGCCTCATCACCCACGACCGCGCGTTTCTGGAAGACGTCAGCACCCACGTCATGGAGATCAACCGCGTCTATCCCGGCGGGTTGTTTCGCGTCGAAGGACCCTACAGCGCCTTTCTCGAAAAGCGCGAGCAGTTCTTCGAGGCGCAGGCCAAGCATCGCGAAGCGCTGGAGGGCAAGGTGCGCCGCGAGATCGAATGGCTGCGGCGCGGCGCCAAAGCGCGCACCCGGAAAGCGAAAGCACGCATCGGCGTGGCGATGGAAATGATCTCGGCGCTGGACGGCC
>JADZCI010000253.1 GCA_020851655.1 Bryobacterales bacterium
GCACGAGCTTCTTGATGTTGGTTTCTTCCAGAACCTGCGCCGCATACTCGGCCACCGCCAGAACCTCGCGGTCCGCTGCATCCCTCGGGCGCACATACAGCGTGCTGAGCGGTTGCCGGACCTTGACCTTGCTCTGCGTGCGCAGGTGGTGCGCCAGGTTCTTGATCCGGATGACAGTTGCCGTGCTCCGCTCCAGCGCTTCGTCGATCAGTGCGCGGTCGGCTTGCGGATACACCGTGAGATGGATGGACTCGGGAGCGCCGTCATCCACGGTGCGCACAAGGTTTTGGTAGATCTCCTCGGTGAGAAACGGCAGAACCGGCGCCATGAGCTTGATGACCGTGACGAGGACCGTGTACAAGGTCTGGTAGGCGGCATCCTCGCTCTGCCAGAAGCGGCGGCGCGAGCGGCGCAGGTACCAGTTGGAAAACTCCTCGTCGAACTCCTGAAATGCCTCGATGACGCGGTAGTGCTCGAAGACCTGAAAAGCTCCGTGCATTGAAAGGATCAGGTTCTGAAGACGCGACAGAATCCAGCGGTCCAGTTCGTTGGCGCTCCGGGAAGGCGCCGCCGAAGGTTTCCAGCCATCGGCTTCCGCATACATAATGAAGAAGCTGTAGCAGTTCCAGAAGGTCAGCAGCTTGCGGCGTGCTTCGGCGTCCAACGTCGTGCCGGCGCCCTTCATGGGATGCAGGTCCGGAAAGTTGAGGTGCTGGGACGTCTTCTGCTCGGCGTAGATGTAGCGCATCACTTCGGCGCCGAACACCTCGGCGGCTTCGTCGAAGGCGATGGAGTTGCCCTTGGTCTTGTGCATCTCCTCGCCGCGCGCGTCGCGCACCAGCGCATGGCCAAGGAGCGCGCGGAACGGAGCACGCCCGTCCAGCATGGCGCTCATCGCCAGCATGGAATAGAACCAGTTGCGGAACTGTCCCGGAAAACTCTCCAGCACCAGGTCGGCCGGGAACCACTTTTCCCAATAAGGGCGATCACTCGAATAGCCCAGCGTCGAGAACGGCACGATTCCCGCATCGAGCCAGGGGTTGCCGACGTCTTCGATGCGGGACGCGGCGCCGCCGCACTTCTCACAGCGGATCTTGACCGCATCAATAAAAGGACGGTGGGGCGAGTTGCCGTCAAACGTGTCCCATCCCTCGACAGCCTTCGCTTGAAGCTCCTCGCGCCCTCCAATCACCATAAAGTGGCCGCAGCCGCCGCAGACCCAAATGGGCAGCGCCAACCCCCAGAACCGCTTCTTGGAGATCATCCAGTCGCCCATGTTGCGCAGCCAGTCCATCTCCCGCGCTTCGCCTTCCGCCGGGATCCACTTGATATCTGGCACGACGTCCTGGATACGGTCGCGCCAGTCCATGCGGATGAACCATTCGTCGACCGGGCGGAAAACCAGTTCGGACTTGCAGCGCCAGCAGTGCGGGTAAACGTGCGGGTACCGCTCCCTGGCTACCAGCAGGTTGGCGGCCTTCAGAGCGGCCACCACGTCATCGGCCACCGCCGAGGCGTTGCGCCCGCAGAACTGGCCAAAGCCTTCGATGAACAGCGCGCTCTCATCCAGCGGGGCCACAAAGGGCAGGTTCTCGTCGTGCCCGAGTTCCTGGTCTTCGGCGCCGCAACCGGGTGCGATGTGGACGAGTCCGGTGCCCTCCCCCTCGCTGACCGCGCTCCACGCGATCACGCGGTGCGCCTCGGCCGCGGATTTGCCGCCGCCCGTCTCGCCGTACGGGAATACGCCGCCCGGGGTTTGCTGCGCCGGCAACTCATCGAACGGACCGTTGTAGGTGAGGCCCAACAAGCGGCTGCCCGGCAACTCTTCCAGCACGTCGACCGTCCCCGAGCCTTTGAGGATGGTCCGGATGGAAGGCAGTTTGTGCGTCTCGTGCTTGCCTTCCACTTGCAGGTTCTGGATGCGATCCTGCTCAAAATTCGCCTTGGCCACGTAGTAGATCCAGTCGCCGTGGCGGACCTTGATATAGGTCATGCCGGGATTGACGGCCACCGCCACGTTGGAGGTCAGCGTCCAGGGCGTGGTGGTCCACACCAGCAGCGCGGTTTTCTCCTCGCCGCGAATCGGGAAGCGCACAAAGACCGACGTGTGCTGCGTGATCTGGCGGCCTTCGGCGACCTCCATCTGGGAAAGCCCGGTTCCGCAACGCCCGCACCACGGCATCACGTCGTGACCGCGATAAATGAACCCTTCGCTATGGCATTTCTTCAGAAAGGCCCAGATGGTGTAGTTGTTCTCATCGGAGAACGTGAAATAGCTGCCGCCATATTGAGCCGACCCGAGTTTGCGGATGATCTCGCTGGCGCGAGCCGTTTCAGTGTATCCGCTGGGAAGCGTCGCGGTGACAACCTGGTCGCCATTGGCGAGCGCGTCGCGAAGTTGCAGCAGCAGCGCGCTGCTGTCCCAGTCACACCAATATCCGAGCCGGATCGACTGGTCGGTCTGGCGCGCCGCATACGTCAACACGCGCTCCTTGCAGGCGCGGACGAACTTCTCAATGCCAAACTCCCGAATATCGCGCTTGGTTCCCAGGTTGAGGCTCTTTTCGACCTCCACCTCAACCCACAGTCCCTGGCAGTCGAACCCGTTCTGGTACCGCAGCTCGTGTCCGCACATTGCGTGATACCGCTGATACATGTCCTTGAGCGACCGTCCCCAGGCGTGGTGCACGCCCATGGGGTTGTTGGCCGTAATCGGGCCGTCGAGGAAAGACCACTTCGGGGCGCCGGCGTTCTTCTGCCGCAGTTTGGCGAAAACGCGCCGCTCTTCCCAAAAGCGGAGCAGCGCGCGCTCCATGGCTGGGAAATCTGGAACTTTCGGGACAGGCCGGTAGATGCTCATTTTTGGGATGGAACTGGGCGCAAACGCGCAGAGGTTAAAGTTTTATGGTAGCGAACCGGGCCGCGGGCGGGAGTCTTGTCTCATGCAAGCCGGGTGACCGGCTTCGCCGGGAGTGGATCGAAGCCGGTCACACCCGAAAGGAACGATCTCAGAGAAGAGGCCTTGTCTATGATCAAAAAGGCCGCGGACGGCGACAGTTACAAGCCGCCTTATCATTGGAGCTCTGTCAAGCCCGGATGCAAGCATGGTTCCAGGTTTCGTGCTCATGTCACTGGTGACGTCTTCACCTGACGGTGAAGGCGATCCCGTTTAGGAGATTACCGATTTGCACGACCTGGGCCGC
>JADZCI010000254.1 GCA_020851655.1 Bryobacterales bacterium
AAGAGCTTTATCCGGGGGAGCCGGCAGATGAGATAACAGGAATACTAGTAACCAGTTCAAACCAGCGACCTCTTAAGAGAATATCCTCTCTTTCTTATCGACGCAAGCAGGCCACCCAAAGGTTCAGAGCGGGAGTATTTTTCTGATCGCTTACCATGGTCTCATGAACGAGATCACCCCTGGTTTGACGGGCGAGCGCCGAATCCTGGTCACACCCGATATCGCTATTGATTTCTTAGGCTTAGACACTGCCCGGGTGCTCAGCACCCCGCACATGATCATGTACATGGAAATCACGTCCCGCGATACGGTCAAAGGCGCACTCGGCGCCGGCTACGACACCGTTGGCACAATCGTGAACATTCGCCATTTGGCCGCCGCGCCGCTCGGAAGTTCCGTCCGCTTCATCTCTACTGTAGAGCGCGTGGACGGCAACCGGGTGACATTCCACGTCGAAGCCTGGGATGACGTGGAAAAAATCGGCGAAGGCTCGCATGAGCGAGCCATCGTCAATGTTTCGAAATTTGCCGCGCGCCTGGCGGGTAAAATCAACCGCCCAGCTTAAAAGCGCCCTACTGCAACGCTTTCTGCACCGCCGGGAGCGCCATCACGATACCCTTGCCGGAGTCGCGATCCACGCCCGGCGCCATGTTGTTCAGCGCCGTGTCCAGCATGATCTGGCGTATCTGCGCGCGCGTCAGCGAGGGTTTGGCCGATTTCACCAAAGCCGCAATGGCGGCGGCGTGGGGCGCGGCCGCCGACGTCCCAAAGAACGGTGAAAAGCCCGGTGTAACCGAAACCGCGCCATCGGCGGCGGCGATATCGGGTTTCACCAGCGTTCTGCCGCCCCCGGTCGCAAACAGGAAATTGCCCGGCGTAATGGGAGTGCCGTTCGGCTGGTAGAAGACTCGCCGGAAACCGTCGGAACTGAATACTTCGGTCGGATTCGGAGCGCCGCCGGTGAACGGCCGCGTTCCACGCCGCGCCGAATTCCAATTGACGGCCGCCGCCGCCATCGCATTTTCCGACGCCGCCTGGCCGAAGATTGCGCCGGAGGTGTTCAGCAGCAGGCTGCCCCCGATCGTGTTGAGGTTCATCGCGCGGTCCGCGCCCGCATACTTCAGCGCCAGGATGATGCTGCCGGGGTCGAGCGCGACCGTGTAGCCGGCCGCTTCCAGCGGATCTTGTGTGCCGTCCTGGACGTCAAACGACCCGTCCACCAGGAAAGTGCCGGTCGGGTCGAAAATCGCCAGGTCGTAATCGTTGGCCGATCCGCCTAGGGGATCCGCCCAGGCCAGCGTGACCATCGAGCCCTGCGCCACCAGGACGTTGGCATGAACGATGATCCAGGGGTCGAGCGTGCCCAGATCCTCGGGATCGCCTTCCCAGGTGCCCGAGGTTCCCCAGGTGAGGTTCCCCAGGTTGCCGGCCGCCGAAAAGTACAGGCTTCCGGTTGACGCCACGTCGTTGACCGCCTTGCCGACAATGCCGTCCTGGAACGGAGTCTGCGGGAAGTACACCACGTCGTCGACGATGACCTGGCAGCCGGCATCGCGCAAAGCCTTGATGTTGTCGGCAAAGCTCTCGATGCCCAGCCAGGCGGTCGCAAAATAGGTCTGCGCGCCGGGAGCCATGTCATGCACGATCTCCATCATCGCGGTCCCTTCACTGGCCGTCCCCGGCTCGCCATTGCCCGACTGCCCCGGCAGCACAACCGCATCGGCGCCAATATCGCCCGTGTCGATGAGCGCGTCCAGAAAATCGACTGAATCCGATAGCACCCCGACTTTAACGCCCGCGCCCAGGATGCCGAGTTGCGTGTGAACGTTGCGCGCCTGGTGCGAAATCACTCCCTGCGTCGCCAGCAAGCCGGTCCGCGGCACCGGAAACGCCAGACTCACGCCGGGGCGGATCAAGCCGAGCGCCGGCAACTGGCTCAATTGCCCCGGCATCCGGATCCCGTTGTGATGTGGCGCCGGCGGCAAATGGATACGCGCTACGTCGGTGCGCGCCGCCAGCCTCTCCACGGCGCCCAGCGGAACCCGCGCGCGCACCGTGCGGCGCAGCGCCGACGAGTACTGCACGGTCCCGCCCGAGGCGCGTACCGCGCTCAGCAGGTCCGGTGACACCACGCCCCGGATCGAGACCGTCACCATGCCGTTTAACCGGTTCGTGCCCACCCGCGCAATCGGCCGGTCCAGTTTGTCGAGTGATGGGGTCAGCCTCTGGCCGTGGGCTGCCTTCAATGCCATGCCCAGGTCCGAGCCGATCTTGCGTTCAACGAACGTCCGGTTCTGCTTGGCGAGCAGCAATTCCCGCAGTTGCTGCCTGGCCCCCGCACTGAGCTGCGGCGCCTTAGCCTTGGCCGCCTGCCCCCAGCTCGTGGCTCCGATCATCCAAAGCATGCCAGCGATCAGGCTGGCGATTTTTCCTAAACGCATTGCCGACCTCCTCTCAAGCCGAACAGCGGCGGGCGCAAATTTCCCGCGACCCATCAAACGTAACACGAGACACGAGTCCTCGCCCATACCCCCGGGTACTAGGGCGGGGGGAAGCCGGAATAACCCGGATGGAGACTACGGTTGGAGCTTCCGCGTCCCGCCCAGCCTGGTACGTCGCCACGCCGATCCACGGAGAGCAAGCTCTCCGCGTCCGTAAAGCGGTTCCGCATGGACATGACAAAGCAGGGCGCAATCCTGTTTCCGCGGAAGGATCGCCTCCGCATCACAAGACCAAACCGCGGCCGGAGACGGGCGGAATACCCGCCTGACGGATTACGGCTGGGGCACGGCTGCCTCCGGCAGCTTGCTCAGCACCCTGTCCTGAATCCAGTGCGCATCCCACCACTCAACCGGGTTCACCTGCACGCCGTCCACCTGCATCGAGTAATGCAGGTGATCGCCCCCGGCGAGTCCGGTGGCGCCGCTCTTCCCCATGGCCTGCCCCTTCTTCACCACGTCGCCAGCCTTGACCCCGATACTGCTCAGGTGCCCGTAGATCGATTGCAGCCCGTAGCCGTGATCCACGACAATGCAGTTGCCGTAAATCCCCAGCGAGTCCGCATACACCACCCGGCCGTTGTTGGACGCCAGCACCGGAACGTTGGCCGTAACCGAAAGGTCAAACCCCAGGTGCACCTGCTCGTCTACCTTCTTCTTCTCGTATAAATACGTGCGGACGTCGGCAAACTGCGCCTCCACCTTGGAATTCCCCAACTGCAAGAATGGAGGCTGCCACAGAATCTTCTCCTCGGTCTTGAGCCGCAGATCGTACAGCGTCTGGTTGTTCTCCTTCCGCATCTCGCGGTTGATCTTCAGAAAACGGTCCAGCAGGCTGCCCGCGCCTCCCGGATCCAGTTCCCCCACCACCTTCTCCATAAACTTGTCGCTCAGCTCTATATCGCGCCGGCGAAACTTCTTCGGAGTGAGCTTGTACCAGAACTGCGCGGTCACTTCCTTGCCGCCGGCGCCCTTGGCATACACCACCGGAATCACATCAGGCGGCAGATCCCACGGATAGGCGAACAGAGCAAACCGGTTGTTGGGGTCGCTCGAACCGGGCATCACATAGCTTCGAAAAGTGTACTTGCCTGCGTGGACTCCGGCTTCGGTCCAGTAGCCCGCAATCGTGAACGTCACCAGCTCCGAACCACCCTGGTTGATGTAGTGTTGCGCGCCGTCGGCGACCACCTTCGGCGGACGCAGGTCGATGTTGACGTCGAGCGTCGAGCTATCCGTCTTGCCCCGCAGGTCGTTCGCCGTGGCCTCGATCACGAGCTTCGCCGGCCCCGTCTTGAAACCGTTTTCGGGCTTCGCCGCGATCGTCAGTGTCACGTTGGCCGTCTGGCCGGGTACCGACGTCAGGACGAACCATTTTGACGGCCATTGCTGTTCCGCCTCGCTCCGCGCGGTGTCCTGCTGGAGCGTCAGCCGCAGTTTTCGCACGCCGTGGAGATTGACCAGCGCCACCGTGACCGGCGTTTCGGCGCCCATCACTCCGGGCTTGGCGTGGATCTGCGTACCACTCGACGCAAAGAAGAAGACGAGGCCCACCACCACGATGAGGCCGGCAACGGCAATGGCAAGGATTTTCACCCTTTTAGGGTAAACACAACTGTCTACACTTAAGGGGTGGAGGTCGCTCGTAGTGGATTATCTCGAAAACCGGCCGCGCCCGCGGTTCCGGCTGTCGTACCTGCTGATTGTCATTGTCCTGTTGCTCTTGGGCGCCAAGACCGTCGCGCGCTTTGTCATCGACTACGAGTGGTGGAAAGAGATGGGCCAGCTTTCCACCTGGTTTGCCCAGCTCACTTATGGCGTCCTGCCCACCATCCTGGCGGCACTGGTTGCTTTCCTGATCCTGTGGCTGAGCCACGCCCGGGCGCTCAAGGCCGCCGGAACACGCCTGCGGGATTACCCTGTCTATTCGAAACTTTCAACTGTAGTGCTGCTGGTCCTGTCCGTGCTGCTCGCCGCGGCAACCATCGATTCCTGGACCATCGTGCGGTTTTTGGGCTCATTCGGCGCGCCCTCTGTTTCCGGCGAGTGGTCCGACCCGGTTTTCGGCAAGCCGCTGGCGTTCTACTTCTTCCACTTGCCCTTCTACCGCATCGTGCTGCACTTCGCCATTGGCCTGTTCTTTCTTGCCGGCGCGCTGCACTGGATCGCAGCGCGCGCCTGGCGCCTGCGCGCCTCCATGCCTTCCTGGAACCAGGGCGAAGGCATCTCCCTCGACTTCCGCGACCTGGAATTGCACCGCATCCTGGACTCCCCGATTGTTCGCGGCGCGCTCGCCATCGTCTTTCTCGGGCTGGCGGTTTCTTATTACCTCGACCGCTACAGCCTTCTGTTTGAGCAGCACGGGTCGCTGGTCGGGGTCGACTGGACCGCCGAAAACGTCACCATCCCGCTGCTTTGGATAACCGTCTTCGCCGCCCTCGGCGCCGCGGTATCGGTGGCCCTGGGAAAGTTCAAACCCGCCCTCATCTATGTCGCCTGCGTGGTCCTGCTCGCCGTCGTTCCGGGCATTGTCTATTCGCTCTATGTCCGCCCCAGCGAAATCACGATTCAGAACCCGTATATTCACCGGCACATCGAAGCCACACGCTCCGCCTACGCGCTCTCGCACCACATCAAGGAAATCGATTTCGCCGCGAAAATCGAGGCGCCCATCGACCTGAAGCGGCACCAGCCGCTGCTCGACAACGTACGGCTGTGGGACTGGCGCGCCTTCCACGACACGGTAACGCAGATTCAGGCCCTGCGCCCCTACTACGTCTTCAATGACAGCGATGTGGACCGCTACCAGATCGGCGGCCAACTGCGCCAGTTGCTGCTGACGCCGCGCGAGTTGGACGTGCGCCAGTTGCCGCCCGATGCGCGCGCCCGCTGGATCAACCCACACTTTGTCTACACGCACGGCTATGGCGTCGTGGTCGCCGAAGCCGCCCGCATCACCCCCGACGGGCTTCCCGTCCTGTTGATCCAGAACGCCCCGCCCGAAATCAAGACGCCCGATCTCAAACTGACCCGTCCCGAGTTGTACTACGGCGAGGTCACCCACGAACCGGTATTCGTGCGCACCAAACAGCCCGAATTCAACTACCCGTCCGGCGCCGGCAACGTCGAGACGCGTTACGAAGGACGCGGCGGGTTCCCGATTTCCTCACCCTTGCTCCGCCTGGCCGCCGCCGTGGCTTCCGGCGACTGGAACATCATGCTCACCAGCTACCTCACCGGCGAAAGCCGCATGATGATTCACCGGCGCATCCGCGACCGTCTCACCGAACTGGCCGGATTTCTCGAATGGGACCAGGATCCTTATCTCGTCCTCACCCCGGAGGGGCGCCAGGTCTGGATCGTGGACGGCTACACCACCTCGCAGTCGCATCCCTATTCGCAAAGCGTCACCTTCGGCGCCGGCGATCGCCTCAACTACATCCGGAATTCCGTCAAAGCGGTGATTGACGCCTATCACGGCACAACCACGCTCTATGTCTTCGATGACGCCGACCCGATTCTCAGGGCCTATCGCCACCTGTTTCCCAACCTCTTGAAACCCGCGTCGGAAATGCCGCCCGCGCTGCGCGCGCACGCCCGCTACCCGGAAACGATCTTCCGCATCCAGGCCGAAATCTACCGCACCTACCACATGCGCGATGCCGAGGCCTTCTTCAACAAGGAAGACGTGTGGGACCTCGCGCGCACGCAAGGGGGGTCCAACGCGCGCGCCGAAACCGTCAGCCCGACTTACCTGGTCGCCACGCTGCCCGGCAGCGACGACCCGGAATTCCTGCTCATGACGACGTTCACCCCCAGAAACAAGGACAACCTCATCGGACTGCTGGTCGCGCGTTGCGACGGCGAGCACTTGGGCGAAGTCGTCGCCTTGACGCTCTCCAAACAGGAATTGATCTTCGGCCCGATGCAGATCGACGCCATCATCAACCAGGATCAGAACATCTCCAAGGACCTGACCTTGTGGAGCCAGGTCGGATCACAGGTGCTGCGGGGTCAAATGATGGTCCTTCCCGTGGACAACACGCTGCTCTACATCGAGCCCATCTATATTCAGGCTTCCGAGGCCCGCATGCCGCAGTTGAAGAAGGTCGCCATCGCCATGGGCAAGCGCCTGGTCTACACCGACACCTATGAGCAGGCCATCGCCGAATTGGCCGGCCAGCCGGCGCCTCAAGCCGAGACAAAGTCCGCCGCTGCTGCTGGGCCCCAGCCCCCGGCTGTTTCCACCGGCGTCCTCGACCAGATTCGCAAACATTTCCAGCGCTACCGGGAACTGAATTCACAAGGCAAGTTCGGCGATGCGGGCCGCGAAATCGAGGCGATTCAGCGTCTGCTCAAACCTTGATCCACGCCGCGCGCGCCCGCGCCGTCATGTATAACAGGAGTGGAGCGTCTATGAACCAGCGCAACCGTGCCCGACGTGGTTTTTCCCTCATTGAGTTGCTCATTGTCATCGCCATCATCCTGGTCATCGCGGCCATGGCCGCGCCCAAGCTGACCTCGGCGCGTATGCAAGCCCAGGAGATGGCGGCCGTCACGCAGATTCGTACTATTCAACAGGCGCAGGTTCAGTACCAGTCGCAGTTCGGCAAGTTCGCTACCACGCTGAACGAACTGGGCCCGCCCAATAACGGCCAGCTGGGACCTTCTGCGGCCGACATCATCCCCGGCGACCTCGCCAAAGGCGAAAAGACCGGCTACAAATTCAACATGACCCAAACCAAGGACGGCTATGCGGTAACCGCCATCCCCCTGGCCTATAACAGCACCGGCCGCCGCACCTTCTTCTCCGACCAGAGCGGCGTTATCCGGCAAAACTGGAGCCAGGAACCGGCCACCGAAAAGAGCGACGAGCTCAAGTA
>JADZCI010000255.1 GCA_020851655.1 Bryobacterales bacterium
AATCAGGCCGCCTTGCGGCGGGCGACTTCGCTGTCGAGCGTGGTGATCTGGAAATCGCTGACGATGCCGACCAGCTTGAGCAGGTTCAGGTGGATCCAGGTGAAGTCCAGCTCGTACCATGCCATGCCATGACGGGCCGATGTCGGGTGGGCGTGGTGGTTGTTGTGCCAGCCCTCGCCAAAGGTGAGCAGGGCCACCCACCAGTTGTTGCGGGAATCGTCGGTGGTCTTGAAGCGGCGAGCGCCCCACATGTGCGTCGCGGAGTTGACCAGCCAGGTGCAGTGCAGCCCGACGACCACGCGCAGGAACACGCCCCAGAGGACAAACTGTAGTCCGCCCCAGAGGTAGAGGACCACGGCCGAGATGACCAGCGGCACGTAATGGTAGGTGTTCAGCCAGCGGTAGAAGGGGTCCTTGGCCAGATCCGGCGCGTACTTGGCCGAAATCTGGGTGGCGTTGTGCATCGCGCGCCCGAAGAGGATCCATCCCATGTGCGCCCAGAAGCCGCCGTCGTGCGGCGTGTGCGGGTCGCCTTCCTGGTCGCTGCGCTGATGGTGCACGCGATGCGTGGCTACCCAGAACATCGGTCCGCCTTCGAGAGTCATGGTTCCCAGAATGGCGAGGAAGTACTCGAACCATTTCGGGGTCTTAAAGGAGCGGTGGGTGTGCAGGCGGTGGTAACCCAGCCCAATCCCCCAACCGACACAAAACCAGTACAGAACGAAACCCAGCCAAAAAGCTTGCCAGGTGAAATTGAACAGGGCGGCGGCCGCGCCGATGTGAAAGATCACCATGGTGACGGTGGTGATCCAGTTGACGTTCTTCAACGTGTAGGGAGAGAGTTTTGCTAGAGACAAATGGGAGGTTCCTGGGCGATGGGCCTGAGCACTAGTCTATGCAATGAGATGGGAAAGCCGCAACTAAGTTTCAAGAGGCGGCCGAAAATTCTTAGGCTGCCACATCGGCCACCGGGATGTTTCAATACAATCGATAAAGATGTCATTCGACTTTACCAACCAGCGGGTTGTGGTCACCGGCGGGGCCAATGGAATCGGGCTGGCGGCCGCGAGGCTGTTCGCATCCTGCGGCGGCCAAGTTTGTCTGCTCGACCTGGAGCGGGAAGATCCGCGCGAGGTCGCCAGAAGTTTCGGGGCGCGAGGAATCCCCTGTGATGTCACCGACTTAGGGTCAATCAGCGAAGCGCTCGCCGAAGCCGGCGTGCCGGATGTGCTGGTGGCCAACGCCGGCATCGGCAATCCCGCGTCGCTCGCGGAAACCAGCAAAGACTTGTGGGACCGGACGCTGGCGGTGAACCTCAGCGGGATTTTCCACACCATCCAGAAGGCGGCGGGATTGATGAAACTGCGCCGCCGTGGGGCGATTGTGCTGACGGCCTCGACCAACTCGTTTGACGGCGAGCCGGACCTGACCGCCTACAACGCCAGCAAAGCCGGATTGTTGGGTATTCTGCATACCGTCGCCAATGAGCTGGGTCCGTGGGGGATCCGGGTGAACGCGGTGTGCCCCGGCCTGATCCGAACGCGTCTGACGGCGAAACACTTTGCCGACGAAGTGCTGATGCGCGACTATTTCCGGCAGATCCCACTCGGGCGCGGCGGGACCGCGGAGGAGGTCGCCAACGCGGTCGTGTTCCTGGCGTCCGACATGGCTTCCTATGTCACCGGCGCGGCGCTGCTGGTGGATGGAGGGCAGATGGCGGCCAAGTTCGGCCCCTGGAGCGACGAGCAGTCGCAGTTCGTCGAGGACCACTGGGAGCTGAGAAGGTGAATGCGCGCGGCGGGCTGTCAGGCTTCTTCGCCGCCGCTGAGCACGGCTTGAATCGTTCCGGGCGCGTTGCCTTCGAGCCGGTTATTGACAAACAGAAAAGCGGGCTGCTTGTTGCGTTGGGCGCGTTCGATGAGCGCCTTGAGCGACCGCCGGGCGCCCGGATTGGGATCCTGAATGCGGCTGTAGGGTTGGAACTTCTCGACGGCGGCTTCATAGGCGCGTCCGGCGCGGAGGAGCGCGCGGGAAACGGCAAAGTCCGCGGTGAAGGCTTCCGGACGCGCGATCTGCTCGGGCAGCTCGGGAACCCGGGACCAGGCGTTGAAGACATGGGCGACATTGCGCGCTCTGAGGGCATCGAAATACAGCGGGTCGAAGAACTCGCGGTTGCGCACTTCGACGGCGTAGCGGAAGCGGGCGGGCAGCGCATCGAGGAACGGCTCCAAGTCGGCGACGAACTCCTGTACGCTGGTGTGCGGCATGGCGCCGAACTCGAAGATGAGCACCGCGATTTGACGTTCGTAGCGCGCCAGGCGGTCGAGAAACTCCGCTTGCAGCACACCGGAATGTAGAAAGAACTCGTTGGCGTGGCCGCCCGCCTCGCCGTAACGCGCGTGCCGGGGCCACCTCTTCACGGTCACCATTTCCGGCGCCTTGAAGGCGAACATCAGCGAGGGCGGCGCCGAGGCGAACAGGCGCGCCCAGAACTCCGGCGTTGGGAACTGGTAGAAGGAGAAGTCGCCGCAGACGATCGGGAAGGTCTCGGCGTACTCTGCCAGGCATTCGGCTTCGAACTTCCGCCGGGAAAACCGGCCGCGCACGAAGTAGCGTTCCGGAGTGTAAATCTGGCCGAGCCATCCCTCGTATTTCCAGGAACTGGCGCCGATAAGAATATTGTGGGCGGCGAGGTCGCGGAGCGGCCGTTGGAGCGGCCGGGCCAGCGGCGGCTCCGGCTGATCGAAGAACGGCAGTAAGCCTTGGTGGCCCACCTGGGTCTCTTTCTCCGCGCCTTGACACGTCATGGGAGCGGTGTAAATACTTATACCATGGTGCTCACCGCCAAGCAGAGTGCGGTTCTCGACTATATTGTGTCGTTCCGGCGCGAGAACGGCTGCTCTCCCTCCATCCCGGAAATTCAACGGGCGTTTGGAATACGCAGCCCCAACGGTGTAGCGGGACACCTGCGCGCGCTCGAAGCCAAGGGATTGATCCACAAAGCCGACCGCGGGTCGCGGCAGATTGAGATTACGGGCGAGAGCGGCGGTAGGGAGCGGTTGCACGATTTGCCGGTGTATGGCGCCATCCCGGCGGGACATCCGTCGCCGGCGCAATCCACTTCGGCGATTCGCATGACCACGGTCGATGAAGCGACGCTTGGATTCAAACCAAGCCCGGAGAGTTTCGTGCTTGAAGTCCGCGGCGCGTCGATGAAAGACGCGGGCATCCTGAGCGGCGACCTGGTGGTGGTCGATCCCGCCTGCCCGGCGCGTGCCGGGCAAATCGTGGCGGCTCTGATCGATGGTGAGAGCACGTTGAAGCGCCTGGTGCGCGTCCGGAATCAATACTTCCTCAAGGCGGAGAACCCGGAGTTTCCGGAGTTCGTTCCGCAGTCGAGCTTGTCCATACAGGGTGTGGCCCGGGCCGTGATTCGCCGCCTGGCGTGAGGTGTCTGGCCGGTCCAATGTATGCTGGCAAAGGTCAGCTACATGTCGTACCAGCGGATCTCTTCCACGCTCCTTGGCGCGCTTTTAATCCAGGCGATCTGTCTGGGAGTGGATCTTTCCAAAGCGGTCATCGTCACTCCGGCAAAGATCTCCCCCGTTGAGGAGAAGGCCATCACGGTCCTGATTGAGGAGGTGGAGAAGCGGACACAGATCCGGCTACCCCGCGCCGAACGGCGCGACGGACCCGCCATTGTGATCGCGCGCGCGGCGCCGGGGCGGCCCGCGGAGGGCTACACGATCGCGACGGATGCGGCCTCGGTCACAGTGACCGGAAACGATTCGCGCGGAGTGTTGTACGGCGTGGGCGGTCTGTTGCGGCAGATGCGCATGAAGCGGGGCGGAATTGAGATTCCCGACGGATTTGAGGTGACCACCGCGCCCAAGTACGCGCTGCGGGGACACCAGCTAGGCTACCGTCCCAAGACCAACTCCTATGACGGCTGGACGGTGGGCATGTGGGAGCAGTACATCCGCGATCTCGCCATCTTTGGCGCCAATGCGATCGAACTGATTCCGCCACGCTCGGATGACGCTCCGGATTCGCCGCATTTTCCGCTTCCGCAGATGCCGATGATGATCGAGATGGCGCGCATCATCGATGAATACGGCATGGACGTCTGGGTCTGGTACCCGGCGCTGGACCAGGACTACTCGGACCCCAAGAAGGTGGAGTTCGCGCTCAACGAGTGGGGCGAAGTTTTCAAGAAGTTGAAGCGCGTGGATGCGGTTTTTGTTCCGGGCGGCGACCCGGGGCACACGCAGCCGAAGTACCTGATGGCCTTGCTTGAAAAGCAAACCGCCAACCTGCGCAAGTACCATCCGAAGGCGCAGATGTGGGTGTCGCCGCAAGGATTCTCGCGGGAATGGCTGGACGAATTCAACGCCATTCTCAAGACGGAACCCGCCTGGCTCACCGGGCTGGTTCACGGGCCGCAGGTTCGCGGGTCGATCGAGGAGTTCCGGCGCGCCGTGCCCAAGCGGTACCCGATCAGAACGTACCCGGACATCACGCACAGCACGCATGCGCAATACGTGGTTCCCGATTGGGACCTGGCTTACGCGCTCACTTACTACCGGGAGCCGATCAACCCGCGGCCGCTGGACCAGGCGGCGATTCTGCGCGACACCTTGCCGCTGACCATCGGGTTTCTGACCTACTCGGAAGGCTGCAACGACGACGTCAACAAGACAGTCTGGAGTTATCTTGGGTGGGACCCGTCCCGGGATGTGGCGGAGGGTTTGCGTGAGTTCGGCCGCTACTTCATTGGCGCTGATATGGACGACGCCTTTGCGCAGGGGTTGCTGGCGCTGGAGCAGAACTGGCGCGGAGCGCTGGCGTCCAATGGCGGGGTCAGCACCACGCTGGCTCAATTCCAGGCGATGGAACGCGCCGCGACGCCGGAGTTGAAGCGGAACTGGAGGTTCCAGCAGGCGCTATACCGGGCCTACTATGACGCCTACGTACGCCGCCGTCTGCTGCACGAAATGGCGGCGGAGCAGGAGGCGTACGACGCGTTGCGCTCGGCGGGCGGGAGCGGTTCGGAGCGGGCCTTGGAACTGGCGCAAACGCGTCTTGCCCTGAGTGCCGAGACGGTCGCGCCGGACTTGCGCATTCGCGTTTACGAACTGGCCGAGGCGCTGTTTCAGAGTGTGCGGATGCAGTTGAGCGTGGCAAAGTACGGGGCCATCTCGCGCGATCGCGGCGCGACGTTGGACGGCGTGGAAGCGCCGCTGAACGACAGTCCATGGCTGGCGCGGCAGATCGCCGCGATCCGGAAACTGGCTGGTGAAGACGCCCGCCTGCGGCAGATCGAACGCCTGGTGAATTGGACTGACCCGGGTCCGGGAGGTTTCTATGACGACCTGGGGAATCCGGCGATGCAGCCACACCTGGTTCGCGGTCCGGCCTATGCCGCCGATCCGGGCTTCCTGCGCGGCCCGTTTACGGGCTTTGCCCGTATGCCGTGGCGGCAGCAGGCGGCTGGATGGCGTACGTCGTGGCTTACCGATTCCGAGTCCTTCTATGACACTCCCGTGCAACTGCGCTATTCCGGGTTGGACCGTTCGGCGCAGTACCGTGTGCGTGTCATCTATGGCGGCGAGCCCTCTCCGAGCCGCGTGCTGAAGGTGACGGCCAACAACGGGCGCGTGCTGCAACCCGAGCGCAGGATCGAGGCGCTGACGGACCCGGTCGAGTTCGACGTCCCTCGTGAGGAGACCGCCGGCGGCGAGTTGACGTTGAGTTGGAGCAAACCGCGGGGCATGGGTGGGAACGGGCGCGGCTGCCAGATTGCTGAAGTGTGGCTGATACGCCGTTAAGCGGGGTCCGCCTCATCGGACATTGAGGTCGTTTTAAGGATAGAATGATGGAGAACCGTGAGGAGGGTTTCGCGGCCAGGAGTGTTGTTGTGGCCCGGATCCGGATTCCGGCTGACATCATAAATCTTCTCAACTTTCGAGGTTCCCCTTGGCAAACGCAGAATACGATATCGGCTTGGTTGGCCTGGCGGTAATGGGCCAGAACCTGGTGCTCAACATGAACGATCACGGTTACAAGGTCGCCGTCTTCAATCGAACCGTGTCGAAGGTGGATG
>JADZCI010000256.1 GCA_020851655.1 Bryobacterales bacterium
AGTTGCGGCTCGACCAACTCGAGCAGTTCAAGATTGTGCGTCGTGAATGGCTGGAGAATGTCGGTCGTGCGAAAGAACAACTGGTTGCGGCGCGCGCCGAACTTCACCGGGCATCCGAAGAATTCTTCGTAGCGCTCCCGGTGCGCGTGCGGACGCCGCAACTCAACGCGCAGCGGCGTGACCTCGCGTCCGGTCCCACGCCGCGCGATGGTGACCGTCCACGAAAAACATACATCGACCCAGGTTGGCGCTTCCGTCTTTTCGCCGAGCAACCATATGAACTCAACCGCGCATTCCGCGCCGCGCTCCGAAATGCGGATCTCCTCCGGCGCGGTCAGACGCTTGTAACGCGCCATGCGCTGCAGCGCTTCGCCGAAGGTCCGGCTGTAAAGCGCGGCGATGGCGATCTGGGTGAAGTACTCCAGGCGACTTTCACTGCCGAGTTTCAGGCCGATGGCGGGATCGCCGCTCAACTCATGGATGGCTCCATAAAAGGCGCACATCTCCGCGGTGGTGAGCCAGATCCGGGTCTGATCGAACAACCGGACGGGAAGTCCGGCGCGGCGCAACACCGCCTCGACGGAGACGCCATGTTCTTCGAGCCTGCGCCCGAGTGTCCCGGAAAGCCGAAAGCGATCTGTCATCATGCGAAGTCACCTCGTCGCGAACAAAGCGCCCGGACGCGGCAGCAGAGCCCGCCAGGCATCGCTTTAACGGGACTTGAACGGACTTGAACAGCCGTCTCTCATACTCTCAGTCTACGGGCGAGATGCGCCAGAGTCACTAGCAGAACACGTCAATCCACTCGCCAAATGCGCCAGGTACTGGCAGGCGCAAATGTGCAAACCAGCACGGGGATTGTCGATAGGCCGGGCTAGACGGCAAGATAATGGTCTAAAAAAGTCACCCGCTCGGAGCTACCGCCGTTCGTCGGGAGTGAAGTAGATAAAGACGTGTTCCTCGCCGTTCTGGATCAAGTGTTCAATACGCTCGATGCCAATCACTCCCAGGTCCTCACCGTGATCGAGAACCAGGAACGCGGCAGCCCTTCCGTTCGGCGTACCCAGAAGCGCCGCGAATAGATCGCCGCCTTCAAGCCGCGTGTAGCTAAGCGTCCGGGTATTCTGTGCGCTTGGGTCGATGCCGTGCCGCCGGAAACTCTCCCCGGTGACGGCGCGCGTGGTCGCATTGGTCACATGCTGCCGCTGCAGGACCCGCAGCCGCTGCTGGAAGCCGGCATCCCTGCTTTGCAGAAAAAGAACCTCCGAGTTCCGGATTCCAATCCCGCTGCGGTTGAAGTTCTTTTCAGCCACCATCAACATCTCCGGGTTCGGCTGCGACGGGTAGGCGCGCACCGGATAGAAGGAGTTCTCAAAGCTCGCCTCCCTGGCGAGTTCCCAGGAGTTGACGCGCTCGCTGTAGCGTGACGTCGCCAGCATGGCGCCGCCTCTGCCCGGGTCGATATCCGTCCTGTACCGGTTCTGGTATAAGGCAGAGTCCCGCTGCGCCCCCTGATTACGAGCCACAGCGGCTTGCTGGGCCTGCGTTTCTCGCGCATCGGGACCGGCCAGGCCCAGCCTGCGGCGCAAGGCCGGCGCCAGCGCGGCCTGCCGCCGTTGCAACCAGCGCCGGCGTATATCGTCGAGCAGGCGTTGGCCTCGCTGCCGGCACTCTTGAAACTCCTGTGTCTCGGGATTGCGCGGGGCGAGGACAGGCCGGCGCGCGAACGGCGTGTCAGATTGGGTTCCAAACCATGAGGTTCGCGGAGACGCCGGCTGCTGGAAGAGTTCGACTCGCTGTTTGGTGAGGGGATCTTTGATGCGGGTTTCGTAGCGGTTGATAGCACCCTGCCGCGAAACAGCCGGGCGGAAAACCGGAGGAGCGGCTTTCGGCGCCGATGAAGCCGGCCCGATCACCGGGCGAGACGCAATGGCGGCAGTTAAAGGTTTCACGTGAGGCGTCGGGCGGTTATGGCGCCACTTACCGCCGTTGAGCGGCTTGGCGGCCTAACCGGTCCGCTTCGGCCTCGAGCGCGTTGTCCTGCACCACCGCGACGCCTGAACCAAACGGGTTGGACACCCGGCCGGCTCGCTGCTGCACGACGTGAGCCAGTTCATGGCCGAGAAGGAACTGCCCGTCGGGCGTGTGCGGATTGTATTGTCCCGGCGCGAAATGAATGTTCGCTCCCCACGTAAACGCGATCGCGCCGATTCTCGACGCCTCCGGTCCCACATGGACGCGAACGTCGGAGAAGTCGGTGTTGAACACGTCTTCCATCTTGCGCTGAATTTCTTTCGGCAGCGGCCAGCCGCCGGACCGCGGTTGCAAGTCGACGGGAAACGCATCGGTTCCCGGGCGGCATTGAATCGCCGCCTTGCGTTGTAGCACGCCTCTTAGAGGCGCCGGCCGGAGCGGAGCGTGGGGGAAATACCCTTGAATGGCGGAACTGAGAAAAGTGCGTCCCGGTGCTCTCATGGTTAGCCCTCTCGTTCCCCCAGTATAAGGCAGAATTTCGGGCCCTGGTCCTCCGAAATTGTTCCGGGCGCATCTCCGGACTAAAATATGGTGATGGGGCTGGTGCGTACGCCACTGGGCTGGAAGTGCCCGGCGCGTTCAGTGATTCAGGCCAGGAGCCTGGCGCCGCTGCCCAAGTTCTATCCCAACCTCAACCCATCGGCCGCGGTTCCGGTGGATGCCGACCAGATTTTTCGCCTCAACAGCTTCTGCAGCCATTACCGCCTGGCACGGGGCAGAGAGCACGGCCAGTATGTGCCGAACACGAAGTACATATTCGTCCGCACCATCGGAGGAGAGATGCTGCTCCACCCGACCTACCGCCATCCCGCCATCGCCCAAGGCAAACCCGTCCTCTACGCCGGCGAGGCCTACTTTGACAACGGCACGCTCCAGTGGTGGAGCAACGGCAGCGGCAATTACCGCCCCGACCCGGATCATGCCGGGCAGGCGGGGTTGCCCATGGACCAGTTCTTCACGTTCGACCAGATCATCAAGGGAGAACACAAGCGGGCACACCCGGCAAGGCGGACCGCGTTGGTTCAGGCGAGGTTCCCCGCCGCCTGGCCGCATCCGCGAGGCCGTTACTGACATGGCTGACTTCGGGTGGCGCCAGAAACAATCGACTGAGGAATGGCTCTATTCAGAAGGCTACCGTTTCGACTTCTACCAGGCGGTCCGGCTTCTTGAATGGCTCCATCCGCAAGCGGTACCGCCCGGCGAAGGGCCGGAACCCGGCCGCGAGCCGGTTGAGTTCCGGTCGCGCATCGGCTTTGACTTTCCAGCCAGCGATATTCACGAGGTCGTCCGGCGCGGCAAGGATTCAACGCCCCAGATGAC
>JADZCI010000257.1 GCA_020851655.1 Bryobacterales bacterium
ACGGGTCTGACGTACGAAGTCACGACCGGCAGTTCCGGCGAGTACATTCGCCCGGCATTGAAGCCTGGCACGTACTCGGTTACGGTTGAAGTCACCGGATTCAAGAAGACCACGCAACGGAATGTCCTGCTGACGGCGGGCGACCGTATTGCGGTGAACATTTCGCCGACGCTGGGCGAGGTGACGCAGGCGGTCGATGTCAGCGCGGAAGTTCCGCTTCTACAGACCGAGTCCACCATTGTTGGCGCTAACATCAACTCGCGGCAGATGGCGGAATTGCCGCTGGGCGGCCAGCGCACGTTCACGTTTCTGGCGCGCTTGTCGCCGGGCGTGCTGCCTGCTGAAAACGGCGCCCGCGACGCGGTGGGGGGCGGATTCTCGGCCAACGGGGTACGTTCCAACGGGCAGAACAACTTTCTGCTGAACGGCGTGGACAACAACGTCAACGTGATCGACTTTCTGAACCAGACGGCCTACGTGATTGGCCCGTCGGTGGAAGCCATTGGCGAAATGCGCGTGATGACCAACGGGTACAACGCCGAGTACGGACGCGGCGCGGGCGGCGTCGTGAACGTGACGTTGAAGTCCGGGACGAACGACATCCACGGGTCGGTGTTCTGGTATTTGCAGAATGCGGCGCTCAACGCCAATCGCTGGGAGAACAACAGGAACCGTGTCAAGCGGGGCCAGTACAGCCAGAATCAGCCCGGCTTTGCCGTCGGCGGTCCGCTGATCAAGAACCGCACATTCTGGTTTGGCGACTACCAGGCGACGCGGATCAAGTCGACGGGCGGCGCGGTTCAAAACCTGGGCGCGACGGGGACGTACACGATCCCCGAGCCGGCATACAAGAACGGCGACTTCTCGCGCCTGCTCGGCACGGTGGCCGGAACCGATCCGGCGACCGGCGTACAGGTTTTGTCCGGCCAGATTTTCGATCCGAGCACTCTGCGGTGCCTGACCAACTGCGGCGGCGCTGGCATCAACCAGACATTCACCAAGCTGCCCTTTCCAGGGAACAAGATTCCACAGAACCGTTTCGACCCGGCGGCCAAGAAGATGATGGATTTGTTCCCGGCGCCGAACGTTTCCGGCGTTCCGGCGACCGGCGTGCCACGCAACAACTTTTTCTATGCGACCAACGGCACGCAGGATACCAACCAATTTGACATTCGCGTCGATCACCGCCTGACGGATAAGGACAGCCTGTTTGGCAGTTTCAGTTGGTCGAACAATACCAAGTTCAACGCCGCGCCGCTGCCGGGCGCGCTCGACAGCACGGCGTTCAACTCGAACGCGGAAAGCACGCAGGCGCGCAACGCCATGCTGAGCTGGACGCGTGTGTGGAACCCCACCATACTGAGTGAAACGCGCGTCGCCTTTACGCGCCTGGTGACGGCGCGAACCCAAGTCGATCCGGATGTCGATCAGTACAAGGCGTTCGGCATCGGCGGCTTCAACCCCACGGGTCCGCTGAATGGCGGGCTGCCGTCCACGTCGGTCGACAACTACACGACGGACAACTGGGGCGCATCCGACTGGCTGCCTTCGAAGGAATACAACAACGTCTGGGACTTTGTCCAGAACGTCAGCATCAACAAGGGCAGCCACGCTTTCAAGTTCGGCGCCGAGTACCGCCCGATCAAGTTCCCGTTCTTCCAGTTCCCCAACAATCACGGCAACTGGAACTTCAGCCGGAACAGCACGGCGTATCCGACGGACGTGAACAACCTGCGCGCCAATTCCGGCGACGGCTACGCGTCGCTGCTGCTGGGCGAAGTCAACTCGGGCCTGATCTCGACCACCAACTTCATCTCGTCGCAGAAGAGCGCCTGGGCTTTCTACGCGCAGGACGACTGGAAGGTGAATTCCAAGCTGACGGTCAACTACGGCATCCGCTACGAACTGTTCTCGCCGATTGACGAGAAGTTCGGGCGGCAGGCGCACCTTGACTGGGACCGCCTGACGCTAGTCATTCCGAAAGGCAAGGACCAGGATGCGCCGCTGCCGCCGAACTTCGCCACCGCATTCCCGCAGGTCAAGGTGGAGCGCGGCATCGCGCCGAGCACACTCATCCCGTGGGACAAGACCAGTTGGGGACCGCGCATCGGGCTGGCCTACAACGGTTTCGGCAAGATGGTGTTCCGCGCAGGATACGGGATATTCTATGGCGGCGAAGAAAACCAGGGTGGCAACCCGAACCGCGGCGAGAACGTGCCGTTTAACGAGACGGTGCGCCTGGACCGCAAGCCGGGGTTCAGCATCTTCCAGCGCAACGACTGGTTCAACGGGGTGAGCAACGGGTTCCCGATCAATGTGTTCGACCTGCCCGCGCCGATCGACTTCCGGCAGGTGGCCAACAATTTCCGCAATCCGATGGTCCAGAAGTGGAACGTGGCGATTCAGCGTGAATTCCGCGGCAACCAGGCGCTGGAGGTGTCCTACGTCGGGAATCACTCATCGCACCAGATGTTCTTCTCCGACCCGAACGCGTGTTTCAACGACCCGCGTCCGTCGATTTCCTGCAACGACCGGCGTCCGCTTCCGAACCTGGCTGGAATCAACGCCACTACGACGTTCGGATTCGGCAACTACCACGGGTTGACGGCCAAATGGGAACGCCGGTACACGGCGGGACTGATGTACATGGTCAGCTACACGTTTGGCCATGCGCTGTCCAATTCCGGCACGACATTGAGCGGGTCCGAAGGTTATGCGTTCAAGAACCCGCGCGACTACTCGACCAGTTACGCCACGGCGCCCTGGGACCGCCGCCACAGTTTTGTCGCCAACCTGATCTACGATCTGCCTTTTGGCAAGGGTAAGGCGTTTGGCGGAGACGTGAACGCGCTGACCGACTTGCTGATTGGAGGCTGGCAGGTGAACACCATCATCTCGCTGCGCACGGGCACGCCGTTCACGCTGCGGAGCGACCGCTGCCAGGCCAGCGGCAGTTGCTACCCCGACGCGGTGGCGGGCAAGGATCCGAACGGCGAACCGGCCGGCGGACGGCGGCCTGAGAAGTGGTTTGACACCACGGCTGTCAGCGCCACTCCGGCGCCCGGGTCGCTGGGCAACCTGGGCCTGCAAACCAACTACAATCCGGGAACCTACACGATGGACCTGTCGATGTTCAAGGGATTCCGGATCACGGAGCGCTTCAACCTGCAGTTCCGCGCTGAAGCGTTCAATCTGACCAACTCGCCGCAGTTCGGGCACCCCGACCACAATGCCCAGAACACCAACTTCGGCGTGATTACCGGGACGCAACCCGGCACGGAGCGCAAGATGCAAATGGCGCTTCGTGTGTTGTTCTGATATGGAGCGACCTGTCAAGCCCCCGTGAGTTGAGGGGTTTGGTGTTCAGGCCGGCTTTCCTCCTGCGGAGGAAAGCCGGCCTTTTTCTTTGGGCGAGGGTCGTCGAGTGTTCCTGCCGGTGAGCTCAGAGCTGCGTTGAGGGAAGAATGGGGATTACAAAGTAGTTCTAGACTAGCAACCGCAGTTGCGAGGTTTTTACAGTCAATATATGTTCCCATGTAAGTGCGATAAGAGTTGTACCCAGTAAGGCCCACGCGAAAACCTCATCATACCGTTGAAAGTGTGCCTGTTAACCTCGATCACCGGGGAGGGGCTTCGGACTAGTTTTCTCTCGCGAAGCCGCGATCTGGGGCACCGCTCACTCGGACGACTCTGCGCGCAGGGATCCCCGCAACTTGCTCGCGCAAGACCGGGGCGCGGTCAGCCGCTGTTTGCCAGATGAGCGGCGAATAGATGCCGAAGTACTCGTGGACGAGGATGTTCCGCAGCCCGACAATATCGGGCCACGGCACGGCGGAGTGCCGCGCCCTGCTTTCCTGGCTCAGCCGCGCGACCGCTTCACCGATGATCGTCACCTTCTGTGCGACCACGTAGCAGAGAGTCTCGTCGGCCACGAACTCATCCTCGGTCCGCCCGGTGATCGCTTTCGCAATCCAGTCTGGCGCTTCCAGGATGCCGTTCAGACGCTGCAGTGCCGTGAACTCGCGCATCATTGCCGAAACGCCGAAGAGCCCAGGTCGCGCGCCCGGCAGGAAATCGACGAGAAGGTCGATGTCGCTGTCCGCCGCATCTCGCCGCGCGCAGCCGAACCGAACAGGGACAATTCCCTGACCTGATGGCGACGGCAGATGTCAGCGGTCTCGGTCTCGGGCAACTCGATGAGCAGCGATGGTCATGAGCTCTACTCTCTGTCCCATGATGCGTCAGCGCGGCGACCCTGCCAACGCATCGGAGGTCCATGGAACCAGGAACGGGGCGGGGCACTGGACCTGTGTGGACCTCATTTGGACCTCACGAGGCAGAGATCAGAGGGGAGTGCAGACAGGACGGCGCGGTAAGTCTTTGACGGGTTGGGGAAAGTTTGGTGGACCTGGTGAGATTCGAACTCACGACCTCTTCCATGCCATTTAAGGTAAATCAGTGACTTGCAGACTCTCCTCACAGAAAACACACGCTTTAGCGGACGGCACCTTGGACGCCGGTGGACGCCACGGGGAGCCCCCGAGTTGACGGGCAGAGGTGCTGAGGCTAAAGTTGTGTTTTCGCAACATTGCGAATACACTAGGATCGAGTGCCTAAGACCAGAGTCGCTCTCTACCGGGAGGAAGACGGATCATGCCCATTCGTGGAGTGGTTCGACGAGTTGCCCGCGAAGGTGCAAGACAAGTGTTACCTCCGGTTGGAGCGATTGCGCGAGATGGGACACGAATTGCGCCGGCCCGAAGCGGACTTCTTGCGCGACGGGATCTACGAATTGCGCGTCAGTCTGGGCGGCGTTCACCACCGGATCTTGTACTTCTTCCATGGCGCGATGGCGGCGGTGGTCTCGCACGGGCTTGTGAAAAAGCGAGTGGTCCCGCCGAAGGAGATCGATCACGCAGTCGAGCGCAAGAAGCGGTTTGAGGCGAATCCGGCGAAGCACACTTATGAGGAGGCTTAACATGCCAGTCAACAGAGCAAAGACGTTGAAACCGGTTAGCGATGCGGTGGAGATCCTTCACCGCCGGTTCTACGAAGGCAAACCAGTTCGGCTGAAGAACCTGGAAGAGGCTCGCTCCAACGAAGAGGTCGCCCGCAAGATCCACGAACTGAGGATAGCGGCGGCGCTCACCCAAACACAGCTAGCCAAGCTCATCGGCACCACTGCGTCGGTCATCTGCCGCCTTGAGGATGCCGATTACGAAGGGCACTCGCTGGCAATGTTGCGCAGGATCGCGGGCGCTTTGAATCAGCGGATCGAGATCCGTTTCATACCGATTCGGCGGTCGGCATAGGTCACGGCCATGGGCGACATCAACTCGTTTGCACTACAACAGGCCGAGGCTGCGGCCGCAAGGTTGTGGGCCTTCTCAAGCGCTCCGTTTCCGTTTGCCAATGGTGCACTCATCCAGCGCCATATCGAACAGGAGGTCACGAATACCGCAATTGTTTTCGCTATCCACATTCGGCGGATTTTGGACAACAAGGCCGTGAACACCAAATTCGTGCTTGATGAACCATTCCGAATTTGGTCCCCGGCAAGAGGGTTGACCAAAGTGAACCTGCTCCGTGACGCTCTCAACCGCATTATCCACGCAACAGAGTTCAAAGTTGGATTTGAGGAGCTCCCGGGCGACGCCGCGAAGATCGAAGGTGGTGCAATCGGAGTCATCTATCTTTCAACCCGAACCGATCAACGTGATGAAGCGCTGGTTGACGTCTTCGCGCTGGCCTCGTGTTTCTTTCACAAAGTCTTACCCGAGCTGAATTTGCCTGACCAGCCGTCCACTCCCGAGGCGGTTCATTGATGCGTATCGATCAATGTTGCGTTGGTGTAGCGTCCTTCGGGCCGGGAGCGACAATTTGGGCCCAGAACGGCGTGGCGTCCAAAATTAGACTCCAAAATGGACTCCAGTGAGGGTTACAGCCCAACCAGTGGGCGATAAGTCTTTGAAAACATTGGTGGACCTGGTGAGATTCGAACTCACGACCTCTTCCATGCCATGGGGGACAGATCAATCACATACAAGCATCGTTTACTGAAAACAAAAGACTTAGTGCGTTGCGTTTTGGTCCCAGTTTGGTCCCAGTTGGCGATTCTTTTCGTGTTTCGACCCCACCCGGTTTTCGACGAAATCCACGTCGAGAACACGGCTGGCATTCCACGTGCTTTCACGTGCACGCGCGCGGTCGTATCCGCCGTTGTGATGTCCTCTCCGTTCCGTGAAACACGAGACGAAGACAAGAATTTTCTCTATACATGCGAATCGGTGTGAACGAACCCCATCGCCCGGCGTCCTCGCAGGACTTCCGTTCTCCGGCGAACATGTGGTTCAGGCGGCCCGCAAAGCGCGGATCACCGCCTCCGGGTCGCGTTGGATGACCGCCAGGTAAGCACGGATGGGAACCTCCGGCCTCCTGCGGCCCTGCTCCCAGTCCTGCAGCGAACGCACGTTGAAGCCGAAAAGAGCCGCGAAGTCCGATTGTGAGAGGCCGAGTTTCTCCCTCAGCGCCCGCACGTCCGTCTCTGGCGGCACATGGTAGACCGTCTCGCTCAGATGAATCTCGCCGCGCAAATGCGCGCGTAGTTCCTTCATGGAGTCGAGCAGATGCCGCCCAAGCGAGGATTCAATCTGGCGCCCGGACTTAGCCGCCGAACTCCCGCTGGATTTCCGCGGCGATTTCTTGGAGTTCATTTCTTTCCGCATGGGTCAAATTCTCCTTCTCGTTTTTTGCGTACAGGTCGGCGAGGAAGATGAGATCGGGCCGGACCATGAAGCAGTAGATCACTCGAACGCCGCCACTCTTGCCTCTGCCGGGCCGGCGCCACCGTGCTTTCCGAAACCCGCCCGTGCCCGGGATAACGGGATGGCGTTCAGGCTCGACGGCGATCTCTTCCTCCATCTCCTGTTGTACCGAGGGCCGCAACAGGCGGGCGGCGGCCCGTTCATAGCGGCTGCTTCGGATGACGCGTCGCACAAGATTATTATACGGCGACGCCGTATAATCCACAAAGCGGTTCATGCGGGTGAGGATCCATTTCGGGCGGATGCCGACCTGCATCCAGCTATTGGGCGAGGTTTGGTCAGGGCACCCCGATTCCAAGGTCCTTCGCAGCCGGCGCTCGACGGCAGACGCGCTTACTGGATCATCGTTGTCACGGAGATCGCGATGCCACCGTTTGGTGGCGTTTCGGGCGCTGGCGGAGCGGCGGGCGGTGTGTTGGACGGCGGCAACTGCGGCTCGGCCGGCTTTTCCTCCGGCTTGGCGGCTGCTGCCAGCTTCTGCTGGATGCGCCGGGTGAGTTCGTTCTGGCGTTCCGGCGCGACGAAGGTGTAGTGGCTCGTCATCTCGAGGCTGCAATGTCCGGCGATTTTCGACGCCTCGATCGCGCTGCCGCCGACTTCCTGGCGCCACGTGATGTTCGCGCGGCGGAAGGTGTGCGCGCCCAGGCCGCGGAAGTCGCAGCCCTCCGCCCTGGCGGCCTCATGCAATGCTTCGCGCACCGTAGAGTCCCACATCGGCCGCCCTGGAGCGTGTTTCTGCGGAAATACCCAATCGTCCGGCGTTGCGGCCCGGCGAGTAGCCTCTTCGCGGAGCCGGACGGCGAGATCGCCCAGTCCGAGGATGCGGCGGCTCGCTTCCGTCTTCGGCGGCCCAACCTCCTGGTGCCACACCCGCTGTTCGATGCGAATGGTGGCAGCGCCCAGATTCACGTGTTTCCATTGCAAACCAAGCGCCTCCGAGATTCGAACGCCGGTGGCGATGCACAACTCGATCACGAGGCGCTCTTCCGGATTCATTCGCGCGAGCACGCGCGCGGTCTCTTCGAAGCTAAGGATTCGACGCTCGTTCGAATATCGCTTACGGCCGAGCTTTGCCTTGCTGGCCGGGCTGCGGCGGCCCTCTTCCCAGAGTCCGTGGCCCTCGGCATAGTAGTAGAGCTGGCTCAGCGTGGCGCGAACCGAGTACATGGTCCACCAGGAATCGAACGTCGAATGCAGCCAGTCTTCGACGGCCTGCGGGCGCAGTTGGTTGAGGCGTAATGTTCCCCACTTGGGGACGATGCAGCTGTTGAGAAGATGGCGGTACTTGTCTCGCGTGGCCTTTGCCAGTTGCTTCTCCCGGCTGAGGTAGCCCTCCTCAAACATACGCGCCACATCGCGAATCAACGCGACGCCGGTCTCGGCGATCTTCTCGACGGCATCCTCGATGGTCGGCGCGTTCAACTTCCGGAGAAACTTGTCACGCTCGACCTCGGCCTCCTTTTTCGTGATCTTTTCATCGCCACGGCTGAAACCCACTGCCTGCTTCTTGCGGACCGTCTTGACGGAGCCGTCCGCCTGAACCTCGTCGGCGTAGTAGCGGAAAAACCACTTCCAGCCTTCGCGGAACTTCGCCTCCAGAATCTTGGGGTGCTGCACGCGCACTTTTGCCTTCAAACCTCCCGTCAGGGCATGAAGGGTACCTTCGTCGTGCATATCGTTCAAGTCCAATCGTCTCAACGACCTACGCGGATAGGTGCGCCGCCATGGTGCTCGCGCGGCTGGCGATGTAGAGCGCCTCGCGGGCGCGCGTCATGCCCACGTAAAACTGGCGAATCACAGAGTCCCGGGGAGGACCGTAACGCTGGTAGGAAGCGTCGCCGGCCTGGCTCAGATCCGGGAAAAGAATAACGGCATCGGCCTCGCCGCCTTTGACCGAATGGATCGTGCCGACGATGACCTGCGGGCTTTCCATCAAGGCTTGCGGCCCGCGCACGTGCGCGATGTCGGCCGGAAACTGGATGCGGTTCTGCATGGCGCCGTTCACGCGAATACGCCACCAGTGGAGCAGCGCCCGGTGATCCCCTTCGAAGCAGGCGAGCAGCGATTCGAGCGCCGCCGTCTCAAAGATGGCCTCGAGATCGGCGATCGCGAGCGGCTGCGAGGCGTCCTTATTTCGAAGGTGGGTCTTTGCGCCGTGCTTCATAATTCCTTTTGCGATCAGCCATTCGGCCCACAGCACGAAATCTCCAGCGGTCCATTCCCTGTGGCCCTTGCCGAAGTCCGGATGCGCCACGAGCAATGCCAGAACGCGATTGGCCGTCGAGCCGCGCCGGCCGAGGCGGAGCGGATTCCAAAAACCGTTGTTGCGCCTGTACGGGTTGTGGAACGGGATCGCGTTTTTGCGAAGCACCTGAATGATAGGCCGCAGCATGTAGGAACAGGCCGCCAGGAACATCACGCTGCGGCCGCGCTCGAGATGTTCGGTTGCGGTCCGGAGCACGCCGTATTCAGGCGTCTCCCAGGTGCCCGAAGCCGTCGAGCACAGGCCGACGGCGGCGCGCGGCAGGTACTCCTTTTCCTGTCGCTTGCTCACCTGGCGGATGAGTGCGTTCGCAACGCCGTGGACGGCGCGCGGAACGCGGTAACTCTGCTTCAGAATGATTTTGTGGTCTTCCGGGATCTCCGGGTTCAGAATGGCTTCCGGAGACGCGCCGGTGAAGGAGTAGATGGTCTGATCGTCGTCGCCTCAACTGCATCCGGTTGAGATCCTGCGCCTCGTCGGCGAAGATTACCGATGGCCGCTTCGGCGCGATGCGCACATCGAACAGGCAGCGTTCGATCGTGTCGCAGAAATCGAGCAGGCCGTTGGCATCCTTGTAGGCCTGCCACCTGGTCGCGAACTGCCGCAGGGCCGGCGGCCAGGCGCCAGGGGGCAGCATCTGGCCACGATACCGGCTCAGATCCTCGAGCCAATGGTCGCCCTCGTTCCGGCCCTCGCTATCGTCTTCCAGCGTGTCCTGCGCCATCGAGCACGCCCTGCTTCTTCTTCGGAGTGATCTGGAGGTGCGGGTTTTCTTTGTTCCACTCGTCGACGTTGCATTCGGCGATCCGAGGCCCGCCGAGCGCGTGGTAGCAGTGCGAGTGGAGCGTCCCGATTCTATCGGGTTCGACGGGCAACTCCCGCCCAGCCAGTTCGGCGGCGGCGGCGCGGGAGAAACTCGTGATCAGCACCGCGTCCGGGCCAAACCGGTCCACGGCGCGGCGGATCTGGCGGGTCAGATTGGTTGTCTTGCCCGTGCCGGGCGGGCCGAAGATCCGGTACTCGGACGTGATGGAATGGTCTCGCTGCCCGATCTCTTCGAGCGTGCCGCAGGCCTGCTCATTCGGATTCGACATAGGCTTCTTCCTCTTCGCGGATTTCCTGCCCCTGCGCGGTGAAATCGGCGGGGTCGAACTGATCGCGCGGCAGCAGCCAGCGGCCTTGCTCGCGAATCTTCGCGCCGCGCACCCGGATGCTCTGTGCCCCGATTGCGGAAAGCATCGAGGCGATGGCTTTCACCGACAAGTTCTGTCCGAAGGTCTTGTTGAGATAGAGCTGCAGATCGACCGAGTTCACCGCGACCTGGTCGCCGATGATCATCGGCCGCCGGATCGCGTGCGACGGCTGCCCCTCGATACCTGGGATGAACGCAGTCTCGGTCAGGTAGTGCCCGAGGTTCACGCGCATCGCTCCTTCGAACTCCGTCTCGACTCCGCCTTCGCGCTCGATCAGCGCGTCGAGCATTGCCTGAGCCAAGCGTTCCCACACGCGCGGCTTGATCTTCGGGATGATCTTGTTGACGGCGCTCGCGATGGCGAGCCGTAGTGACTTCTGTTCGATGAGGCCGGAGACGTTGGCGAGCTCGATGCGGCCGCGCTCTAACTCGATCTGGTAGGTCGGCTCCTTTCCGGTGATCTTGACGAGGCGCAGGATCCGGATGCCGAGCGTGGCCGAAATGGATTCGCACAGCGCCGCTTTGGCAGCCAACGGATCGGCGGGCTCCGCGGGCGCGCCAGGCCCCTGCACCGGAGCCGGCTCGGGTTCCTGTTTTGGAACGGTGTGACCGGCGATCCCGGTCGGTTGCGCGGCCGGTGGATCATCAGCCGCTGCGCGTTCGGCGCGGTTTGCGGCGCGGGACAGCGTCCGCTCGAAGTAATCGCCGCGCGTGCGCTGCTTCTGATTGTGAAGGCGGCGATGGTGAACGATCAGATCGACAATCTGCTGTGGCTCGAGGCCCGCGTCGATTCCGAAGTCGGCAAGCGCCAGGTCGTACCCGCTCTGCGACTGGTCCTTCAAGTCGTGGCGTTGGCGGAACCATGTATTCCGAAAGCGCATGTCGGCGTCGGCCCACCGCCGGATCAGTTCTTCCGGCGCCTGCGCGTTCAGGTTGACGGCCAGACCGCTGTCTGGCGCGATCTCGGTGAAACTGCGCGTGGTCTGCGCCTGGGAGTCCGGACCTGGGATTCCGATGCCGTCGAGCAGATCCTCGAAATCGGAAAGGTTGTACCGCCGGTCAGTCAGTTCGTGCACTTCGACCGGCTTCGGCGCTTTTGGGTCTTTGAAATTGCGGGTGCCGGGAATCCGGAGGACGCGCGGCAGATCGGCAAGGCGGTCGAATGCCCAGCCCCGGTTCGCGGCGGCGAACCGCAGCATCGTCTGCCACCGGTGGATGACAGCGGCCGCATGAGCGCGCTCCTGGTCGCTCTCAAAGATCAGCGGCTCTTTCAGCACCCACCAAGCGTGGCCGCCGTTGCCCGTGGCAACGGTGACCGTGGGCGGGAACTGCGCCGGGATTACAGACAACGCTTCGGCGAGCGTCGCCGGCAACGCCTTCTTCGCGTGCGCATCGGATAAAAGATCGAAATCCGCCCACAGTGCCGCGATCCCGGCGATACGATCCGCCGGACAACGCTGGTGTGCGCCAAAATCCTCCGGAGAGAGCCCGACACCAACGTAGGTGTCCATCGCGCCGCACGCTGCCACGACCGCGGCGGCTTCGCCCGTACTGCGGCACCAGTGTGAGCGCTTGTCCTGAAGAGTCCAGATAAGGATGCGAAGGTGCTCGGGCTTATTAGCCCAAAGAAGATCTAAAAAGGATTGCGAATTCATTCTTTTCCTCCGGCTTGCCAGCCGCTTGCCGCGTGACCGTACCAGGCTTCCGCCGTCCTCTGGGCATGGTTCAAAAATGGAGAAGCGAAATCGCGGCGGCGAGATGACCGCGTGCCGGCGTACATCAGCCAGCGATCCCCTTCGCGCACGAGCCAGACAGGGGCGCCGCCGCAGGTTGCCTTCACGCACCGCGCGTCCGCCGGAATCGCCGGCGCCTCAGGTTGAGGGTCACGCACGATAGGCGCTGTAGCGAGCCATTTCTGCCACGACACGAACCGCTCACCATTCCAGCAGCCGAGGACAATCCCCTCGTCCATTTCGGCGTCCGCCGGGATATTGGCGAGGGTGGGAGCGGATGCCCCCACCTCAGGTTTCTCTCGATCCTCGCGGTACTTGCGCCAGCCTGCCAAGCTATACACGGGTGCGGTCGCCATCTAATCTCCCCAGTCGCCCGCCTGCTCGTCGGCATTGGGCTTTTTTGCTCCGCGTGCGGGGAGCTTCTCCCGCTGGCTTTCCGCCGTTTCCAAGGCCGGAGCGATGCCCGCGCGGTCCTGGAAAGTTGGTGCGCCGCTGGTGATCCCGAGGATGTGCCGCGCTTCCCCGGCGCTCCGCACAACACCAGTGAGTGCGCCGGCGCGGCGCCACTCATCGAGGCGCACCTGCTGGATTCGGGTGAGGCGGCCACCGGGGGCCTTCACCTCGAGTTCGAAGTGAAGGCCCCGATAGCAGCCAGTTAGGTCGGGGTCGCCGGCGGTCGCCATTTCGCTGCCCCAGCGTTTGCGTACCACCAGGTCAGGTACGGATCGAAGCGCCTGCACGATGGCCGCGACGATGGCCGATTCCCGTGGGGAGGCCCGCCGCGTCATGCCGGGCCTCCCGGTTCGGTCGAGTCAAGATCGAGGCTGATGCGCTTGCGCACCTTGATCCCGTGAAAGAAGCCGACCTCCATGGCTTCTCCCAGTGCCCACAGCCACCGGCCCGCCCGCCGTAAAAGGCGGGCGAGCCAAAGGGTTACGGGCCGGCGCTTGCTTGATGAGGGCGATAGCCACAGCAGCAGGATGAATATCGCCGCCGGGAGAGCGAGGATCGCAAACTCGTTCATCGCGCATCTCCCTCTGGACGGACCCTGCCCACCGGCCTGCTCCCGCGCTTCGGGATCGAGGCCTGTGGGGACGCGGACGGCAAGTGTGCGGCAGAGCTCGTGATACTGCTGGGCGCGGCCGGCCTCTTCCGGCGTCAACTTGCGGACGAACTTCAGCGCCGCCTTGCCGTACTGAATGCCGCCCGCGTTCTGCGCCTTCTCGAGTTCGAGACCGATGAGGGCCTGGTAATACGGGATGCCCTGCGTCGTGAGCTTGAGAAAGAACTGCCGCGCGCCTTTGAGGCTCGTCGGCGGCAGCGACACCACCTCGGGCAGCAAGAGGTCGCCACGAAGGATGAAGATCTGCTTCACCTGCTTGCAGGCCTGGCCGGCGCCCTCCTCCGCGCTGCCGTATTCCGCCAGCGCGCATCGCGAGCAGTCGCCGCCCGGTTTGCCCTTGCCGGTGATGCCATCGGCGGAAGTGCAATCGGGCGGCTGCTTGCCGTTCGATTTGCCGAACGCCATCCGGTAGTAGACCCGGGTGTCGCGGGCATAGACGATGACGCCGTCGATGCGCGCCAGGGTCTCTTCGCCTTCGAGCGTGGGAACGATCCAGCGCGGGCTGGCGCCGCCTGAGATCTTCACGCGAGGCAGGTCGAAATCCGTGATGCCGCCGCCGCTGATGTTCGTGGCGATGGCTTCGTTGATAGCGTCCAGGTTGCCTTCGAGCGCGGCTAACGCCCGCGGCGTCTGAATGTGAATGAGATCGGTAGACATGCTGTGTTTTCTCCTTGTCAGGCTTTCCTGCTGCGCAGGGAATGAACGAACGCGATTTTGAGGGTGTCGCCGAGCGGTGGCGGCAGCGCCACGCGGACTTCTTCCTCGGTGAACAACCGGTCCTGCTGCCGGCACCGCAGCCGCACCTCCTCGGCTACCTCGCGCACGAACGCGCGGAGCGACTGGGTGTTGTAGTTCTCCGAGACGTACTGGCCGAGCTCGGATTGTTTCAGCGCGCCGATCACTTCGGCGCGGCCGTTGGCCGGGGAAGCCTGAATGTCCTGGGCGATGTACACCGTCCGCCCATCGACCTTCATCGAGGCCACGCCGTCGGACAGAAACTGTGGCACGAGGGCCTGTTCCAGATCGTCGATTCGCGCCGCGATTGCCTTGAGTTCCGAGTCGAGTTCGCGCTTGCGCGTTTCCAGGCACACGAACTCCTTCAACTGCTCGATGTTCATTGCGAGCGTCCTTTCTTCCAGTTAGTTTTTGGTTTCGGCCCCGCCTTGGATCTCGGCTAAGATGGCCGTTACGACTTCGGCGCGCTTTTCAAGCGCGCGCATGATCTTTGCATCCACCGTGTTTCGCGCCACCAGGTGGATGTGCTCCACCGGGCGGGTCTGGCCGGGACGGTGAACCCGGCTCAAAGCCTGGTCGTATTCGCCCAGGGAAAAGCTGAGCGAAAAGTAGATGGAATAACGGGCGCGCGTGAGGTCGACGCCAACGCCGCCCGCGCTGATCTGTACCGCGAGGATCTGTGCCTGCCCGTCCTGCCACGGCTTCAACTCATCGCGGCGGCCGGAAAGCTCGAGGCTGCTGAAACCGGCGGATTTTGCGGCTTCGTGAACCGCGTCCAGGTCCGCGTGAAACCGGCAGAAAACGACGACCGGCTCCTCGGGGCCGATATCCTCCAGGGTGTCCGCGAGCAGTTTCTGCTTGGCCGAATCCACGCGATGATACTGGCCGTCGTCGGTCTTGACCCATCCGCCGGCGACCTGCTGCAAACGAAGCAACTTCACCATGGCGTTGCTGGCCGTGATCCTGCCGTCGCGAACCTCCGCGACAAAGTCATCCTCGAGGTCGCGATAAACACGCTGCGCTTCGCCCGAAAGCTCGCAGTAGTAAGTGACATGCGTCTCCGGCGGCAGATCGAGCACGTCCTTCGACACTCGATAGGTGATCGTTCGCATCAGCGCTTCGAGTTCGTCCAGGCACTGGAAGCCGGTCACCTGCTTGCGCTGGAATCCTCCCATGACGGCGTATTTCTGGCGGAAGGCCGCGAATGATGGCCCAAAGATCGTCTGGTTCAGGAATCTGAATTGCGCATAGACGTCGAGCGGGCTGTGCGGCATTGGAGTGCCGGTGAGCGCCAGCCGGGCGCGCGCGTGCGGGCGCAGGCGCTTAAAAGCCAGGCTCGCCTTCCCGCCGGGCGCCTTCAGGCGATGGGACTCATCGGCGATGATCAGATCCCATTGCTGCGCTTCCGCCCAGTCCGCAAAAGGGCTGCGCCAGACCGAGTCGTAGTTGATGATGACGGCGAGCGGCCGTCCGGTTGTCTCGGCCAGCCGGAGCTTCTCCTCGGCGAGACTCTTCTTCTTCGCGACGCTGCCGGCGTTATCGTCCAGCGTGACGACGATCAGCGGGAGATCCAGGTGGCGCTCGATCTGCAATTCCCAAACCGGCACGACGCGCAGCGGGCAACAGATCAGGATCCGTTTCGCGGCGAGCGCCGCCAGCACCATCAGCGCGACGAGCGTCTTGCCCACGCCCATTTCGAGGGCGAGCAGAGCGGCGCCCGCGCCGCGCAGCAAGCGCTCCATGGTGAACTGAAACGCGGCGATCTGGTGCCGCCACGGTTTGGTCTTGAGCGCGGCGGGGAGTTCAAGGGCGGTCTCCGTCCGGGCCGGTGCAGCCGAGGCCGGTTGCGCCTGGGCCTTGTCCGATGGCTTGAGGTTCAGAAGTGCAACGAACCGGTCGCTGAATTGCAGGCGAGGGATCGACGAGCGGATCAGGCGAGCATGGGCTGGAGTCGCCGGATACGCCCACATGCGGCGCCTGGCATCCCATGATCCCCCGGGGATCCGCTTGCAGAGGACGAGGTTCGAGAACGGCGTGCGCAGCAGGATGCGTCCGGCATCGACTTCGGCGAAGGCGGCTTCAGGCACGGGAAGCCTCCTCGCCCACACCCTCGCCGCCGGTGGGCCGCGTGTTCAGCCAGTCCTGAACATCCGACGGGGCATAGCGAACGAGTTGGCCGACCTTGCGGTAACGGGGGCCTTTGCCTTCGCCACGCCAGTAGCGGAGCGTGGCCACGGAGACGCGAATCCACCGCGCCACGTCGCGCTCGTCCAGCAGGGTTTGAATCGCCGGCCCGCCTGTTTCCCGGCTCTCCGCGCTTGTTCGAATGGGTTGCACACGCCCATAATCGAGCGAAGGGTATGTTGGGGATCAACGTTGGGAGTGATGGGAAAAATGATGGGAGAGAAATCAGGCCCTGGATCGCTGGTCCAACTGAAGGAGGCGCTCGATCCGCAGCGCAGGCTCGCCACCGTCTGGAATTCTGGGATCGCTGTTTTTCCAGCGATTCAGATCGCCCCGGTCTACCGCTGCCCAGGTATAGACCTGCTTCATGCCGCAGCCATGCCGCGTGCGGAACTCCCCAATGA
>JADZCI010000258.1 GCA_020851655.1 Bryobacterales bacterium
CAAGTTCCGCTTGCTCCACGTCGAGTTGTGCAGCGTCCCCTTGTATGAAGGCCAGAAACCAATGGGTGCGATGCTGAACTGGATCGAAGAGCAGGGATTTCGGGCGATTTACTTCAGCAACAATTTTGCCGTCGCACCGGCAGTTTTCGTCGATTTCGACGTGATTTGCGTCAATCGATTGGAGATCGAGTCACAGTAATGTCAGCAGTTCAAAATTCATACAGCCAGAGCGGTGAGGATCTCATCATCTGCCGAGAGTTGGGAGAAAGAGCGGGAGGGACTTTCCTCGATATCGGAGCATTCCATCCGTTTCAGTTCTCCAACACGCGCCGGTTGTATGAACTTGGGTACAAGGGAGTCTTCGTCGAACCTTCTCCGTCACTCAGAGAAGCTTTCGAGAAAGAGTACGGCGCCGACAAGGAAGTCGTCCTGCTGCCGGTCTGCGTCGGGACCGAGAATGGAACGCAAGTCTTCTGGGATTCCGGCGGAGACGCGATCTCAACGCTGGTGAAGGGCGAGACGCAGAAGTGGGTCGACGCCTACGGCTCCAAATTCACTCCCCTCCAGGTCGAAGTGGTCTCGGTAGCTGAACTGCTGCGGCGGTGTCCATACAAAACCTTCGACTTCATCAACATCGATACGGAAGGCAACGTGTGGGACATCGTTTCACAATTCGACTTCCCATCCTTGGCTTGCAAGGTCGTTTGTCTTGAATGGAACGGCAAAGAAGAGAAGAACTTTCTTCAGCACTTAACCAAACAGGGGTACAGTGAAGTTCACAGGAACGCCGAGAACATGATCTTCAGAGCAAGTTGACTCCCGGATGGATGAATCGGGTCGTCTTTGCGCGTTTTGGATGCCGAATGCGAACTTCGGCGACAACTGCAACTTGTATTTGTTGGCTAAACTGTCAGGCCGTTCCATTGTATTCACCGGAATCTCGGAGCCGGAAATCAAGATTGTCGCCATCGGAAGCATTCTGAATTGGTGCGATGAACGGTGCGTCGCCTGGGGACCCGGACTGGCAAGCCGCACGGACTGCGTCAATCCCAAGACCGACATCCGAGCGGCTCGGGGACCGCTGAGCCGGGACCAGGCACACCGTTGCGGCAACAACAGCAGCCCGGCGCTGGGAGATCCCGCCATGCTGCTGCCGCTTGTGTACAAGCCGCGCGCCAGGAAAGCATACCGGTTCGGCATTGTTCCTCACTACGTCGATCAAGTGGTGCTGAGCCGCATGCAAGGATCCCTGTCTGCCCAGTCGCGGCTGATCAATATTATGGAGAGCCCGGAAGACGTGGTGGACGCCCTGGTGTCGTGCGAGTGCGTTCTCTCCAGTTCCCTGCATGGTCTGATCGCGGCTCACGCCTACGGCGTGCCCGCGGCATGGGTGGATTTTGGAGGACCCATCGGAGGCGATGGGATGAAGTACGAGGATTATTTCCTGTCTGTCGGCGTCAGTGTGGCTCAGCCGGTTGACTTCGCCAAGGTATCGAACTTGCAGGAAATCGAGCGCGCGGCCGTGAACGCCGACTTTTGCCTGCCCAAATTATCCAGAGTTCCGGAGTTGCTTCAGTCAATGCCCTTCCCCGCGGCGGCGGGCTTGAAATTCAAATGATTTCGCATCCCGGCCGACGGCCGCAGTGAGCCGGCGAAGATACTCCCCCCGCGAAATCGTGTAGGCGCCCATCGACGCCAGGTGCGGGGTGAGGAACTGTACGTCAAAGAGCCGGGCGCCGGCGCCGAAAAGCGTCCTCAGGGCCGCGACCAAAGCCACTTTAGAGGTGTCGGTCACCGTGTGGAACATGCTCTCCGCCATGAAAGCCGCACCACGCTTTACGCCGTAGAGACCTCCGGCGAGTGTGCCGCCCTGCCAGACTTCAATGGAGCGCGCATGGCCTAACCGGTGCAACTGGCAGAATGCTTCCAGCATGTCCCTGGTGATCCAGGTTCCATCGCGGCGCCCGGCGGCACAGTTTTCCATCACCTGACGGAATGCGTGGTCCCACGTTACGCGGAACCGTTCCTGCCTGAGGACCCGCGAGAGACTGGACGAGACATGCAGGTGCTGCACATCCATGACCGCGCGGGGATCGGGTGACCACCAGTGCACGGGTTCGCCGTCGCTGTACCAGGGAAAGATTCCGGTGTCGTAAGCTTCCAGCAGCCGTTCCACTGACAAATCCCCGCCGACGGCAACAAGTCCGCCCCTGGGCGCTTTGGCGGGATCCGGGAACCGGAACGGCCCGCGCCGCCTCATTTGGGTTCGAGGCGAAGCACCTTCAAGTTCCGAAACCAGACTTCCGTGCGATGGTGCTGCAGCGCGATGGGAGTCTCATGATCGGGATACGGTTTGAAGAGACGCGGAAAGTTCTCGCGCTTGGTGGCGGCAAGCGCCGCGCGAAACTCGCTGGAGTCAAATTCACCGGATGCCACGATTTCTCCGTCCAGCCAGTGTTCAAAGTGCGTGCCCCGGACGAGAATTCGGGCCTCGTGCCACCGCAACGCGACTGCCGGGTGGGACTTCTTCGCCGGAACATACTCGTAGACCGCCCCAGCGGCATGGAGCGGCGTGCTCAGCGCGTCCTTCTCATGCTCGTCGTCGGAAATCTGGTACTCGATTCCGGTTGAGGAAATCGTTCGCAGCGCGGAAAGGTCGGTCAGAAAACCCGTTTCAGCTTCTCCGGCGCGAGGCTCAACCTTGCGTCCCCAGCCACCCATCAACCGGTACTTGACGCCGCTATTGGCGGCCGGCGCCGCGCGCCATTCAAACCGGAAATCAAAATCGCGAAACGTTTCCCTGGTCAGCAAGTCGCTCCGCCGCTGGCGCAACGTGCTTTCAGGAATCGCCCCCTGCGGAATGACATGAAGACACCCGTCTTCGATCACCCAAAGCGGCGGCGCGTCACTGGGGCGAAGCACCCACCCATCGAAGGTCTTCCCGTCAAACAACAGCACCCAGCCCGTTGCCGCTTCCTCCGGACTGAGTTGGTTCGGCGTGGATTCGGCCGCGGTTAGCACCACGGCGAAGACGGCAAGAAACAGGATGGGACGGACCACTGAGTTGTTAGTATAAGCCCTGTCTTCGAGGGATCAAAACGGACGTACACATCCCTTTGCGGGTCACTTGCGGCGCTTTCGCGGCTTCTCCGCCACCGGGTCGGCAACCGAGAAATACAGCTTCTTTTCCACGCCATCGACGTGGTCGAGTTGGACCGTCACGCGGTCGCCTATCGAGAACTGCCGGCGTGTCCGCTCGCCCGTGATCTTCCGGGCTGTGTCCTGGTAGTTGTAGCGGTCTCCAGGAAGCGTTTCAATTGGAACCAAGCCTTCCACAAACAAATCATCCAATTCAACAAACAGCCCAAACCTGGTCGTGCTCACGACTAAAGCGGGAAACTGATCGCCAATCCGCTCGGTCATGAACTTCACCTTTTTCCACTCGACGAGTTCCCGCTCCGCCTCGGCAGCCCTGCGCTCGGTGTCGGAACAGGACTCAGCCAGGTCCCGCAGAGGCGCCGGTTCCGGCGCGTGGTGGTCGAGAAGCGAGCCCAGCAACCGGTGGACAAGCAAATCCGGGTAGCGCCGGATGGGCGAAGTGAAGTGCGTGTAGGCCGCTGCCGCCAGGGCGAAGTGACCCACATTCCTGGTGCTGTACCGCGCTTGCTTGAGAGAACGCAGCATCAGGTAGCTGAGAATGCGCTCCTCGGCGCGGCCCTCCAGCCTGGCGACGAGCTTCTGATATTGGCGCGAGGTGATGGTGAAGCGTTCATCGGGAACCGCCGTCTCACGCCGGGCGCCCCGGCCGCCCGCGCCCCGCGCCGATAGATCGAAACGCCTGACCGGCAGGGCGGCCACCCCAAGGGAGTAACCAAAGCGGACGGCAACTTCTTCGAACTCGAAAACGCGCGCGGCGTCCGGCGGTTCATGGATCCGGTAAATGGATTCGATCCCCGCCGATTCCAGCCTCCCGGCGACGGCTTCGTTGGCGGCGAGCATGAACTCCTCGATAATGCGGTGCGCGATGTTGCGCGGGCTGCGCGCGATTCCCGTCATCGCCCCTTGTTCGTCGAACAGGATCAACGGCTCGGGCAGGTCGAAGTCGATCGAGCCGCGCCTGACACGCTTGCGGTTGAGAATCAACGCCAGATCCTTCATCAGCTCGAATCGCGGCACGAGCGTTTGATAGCGCTCTCGGATTCCGGGGTCGCCTTCGAGCAGCAGGTGAACGTTGGTGTACGTCATGCGCTCCACGCTGCGGATGACGCCGCGGCAGAATCGCTGTTGAACGACATCGCCGCGATGGTCGATCTCGAGCAACGCGGACATGACCAGGCGGCCGGCGCCGGGCATCAGCGAACAGATCCCCGTCGATAGTTCCAGCGGAAGCATCGGAACCGCGCGGTCCGGAAAGTAAACGCTCGTTCCCCGCAGCGCCGCCTCGCGGTCGATGGGCGAACCGGGTGTTACGAAGTGGCTGACGTCGGCGATGTGCACCTGTAGCGCGTAGTTGCCGTTGTCCAGCAAATCCACCCATACGGCATCGTCGAAATCACGGGCGGTTTCGCCGTCAATGGTAACGATTTCCAGGTCGCGGAAATCGGTCCTCCCCTTCAACTCCTCGGCGCGGATCACCGGCGAGATGCGCTGGGCTTGCTCCAGCACGTCAGCCGGAAACCGGTGGCGAAGGTGATGCTTGCGAATCACGATTTCGACGTCCACGCCGAAATCGTCCGGGTTGCCCAGCACCTCGATCACCCGCCCGATGGCGGCTTCATCGCCTTCGGGAAACTCGAGGATCTCGACATCGACGATCGTGCCGTCCTCCGGCGCCAGCGCTGGAACGGCGCCGGTGCGGTCGGCATTGTGCGCTGGCGGAATCTCATAACCCGGCGGGATCATGATCTGATGGCGAATCCGCGTCTCCTGTGGAACCACGTAGTTGTACTTGCGCCCCACCTTGAATTCGCCTACCAGGGTTGTGTGAGCACGGCGGAGGATCCGGAAAATCTCACCTTCGGCGCGGCCTTCGTATACGCGCGTAATTCTGGCGATGACGCGGTCGCCATGGAGTCCGGCGCGGGCCGCCGCGGGCGGAAGAAAGATGTCGCCATGTATGCCGGCGGGCGCCTCGTCCGGGATGACGAACCCATAGCCATCCCGGTGTATGCTCAGCCGGCCGGCGGCATACTCCCGCGTGAAGCGCGGAAGAACATAATGCCCGCTCCGCGTCTCAATCAACTTTCCCTTACCCGCCAGCCTGTCGAGCGCCTCTTCGACTTTGGCCCTCTGCTCACCTCGCGCACCCAGTTCGCGCAGCAGGTGTTTGAAGGATGTCCGTCCCTGGGGGCTCGAAGCCAGGCGCTTCAAAAGGAGGTCGTCCAGTTCGCCTGGACCGGCGGGCCAATCCACAAAGGTAGTATAAGGGTCTCCATGGAGCTACTGTCCGTTCGCCTCGAGATTCCGGAAAACGCCAACATCATTCTGGGGCAGAGTCATTTCATCAAGACGGTGGAAGATATCTATGAAGCCATAGTAAGTACAGTACCCAGCATGAAATTTGGCGTGGCCTTCTGCGAAGCCTCCGGAGCGTGCCTGGTCCGGCGCGACGGAAACGAGACGGACCTCGTCGATTGCGCCGTCCGGAACGCTCTTGCCGTGGGTGCCGGGCACAGTTTTGTCATTGTCATGCGCGACGGCTATCCCATCAATATCCTGAATCGAATCAGGGAGGTCCCGGAGGTTGTCCAGGTCTTCTGCGCCACCGCGAACCCGGTGGAGGTAATCGTAGCCCAGGGAGAACAGGGCAGGGGCATTCTGGGGGTCATTGATGGTTCTTCGCCCCAAGGTGTCGAAGCCGCGCAGGATGTCGAGTGGCGCCATAGCCTGTTGCGAAAGATCGGTTACAAGCGGTGATTCTCTAGTACCGGTGGACTAGTGGAAGGCTTCGCTTTCGTTGACTTTCGCCGTACATACGGCCTAGAATCAAGCGAGTATGTTCAGTGGAGGAATGATGCGGATCGTCTTGGTCGTGTTCGTCTTGCTTGCCGTGGCGCTCAGCGCTTACGGCACTTCAATCCCGGTCGGAGCTTGCCCAACCGGGCAAACATTGGATTATTACGTCAACACCTACACCCTCAAAGGTCAAGGTTGCAGTGTGGGAGATTGGACGTACACGAATTTCACATACCAGTTGATTTCGTTTCCTTCCCAGGCCAATCAGGCTCCGGGAACCCTAAAGGCGTTGGCGGCGGACATCATGCTGACGCCTCCCGCGGTGGTCACGGAGGCATTCGGCTTCACCTCCGAGAATTTTGCCGTCTTCTACAACCAGGCCAAGCAACTCGGTAATACCGCCATTTACAAGATCAGCTACACCATCGATCCGTACCCGCCCATCATTCCGGGGTTTGACGTGGAGATGGACACATTTACGCCCGCGGGCGGCGGTAAGGCAACGATTAGAACAGACCTTTGCATTCATCAGGGTGAACCTGGGTGTTTCGAGACCAAGTCTTTCGATGTGGTTTACGATTCTGGCGTAAATGGCGAGATCAAGCTGAAGAACTCAGTCCGGTTCACGCCCACCAACTGGCTGGACGTAACTCACACCATCAAGTTGGAAGCGCTGATACCCGGTTCCAGCTCGGAGATTACAGGGTTGAAGTCCGCGG
>JADZCI010000259.1 GCA_020851655.1 Bryobacterales bacterium
CGAAGATGAAACCCGGGTCCATAACGCTGATCCCGTATTACACGTTCACGAACCGGGAAACAACAACGATGCAAGTCTGGATTCCGGCCCGCCAATAGTATTGATGCGCAGGGCTGGACCGTTGAGGCGATCTTCAATCCAAACGGCGATATGAAGTTTCGCAGGTGAAATTTTCACCTTGCGACACCCCCCGCGTGATGATACGCTCATCCTAATCGTTCAATGCTAGTTCTCACGTCTCCGCGCCATCCGCGAAAGCGCCAAGTTGAGGAGGTAAGCGTGTCTTTAAGGCCACTACGTTCGTACTTCGTGTTGCTTCTGATGGCTGTGCCGGCATGGGCGCAGTTCAATTGTTCCGTCCAGGGCGTCGCCCAGGATCCATCACAGGCGGTCGTGCCGAGCGTCGAAGTCAAGATCCGTAACACTCAAACCGGCATATCGCAAACGACCAAAACCAACGAAGCAGGGTTCTATCGTTTTTCGAGCCTTGCTCCCGGAGAGTACGAGGTCACGGCGGAGATCAAGGGATTCCGGCCAAAGACTCTTCAATTCCCCCTGACCACCGGCCAGTCGCGTGACGTGAATTTCGCGCTCGAAGTCCAGAATGCCACCGAGTCAGTACAAGTGACGGCGGAAGCTCCTCCACTCGACACGGCGGAGACACGGCTGCAACTGACGATGCAGCAGAGCAAGATCAGAGATCTTCCTCTGCAGAACAACAGCATCTTCGCGCTCCTGTCTCTGGCGCCCGGCGTTGTCGGCACCAACAGCGCCGCGGACAACTTCAACCCCGAGTACAACTCGGGGATGAGCGCGAACGGCAGAAGCGCTTACGGAAACACGTTCAACGTCGACGGGTTGAGCGTGACCAGCAACATCATGAACGGCACGGCGAACATTGGAATGAATCCGGAATCGGTCGCCGAGGTCGCCATCGAAACCAATACCTTCAAAGCCGAACAAGGGCTGGGAAGTTCAATCGTTGTGTCCATTACTTCCAAATCCGGCACCAACGGGTTCCATGGGGCTGGCAACTACTGGTATACGAACCAGGACATGAGGGCGCGGACGAGCCTTCCGTTTGTCGCAAAGTATGCGCCGTTCGCACGGCAAAACGTTTCAGGCGCATTTGGCGGCCCGATTGTCAAGAACAAGACCTTCTTCTTCTCGTCGGTCGAAATGCTGCGCTCAAAGGATTCGGCGACGAGCGTCGAAACCTACGAATCTCCGCAGTTTGTGGATTGGGCCAGGCGCACTTTCCCCAACTCAATTGGAACGAAACTCCTCACGGACTATCCGGTTCAAGGGCCCGTCATCACGAATCCTTCCTTCCGGACTGCCAAAGATGTCCTGGGCGCGGAATGCGGCGGACCGAACATGGCCAACATCCCGTGTGACCTGCCGATGCTCGTCCAGGGAACCTGGAATCGCTCCCCCTTCAAGAACGGCTTGCAGTACAACTTCCGTGGCGATCAGTACTTCCGCGAAGGGCAGGACCGCGTCAACGGAACGTTCATCCGGACAGAATCTGAGAACCCGAATTTCGTCAACCGCCCGGGATTCACCAATCAGAGCACCCGTTTCGTCAACGCCTTTCAGGCGAACTGGACGCACACATTCAAGCCGACCCTGTTGAACGAGTTTGGATTTTCGGGCAACAAGGTCCAGGGCTCCGACGGCCAGAACCAGCCGTTCCGGATTCCCCGCATCGACGTTCAAGGCAGCACCGGGTTGGGACCAGGCTTCGCCGGAACGTTCGTCCAGCACAATTACAACCTTCGAGAGGTCGTCACCTGGGTCAAGGGGACGCATACCCTCAAGATGGGCGGGACGTACTATTGGGGCGACGATTACGCGGATTTTCCGCAGTCAAACGGCACCGGCAGCAGACCCAGCTACAACTTCCTGAACCTGGTTGACCTTTCCCGCGATCAGCCCTTCACGGCCAACTACAGCGCCTATGATCCGCTGACCGGCCAGCGCAAGCCTTACACCTTCGGCGCCAAGCTGAACACGATCGGAGTGTTTGTGCAGGACGAATGGCGTCTTCGGCCCAACCTGACCCTCACCATGAGCCTGCGTTGGGATGACTTCGGCAACCCGACCGGCATCAGGGATTGGAAGGTCACCAACCTGTTCATGGCGAAAGCCAGCACCTTCGATGCGCAGGTGAAGGACGCCGCAATCAAACAACTGGAGCACCCATTTGCCGGGCGGCTGAACAAGAACTTCAGCCCCAGGCTGGGCTTCGCCTATGCACCTGGAGCAAGCCGGAAATGGAGCATTCGAGGTGGTATTGGCCTCTATTACGACTGGGTGACACTGGGCGAAACAGTGGATCGCGTCAATGTCAATCCACCCAACTTCATCTTCCCCAACGCCGGGGTCAACCTGCCCCTGAAACCGGTTCTTACGGTTGGCACCAAGGATGAGTACGACTACGGCTTCAATTTGCCCACCATCCCGGCGGGCAAATTGGATGAGCGCGGAGGAATCGTCGGCGTCAACAGCGGCGTCGGCGGCCTCGACCCGAACCTCACAACACCGAAGACCGTGAACTACATGTTCGGCGTCGAGCGGGAACTGCGCAATCGAACCGTTGTGGGGGTAAACTACAGCGGTTCCCGTACCTGGGGTGGCGTGGTCGGGACCAACTACAACCGGTTCCCAGGGGACCTTCTCGACGGCGCCCTCAACCGGTTGAATCCCAGCTTCGGCAACATCCAATACATCACCAACTTCAACGAGATGACGTATAACGCCCTGATCATTTCGGCGAGAAAGGATCTTGGCGCCAGCGGTACGATCCAGGGTTCTTATACATTGGGCAGGGTCACCGACCTGTTCCAAGGCGGATCGCGCTCGGTGGGCTTCACTGACGTAGTGGATCCCCGCCAGATGGGAGACCGCCGCGCCGACGCGAACTTCGACGTGCGACATCGCGTGTCGGCCTCGGGAGTGTACCGTCTCCCGACACCGTGGTCGAATAATGCCATCGCCAAATACGTACTCGGCGGCTGGGAAATCGGATCGACCGTGATCCTCCAGTCCGGCACTCCCTACATGATCAGCAACAACAACGCATTCAACCCAATCAGGGATGCCAATGGCGTTGTCACCGGCTTCCGCCCGAACAGCGGGGACTACAACGCGGACGGCACGAACTTCGACCTCCCGAACGCACCTTCGGGGCTGCCCAGCAAGTACGACCGCGGTTCCTTCCTGGGCGCAAATGCCGGCAAGCCCGCGTACAAGGCCTCGGATTTCACCGCGCCGGCCGTTGGCCAGCAGGGCAACAGCCCGAGAAACTACTTCAGACAGCAAGGCTTTATCAACATCGATGCAAGCGTCATCAAGAACAACAAGATTCCCGCCATCAGCGAAACCTTCAATCTTCAGTTGAAATTTGAATTTTTCAACGCGATCAACCGGGTGAATCTTGGCGGCATCAACTCGAATGTGGCCGACTTCAACTTCGGCCGCATTCTTGGACAGGGCCAGCCGCGCGTCGTTCAGATTGGCGCGCGCGTCTCCTTCTGATCAGAAACAGGGCCGCAATGAACGGTACGATCCGGGCATCGCGGCCCTTTCCCTTTGCCACAATGGTGAGCGATGACCCCAGCGCGCCTGGCAGCAGTGTCCCGCCTCGCCGCCGTGGCCTGCTTACTTTCGCTACAGCCGCTCTGGCCGCAGACTGACAGCGTAGCCGCGATTCAGAAGCGCTTGACGCTGGGCGACCTGAACGGGGCTATCGCGTCTTGTGACCGCGTCCTGAAGGCCAGCCCCCAAAACTACCAGGTCTGGACTTTGAAGGGGCTTGCCTATCAGATGCAGGGAAGGAATGCCGAGGCGTTAGCGTTGCTGCGGAAAGCGCTCGCGCTTCAGCCCAAGTTTGCTCCGGCATTGCAGGCGGCAGGCCAGATCGAGTACCAGGCCGGAGATCCGGAATGCCGCCGCACGCTGGAGCGGCTGTTGGCGGTGCAACCCGGTCTCGCCGCGGCTCACGCCATGCTCGCCGCACTCGCTTTCGAGCGCAAGGACTGCGCCGGGACAATCGCGCACTCCGCCAAGGCAATGAATGAGATTCTTGCGAATCCCCTGGCGCGGGATCAGTACGCCGTTTGCCTTTTCAGGCTGAAGCGGTATGATGCGGCCGAGACGCTCTTCCACAAACAGCTCGCCTCACGCGAAGATGACGACACGCGCCTCAACCTGGGGCTGGCGCAATTCGAGTCGAAGAAGTACTCCGAGGCGGTTGCCACACTGAAACCACTGAGCACGCGCACCGTTCCGGACTCAGGCGCGCTGAGCCTGCTTGCCGAGGCTTATGAGGCGAACGGCCAGACGCCGGAAGCCCTTCAAACGTTGCGGCAGGCGATCGATATCTACCCGGGCGAGGAAGGACACTACGTAGACCTTGCCGCGATTTGCCTGGAGCGAAATGCCTTTCAGGTGGCGATCGAGGTGTTGCGCGCAGGAGAGAAGAATATTCCCAAGTCGGCCAAGATTCAGGTGATGAAGGGAGTGTTGCAGGCCAGGGCCGGGAAGATGGAGGAAGCAGAGGCGGCATTTCAGCGCGCCGAAGCCCTCGACCCCAAGACACCCTATGGGCGAGTCGGGTTGGCCGCTACCCTGCTCCAGTTCAATGCGGCCGACGAGGCGATCGCCTTGATGCGCGAACAGCACCAGAAGGATCCCGCGGACCCGCGAGCGGCTTCCCTGTTGGCCCAGGCGATTTTGCAAAAGGGAAACGGCCCTGGAGAGTTGAAGGAAGCCGAGACCCTACTGACCGGGATCATCCGGTTGGCGCCGGAAGACGCCCGCGCCCATGGATTGCTTGGCAAAGTCTACTTCCTTCAGCAGCACTTTACGAAAGCGGTTCCTGAATTGGAGACCGCCATCCGTCTTGATCCCAGTGATCGCACCGCAACCTATCAGTTGATGACGGCCTATCAGAGATTGGGACGGACCAAAGAGATCCCGCGCCTCCAGCGTCGAGTCCGGGAGTTGCTCGAGGAGGAAAGAAGCCAGGAATCCGAAGGAGGACGTTACCGGCTTGCCATTAGAGAGAATGAACCGGCAAAAGAATAGCGCGGCGCCAGACAGGCGCCTGGAAAAGAGATGAGGAGGCTGGTGCGTTCGGCCAATCTGAGCAGACGCGAATGGTTGACGCTCGCCGGTCTTGCGGCGTGGCGGCCCGCCCGCGGCCAGGGGATGGCTTCTCGTGGCGTTAAGGCGACCGCGCGCGGCAAGCCTTCAGGGATTCCTTTCAACGCAAGGTTCACCGACGTTGCCGCCCAGGCTGGGCTGAAAGCACCCATTATCTATGGCGGCATCGAGAAGAAGGATTACATTCTCGAGAGCATCGGATGCGGCGCCGCATTCATCGATTACGATAACGACGGCTGGCAGGACCTCCTGGTTCTCACGGGATCGCGCGTAGGCGAGACGCCCGCCGGCGCCACAATCCGGCTGTACAAGAACAACCGCGATGGCACTTTCATCGACGTGACGGCCAAAGCCGGGCTAACGCGGGCGGGATGGGCCGGCGGCGTGACGGTCGGAGACTTCAACAACGACGGGTTTGACGACATCTTCATCGCCTTCTGGGGACAGAACGCGCTGTTCCGCAACAATGGCGATGGCACATTCACCGATGTCACGAAAGAGTCGGGGTTGGCCAGCTCCGAGACACGGTGGGGATCCGGCTGCACGTGGCTCGACTACGACAGGGACGGCCACCTCGACCTCTTTGTCTCGAACTACCTCCAGTTTGACTTCGAGAAGATACCGCGTCCGGGAAAGACGTCAAGCTGCAATTGGAAAGGCGTTCCGGTGCACTGCGGACCAAGGGGTCTCCCCGCTGGCCGCTGCTTTCTCTACAAGAACAACGGCAAAGGCGTTTTCCAGGATGTCAGCGGCCAGGCGGGCATTGCCACGGCGAGCGGATACTGCATGACCACCGTTGCCGCGGACTTCGATGGCGACGGCTGGCCCGATATCTACGTGGCTTGCGACTCGACTCCGAGCCTGCTGTTCAGGAACAATCACGACGGCACCTTCACTGACGAAGCGCTGGAGCGTGGAGTGGGCCTGAGCGCCGATGGAAACGAGCAGGCCGGCATGGGCCTGGGCATTGGGGATTTCAACCTCGATGGACACCTGGACATCTTCAAGACCCACTTCGCCGACGACACGAACGTGCTCTACCGGAATGACGGGAAGGCGAATTTCGACGACGTGACCATCAGCGGCGGGCTGGGGGTCGAAACCCGCTATGTCGCCTGGGGCGCCGGAATCGTAGATCTGGACAACGACGGGTTGCCCGATCTTTTCGCGGTAACCGGCAGCGTTTACCCGGAGATGGAA